>JAAEPE010000056.1 GCA_024222395.1 Myxococcales bacterium
CCAACTGCCGAGCAAATAATTGATACGCCGAATGAGCGCCTTGAAGAAGTCTGGCCAGGCCCTGAGGATTCTTCTGATGTGACAGTAATCCATGTCCCGGGGACAGTAAAGCCTGAGATTCAGGCAGAACTTGCTACATAGAATTTGGCAACTCACTGTCTCAAACTTGTTGACACGTTCCGGATTCAAGTATCGGCCATTGGAGCGAGCGCCGCTTCGGAGACGCAGCGGGCTCGAGCGTCGACTCTTCGATGAGTCTCGTGTCAGCTTTGTCTGCCAAGTCGATTTCGTGATGCAGCATGTCGATTTCGCGCACATCACGCATCGCGACGAGCAGCCCCGAGCCAACGAGCGCTCTCACGCCGAGCTTCGGGTTCGAACCACACGCGCGACCAATTGGCTCTGGAGAGCTTGTAGATAGCTCGCAGCCTGCGCTTCATTTCGCCTTCGCGAATTTCAAGTTTGTCGGTTAGCGGGCCTTGGGTTTTCGCGAGCGATTCTCATTCGCGCTGCAAGTGCTCTGTGTAGCGCGCGGCGGCTATGCCTCGTGGCCTTGGCGGCCAGTGCCGCGGTTTGCATGGATGGAGTTGTTCTCGTCGGCCGAGCTTACATTCTGAGTTCATGACGTTGAGATCTGCGCCTCTATCGCAACATGGGCCGCTGGCGTTGACAGAGTGAACTCGATTGTCAGACGCGCACGGAGCTGCGCGACTCAGTGAGGCGAAGTACGGAGGAATACGCTACGCTATCCGCTGATGCAGTCGGAAAAGCACCTAGTCTTGTGGGACGGCGACTGAGGATTCTGACGTCGCTGCGCTGCCTGGGTCAGGCGGCATGACGAGAAGGGGTGCTTTCGCACGTCGTCCTATCAGGAGGAACCATCTCCGCCGATGACGACGGAGTTGCGTGATGCCTGTGCGCGGGCAATGCACGTTGTGACCACCAGTGGCAAAGTGCACAGAGGCAGCAGAGCCGGTCTCTTCATTCTGCAACACACGGGCTGGGGAATTGCCGCTCGACTGCTTATGCTCCCCCCCTTGGTCTGGGGGGTGGATCTAGCGTACTGGATTGTCTCCCATAACCGTTCCTTCTTCGCCCGCTTCATGTTTCGGCGAGAATAGGGGCGCGTAGGGCCCGACCATAGGTCTCCTTGATCCACCGAGGTCGCTGCCCACTGCTTGGCGTCGGTGGCCCTGACGGGGGTAGACTAGTGCCTTCCATGATCTCCTCCGAGCTTCAAGATGCCCTCAGCTACCTGGCGACCACTCTGGCCTCTCAGCCTGAGCTCGAGTCCGTGGTTCGCGAACGTTGGCTGGGAGGCGATATGTCCGATGACTCGCTCTCCGATGAACTCCGCGCGGCCGCGGATGTGTTGGCGACTGAGCTGCCAGCTATGACGATGGCCGACGACCAGTCGCCACTTGGCGATCTCTTTGGTGATGGCAACTCTGCAGTACTACTTTGGTGCTCAGCAAGTGCGTGGCGCGCTGACGTTCGCATGGCTCCATTGTTAACTCTCGCTGCCAGCAAGCCAGAGTTGCAGAGCCTGGCGGCCGGTGCAGCCAGCGAGCGCGTGATTGGCGGCCCCCTGCTCGACGCCCTTGCGTGCGCGCCACTGATGGGGGATGGCAGCCAGCTCGCTCTACCGATGAACGTCGAGGCCAGGGCACGACTCGAAACGCTAATCTGGGAAGCAGGGGCTAGCGCTCTCGAAGTTCCCGGGTTCGGCAAATGGGTTTGGGAATCGAACACAACATTCGAGGCACTCGTCGGTGCCCCGGCATTCGGTGCACTGCGCGGACGCGTGCTCGCTGCGCGTTGCTTGGAGATAGGCGTTTGCGCTATCACCCACAAGACTAACCAGAAGCTCGTGAGGCGCACTCTCGAGGTCCTGCAACCTTTGTTGCTACATCCGGAGCCTCTGGTCTGGATTCACGCGGCCCGAGCACTCGGCCGACTGACGGGCAGCATGGAGCAGCTGCAGGGTATGCTGCTCGATTGGGTCATGGGTGAGTCACCTGTATTGCGGCAACGCGCGATCACAGCCTTCGCTTCGCTCCCAGCAGATCGTCTAGGGTTTCTGGCCAGCCAGCTTGTAGCAATTGTCAGATCTCCCGACGAGGACCCTTGGGTGCTGGCAGCCGTGGCGGCCGCCTCGCCGTACCTCTACGTCGAACGCCAGGATATCTGGGTTCGCCTAGCCCGCCGCATCCACGCTGGGGATGGCGGAGCCGTTACTGCTCGTGCTCTGGCCCGAGGGCTATCGGCCCTCTGGCGGAGAGGCACTCACAATGATGATATCGAAGGTCATCTGCGCCAGTTGCGCGAGCGAGCGAGGCGCGCCGTAGCCGGCAACTTCGCCGACATGCGGAGATGGAGTGAGGTAATCGGAGTCACAGACATCATCGATGGTGCAGAGCGCGACCCACTAGATCTGGAGTTGGGGCTCGACAACCTGATGCGCATGGCCGCCCAGTATGACGATCCAGAAGCCGATACGCGGGCGGCGCGGTTCGCCTCCTCGCTCGCGACGACGTTTCAGGAAGCTCTTAGGATCGCATTGGAGTCGGGCCGCCCCAGACAGCGAGCCTCCGCCATCAACGCACTTGAGGCCTGCGCGCGGGTCTTCGCGCTGCGACTGTGGAGCCCACTGCTGGCAACCAGCATCGGTTGCCAGCCAATCGATGAGCCCGACCTCGAAGAGACCTGGCAACTGCTTGCCGGAACGCCCGCGCATATCCTCGATCTCGTCAAGCAGCGTCGCCAAGATGAAGGCGTGGATCGGCACATCGACGTGCCACTCGAAGCGTTGGCAATTCGTCTCGGAGGATACGCCCTTGACGCCTGTGGGGAAGACACGGATCTCGGGCCGGGCAGCGGCCGGACCGCCCACGACACCTGTCACTGGCTGCGCAAACTAGAAGGATGGGCTGACGAATCGCGCGAGATGCCGCCGGCTCTCGAGCGTTCTCTCAGCTCGATTTTTTGGCGTTTGGTCGATACCACTCGCGGCACAACCCTAGGCGTCGGAGATGACGTCGCCTGGCTCGGGCCATTTGCCGCTTGGTGGGCGCTCGTGATTGACAGGCCAGCAATGCTACAGCGCCTCGCCACAGCCCTGCCTATGCTTGAGGAGAGCGCTCTTAGCCATTGCTGCACCCAAGCGGAAGCTCTGCGCAAAGCCATGTCGGCAAGCGACGAGGAGGGCACCTGGGGCAAAGGCTGTGCGGCCGCCCTAGAGTCTCTGCAAGCACAGGATACCGAGCTCGCCCATGCTCTCGCGGGCCTCTCTTCGTCCCTCGGGAATTTTGGCTCAGCGTCTGGAAAGCTCTCCACTCTCGAGTTGATGTGCGTCGATCTAGTGTTGGCTGGCGACAGACTGCATGCAGCCCTGGCCGACCCCGTCAAAGCACTACACCCGGCAAGCGTCATAAACGATGACTCCCTCGCTCGGAGGAGTTCTGAGAACGCACCACGTCGTGCAAGCCTGATGGCCAGAGCAATCCGCTCACGAGATCTCTCGATGCTCGACGTTTGGCTGGCCTCTCTGGGCCCCATCGCATCGGCCCTCCTGGAAACCGCGGTGCAGTCGGCGATCCGCCGAACGCCTCCGCCACCTCCTCACAAGCGAAAAGAGGAACCCAAGATCATCGAGGGCTACGAGCTCATCAAACGCATCGGGGAAGGCGGCGTTGGATCCGTCTGGCTCGTGCGCAAGCCGGGCGCAGATCGAATGTTCGTTCTCAAGATTCCCAAGGCAGACGCCTTGGCCAACGCCTCGGAGACAGAGGCTGCAGGGATCCTCGCATCCTTTGTCGAAGAGGCCACAGCCCTCGCCGGTCTCTACCATCCCAATGTCGCAAACATCATCGATCGAGGAGTCTCTGGGGACGTGCCCTTCCTTGTGCTCGAGTACTTGATCGGCGCCGATCTCAAGCAGTACTCCACCGCGCGTCGCATGACGCTCTTCGAACTGCGCCAGGTCGTACAGGGCGCGTGTGCAGGTTTGGCTGGCCTTCACGGAGCCGGCCTAGTTCATCGAGACATCAAGCCAGCCAACCTTTGGCTGCGCTTGCCTCTTGCTCGGGGCGAGAGGTTTGATCCACAGACGCACCGAGACCCGGCCATTGCCCCTCCGCTTGCCACGGTGGTCATCGACTTTGGAATGGTGAGAGCACGACACGTCTCTGACGACGCTGCCGGACGCTTCGTCGCGGGAACTGCTGGATACATCGCGCCTGAGCAAGTACTCGATCCCGTCGATCTCGATCCACGAGCTGACGTCTATGCCCTCGCCGCGACAATCTACAACTGCACGACCGGCAGAGCCTTCTTCGATGAAATCGAAAACAATCGCGACCGAATCGTGGCCCACATGAATCGTGACCCCTTCGAGGATCCCGAAAGGCTCAAGAGCTATCCAACGGTCGTAGCGAAGCTGCTGCGAGCGGCAACCGCGCAGCAACCGCGTGATCGTCCGATGCCACTAGAGTTTGGCAAGCTATTTGGGGAGGCCTTGTAGAGAGGTTTCGCGTGCGGTTTCGCAACCCAGAACTGGTAGTGGCGTGGCAACTACAAAGGCCACGCTACCTTGATGCCCGTACTGGCTCCGCAACTCGTCCATTGCGTAATTTCCAGGGGGCTACCCAGCCTGAATCGATCACCTCCGGTGAGAGATTCGGGCTGGTTGACGCCAAAGCGTCAAAGGTTATGAGTGTTTGTGGTTTGCGAGAGAAGAAACTCTCCCAAACAGTCTGTAGTGGAAATTTCGGCAAGGTGGAACGTGTTGTTGTTTCATGTGTGCATTGCCGAAGATCTTGAGCGCAGCTTCGCGCTCGGCGGAGTCTTCCAGGCATCGAAAGTCGGGCAACTCTCTTTCGATGGCAAAGAGCTTGCGCATAATCGCAATCGCCTCAGAACTTTGAGGATAATCAGCTTCGACCTCGATGAATTTGCGCCTCGCATGGCTCCAACACAAGGCAAGAGTCAGATCTGGGTGCAGCTTGACGAGCTTTTTGTAGGCTCCGTGGGCATCAACAACCAGGAGGGCAATGCTGCCATCAAGCACTTGCAGAGGGACTTGATGTCCGCGGCTTGGGTCGATGCAGATATATGCGGAATCGTAGTTTGAGAATGTCCACGCCCACCATTTCTTGCTGCCCTTCGAAAGAAGTGGCCATCTGGCTGTTCCGGATTAGCATCGGTGGAACTCGTAGGGCCGTCACCACCACGCCTCTCCGATGACTTTCCAAAGAGCGAGTGCTGAAGAATCGCCATTCGCTCCCTAAGCCGGAGCAACTCCTCTGCGAGGTGTTTATCGCCAGACTCACCTAGGAGAGCCGCGATTTGTTCTGCTTGTTTAGCGAGCCGCTTGTGCAGGCACTCGTTCTCTTTGTGAATTAGAACTAGCGCTTGTTTCGCTGTCCTCAAATCAAGAATGGCAGAAAAGGCCACTCCCCACAAACAACACAATCCAGCGCCCACCGCAAGGTCTGATGGGACAGTCTGCTTCGGTGACAATGAAGCTGTTTCTAAGAGAAGTGCTCCCTTTAGGAAGAGTGATAGTTC
>JAAEPE010000057.1 GCA_024222395.1 Myxococcales bacterium
CTTGATGATCTCAAGAGCAAGCTAAACAGCTTCATAAACTATTTCAACGCCACCCTGGCGAAACCATTTTCCTGGACCTACACCGGAAAGCCTCTGAAAGCATGAAAAATGGCGATCACCACTTATGCCGAGGACATCTAGATGGCCTACGGTAGCTAGTAGACCGGCTGCGTGAGCGAACTGCGCCGGCGTTGGCCGCGCTTGAGCTTCGCCATGCCGTCGAGAAACTTAGAGAATCCGGTGGCTTCTGGAAGCTCCTCAACAAGCGTCGCCAGCCACCCGGGCAATGCCTGCTTGGCTGCGTGCTTGACCTCGAGAATACGCTTTGGCCCCAGGGCGTGCGGGTGTCCGAGCTCGGAAGGGGTGAGAGCACTCACGGATTGATATGGCCTGCCCTCGGGGCGGTAGTAGCGAATGCGCTCGTCCAACGTGACCCGGAGGTCGTCGCTTCGTCCCCACACACGCCGTTCGTACATGCTCACCACTACAGGATGGAGGTCATGTTCGCGAATCTCGTCACGCAGTTCCTCACACTCGCAAGGGAGATCGAGGATGCGCTCTACGATCGGAGCCAGCTCACTCTTTGAGATCTTGATTCGATACTTCTGACGAATCGTGCCGTGTCGTTCTTTGCGCTCGAGGTAGCAGAACTCCGAGTGGCCAAGGACATCTCGCGCTTGGTCGTTTGTAATTGGTAGGTATTCGCGAGCACGGACTTTGACGGAACTCACCCCTCCGCTACCCCCAGCACGCTCGAGGTAGTGGCGATCGGGTGTATCGAAGTACATTGTCGCAACCAGTGTTGTCTGTGGCGCGTCGCCATAGACCATAACCGGCAAATGCTCACCTAGCTTGGCCAACACTCGCGTCGCGACATCTCGAGACAGTTCGTAGCGGCGCTCGTCCTGATCGCGCCATGTTTGGGTTTCCGACAACGTGGCCTCGAAGTATGCCACGGACTGCCAGGGCAGCATAGGGGCGAAGCCTCGTCGGGGTGCAGATCCTGAAAGTGGGGGCTAGGGCTTAGAGCACAGCGACTTCACACAGCGTGAACGGAAGAGGATCGTGGGACTGTAACTACGGGTAGGGAACTTTGGTTGCGTGGAAATGCGGGGTATTCGGAATTTTGCAAATAACCACCCGGGCAACGTCCCATCCATTGTTGAACTTTAGGTAGCGGTTCCTCCCGATCCCATTCAGGATCGGGGTTGCAAGAATAGGGGAACCGCTTATGAATAGAGTATCAAAGAAACGAAGAAAAGCCCTTACCGAGATCATTCCACTACCAATTTCTTTGGAAGATCTCGTTCATGAGGAGCTTCGAGAGTTTGTGATCGGAATCTCAGCGTGGCTGTTGGCCAAGACCAAGCTCACGCCAATCTGACAATTCAGGTGACTGCTTGCCCTGCTTGAGAAAGCCTGTGTCGTCGATGATCCAAGTCGTGATGGC
>JAAEPE010000058.1 GCA_024222395.1 Myxococcales bacterium
CTGGCCGTAGGCCCTATTGCCTGAAGACATTTCACTTGCTGTATAGAGGCCACTGACGGATCCGCTTAGACTTCCGAGCAACAGTCCAATGAGAACTAAATGGCTCGTCGGTTCCTCGGTACTGACAGCGGCAATCTCGCGTCGATCAATTCGCACCTCCTCGCCTTCCTTGTCGCGAACCGCCAGATCCGACTCCCTCCAGTTCGGGCCAATAACCCGAACCCCTTTGGGAGCGACGATCACCTCGCCAGTCACCAAACGGACAGTCGCCGAGCGTCGCAGCTGCGCTTGATTGGCAGGCTGGTGGACAGGTGGTCTGACGGGGAAGCAGCCACTAAGGAGGAGAAACAGTCCGAATACTGTGCGCACGAGTCATTGCGACTGCAAGCTCAAGGCCAGGGTGCGTGGACCATTTCACAAGCTCTCACTGCGAGCCCTTCGTAACGAGTCTTTGGCGAAAAGTTCTCGATCATGTGCTGCTATTCGGCAACTCACGGCTGCTCGTTGCCCTGCTGGCGGTTTCTCAGACCCTCTATAATGATAGGCGAAAAGTAAAACTCAGTCCGCCAGTCCCAGCCTGGAGGCTTCGCATTCTGCCTAAACGGATTCTGGGCACTAAGGCTTTTTCCTAGAGGGACCTAGAGACAAGCCTTGCCTACAGACTCAACGATGCCACCCACGATGGCCGCGATCGTTAGCCGAGAGGCACAACAACGCAGCGTGGCTTAAGTTCACTCTGTGGCACCTGAGCAACAGTAGCGGCGAACTGGAAATACGTGATAGACCCTTTTCATGACTAGCCAATTATCGCTACCAACAATCGCGGGCTCCATCATTCTGCTCTTGGCGCTAGCGGCGTGCTCCGATCCTGAGCCCATGCCCATATCGGGAGGCTAGTCGTACACTTCGTCGTAATACGAGGGGTCAGCAGGAAAGGTCGAGTCAAATACAATCGCGACGTTCATAGATGCTGTTGCAGGTGGATTCTGCCTGGCGCAACAGCTTACCAAAGTAGCCGTGACCTCGAGCGCTACCCATGCTGGACCCGTGGCGGCAACGAATGCCGCCATCAATGAGACCATCCGCAGTACGGTAGGGCCATCGCCAACATGGCCCTACTCTTGCTCGACGGGCCGGTATGTACCCTACACTTCGTTCGGCAATAATTATCACCATGGTTCTCGGCTCAGCCGTCACAGCGGGAGGGTGCGAGGAGGGCGACCC
>JAAEPE010000059.1 GCA_024222395.1 Myxococcales bacterium
AAAGAGCGCCTCTATGCGAGGCCCGTCGCAGTAGTCACCCAGTGCTTTTTCGTGCCCAGGAGGGCGCGAGGACCCCTCAGTAGCCGCCTCTGGATCGCGGGCGATGGTTTCCAGCGCGTTACGGGCGTCCACCGGCAGGGCTGTCAGATGAGGAGAGCCTTTGATGCGAGATGGCCATTCTCCGTCACACAGCGAGGTAGGGCTCATCTGAGCGAGTAGGCCTACGGCGCAGGCCAGGTGCGCTGGGCCTGGTGTGGGATCGAGGGTATCGAATAGATCTCCGAGCACGTCGAGGGCGGAGTCGCTGTCGTAGAGGCCGTCGTCCCAAGTTCCCACAGGGATGGAGTATACATCGAGAATCGGAAGGAGAGAGCAGGCTCGAGTTCGGGGCGCAATGGGCAATTCGAAATGTACTCCAGCAACGCAAAGGCCAACCGGCTGAGTGGCTTACCTCTAGTGACCCCACGGGGACTTTATCCAAGGCACAACTCGTCTGGTCGCGCGTCATTTTCAGCGCTTCGAGCGGCTTGGAATAGATGATAGGTTGGCGAGATGCGGAGTCTCATTGTATTTGCTTGTCTGTCGGTTGTGTCGTGCGCCAGTGAGGAGAAGCCTGTTGACCCGCGCAGCTACTGGTGCAGTTCAGTCACAAGTTCAAACGGAAAGCACCGTGCCGATACGTGCTGGCGCACCAAGAGTGAGTGCCGAAGCGTTGCGATCGGGCCTGAAATGTCCCGCACGGACTGCAAGCCTTCGATGTTGCCAGTGTGGTGCTACGAAGGACACAGTTGCTACGCTAACAAAGCCGACTGTCAGGGCGTCTACGAAAAGCTCAACCGCTCAAGTGGTCATGAGACGAAAGAATGCGAGCGGTTGGTTCTGGACACCGCCCAATAGCCACGAATCTCGGTGGCCTCAACCCGCCCTCTACATTGAGCATCTCGCCAAGTCCATCGGCAGGTAGGGCGGTTGTACCTTGCATTGGCGCCCCCAACCGGGACATGAAAGCGAGGCGGAAAGTGCACCCTCGTGTCAATTGGTGGGGCGTAGAGGCACGAGGCAACAAACCTGTGAATCGCGCGAAGACTGAAAGAAAGAAGAAGCCTCGCACCACTTGGCCGAGAAGACCGAGACTACGGGTGGCATCGCGTGTGGGGTCTTGGGGGCGCGCGCAGTTCTCGTAGAGCTGTTTGAGCACGCCCCCAACGGCCCCCAGCGATGACAGGACCCGTGGTCGCCCACGCGGCTTCCCTCTCGCGTGTAGCTCCACGCCCCCCAAGCACAGGGGGCGAAGCCGCAGGGCGCGCCAAGCTGCGCCCATACGAAAACGAAAGACGCCCTCGACTAGACCGCAATGGCCCGCGAGACCATTGCGCCCATCAGCACGTTGGCGCCTGCGGTAATCCACTCGGGTTTCGCGTCCTCGACCTCATTGTGGCTAATGCCGTCAACGCACGGTACGAAGACCATGGATGCCGGAGCTACCTTGGATAGGTAGCAGGCGTCGTGGCCGGCGCCTGCGACGATGTCTCTGTGGGAGTAGCCGCATTCGATAGAAGCTTCTCGCACCGCGGAAACGCAGCCCTCATCGAATGGGATCGGCGCGTAGTAGAAGATTTGCTCAAGCTCGTATGTGAGGCCAAGCTCTTTGGCGATCGCATCGACGCCCTCGCGCATCGCCTTGTCCATGCCCGCGAGAACATCATCCTTTGGGTGACGGAAGTCGAGAGTCGAGAAGACCTTGCCGGGAATCACGTTGCGCGAGTTTGGATGCACGTTGACCATGCCGACGGTGGCGCAGGCGACAGGCGCATTGTCGAGGCCGATCTTGTTGACTAGCTCGATGACCCGAGCTGTGCCTAGAAGGGCGTCTTTGCGACGGTTCATTGGAGTGGGCCCGGCGTGAGACTCAACACCACTAAAGGTGAGCTCGTACCAGCGCTGCCCTTGCCCATCGGTAACAACACCGATTGTGGTCTCCTCTTCTTCAAGGATTGGGCCTTGCTCGATGTGCACTTCGAAGAAGGCGTGCACGGGGCGACCACCGACGTTGTCGGGACCTGCGTAGCCGATGCGCTCGAGTTCTTGGCCCATCGTCTTGCCATCCGCGTCTTCGCGCGAGAGGCCGTAGTCGAGTTCGTAGACACCTGCGAATACTCCCGAGGCCACCATGGCTGGGGCGAAGCGCGAGCCCTCCTCGTTCGTCCAAATTGACGTCTCGATGGGGTGCTTGGTCTTGATGTTGAGGTCGTTTAGGGCTCGGATGACTTCGAGGCCTGCCATGACGCCGTAGACCCCGTCGAAGCGTCCGCCGGTTGGCTGGGTATCGATATGGCTGCCGGTCATGACGGGAGGCAGGCTGTTGTCCTCACCATCGCGGCGGGCAAAGACATTGCCGATCTTGTCGATGCGAATCGAGCAGCCAGCTTCTTTGCACCACTTGACGTAGAGGTCGCGCGCTTCTTTGTCGAGGTCCGTGAGTGCAAGGCGACAGCATCCACCTTTTTCGGTGGCGCCAATCTTCGCCATTTGCATCAGCGTGTCCCAAATGCGCTCTCCATTGACCCTGAGTTTCTTGCTCTCGCTCATGGCCGCAATGATCGCGAATTTTGAGGGCGCGTCAAAGGGGCTGGACAACAAAGGTTGCATCTAAGGCAAGCGGACCGTGATGTCTCGGGCGGCGGCTAGGTCGATGACCTGGTTGCGTTCTTCCACGTAGGCTTCCATCCGGCCCGCGTTGCGGTGGATGGTTGCGGCTAGATAGTGGGCGCGAATCGACTCTGGGACCTCTGCTACGTGACGCAGGACCTCGCGTTCAAAGGCGCCCCTGCGTCGGTCGAGTTGGGGGGAGTCGGCGCGTCGTATTGCATTGTCTGGGCGCAGCTCGTGATACGCGTGCTTGTCGAGATACGGCTGAGATTCTGGCGTTCGTTTGACGATAATAGCGGCTTTGTCATCGAGGTAGACCAGGCGCCATTCGGGGTTCTTGTAGAGCCAGAGGTAGCTTCGGGACTCGAGCTTGGTGCACTGCAAGACCGCGTAGCCGATATCGTAGGTTTCGACGAGCTCTGCGAGCACTCGATTGTTGCCCGGAGTAATGGCTGCCTTGCCAAATAGCTCCGGGCTGTAGACCTGATCGTTGCGCCCGTCGATGAAGACCTTCTGATCGGGCCCAAGGGCGTAGAGCAGGTAGCTGCCGTAGTTGAAGGTATTGAACATCTTGCCCGGAGGTGGATTTGCGGCGAGAAACTCCGCGGCATCTGCGGGGCGCAAGGTGTGGTGAACGCCGGGACCCCAGAGTGCGCGAGGCCTATCGAAGTAGGGCCAGACTATGGCGCCGATAGACGTGGCGATGAGAAGACCGGAGAGAACTGTGGGTCGTACTTGGGCAGCGACCTTGTCCCCGAGTCTCTCGATGAGACGTGCTAGGCCCCACGCGACTTCGGGAACCATGGCCAGGGCCACCAGAGGGACGAAGCGGTTGTGGCGCATGGCCATGAATCCGATCCCAAGGACGACGAGAGTTCCAAAATGCAGCCGTCGCTGCACAGGCGCAGTTAGTAGCCAAAGAACGGCCAGGACGGGCAAGAGCGGCATTGCGCTCCAAACCATCTCGAAGTTGAGAGGCCGCCATTCGTCGATAAGCTCTGTGTAGACCGAAGTGGAAACGACAGATGTGGAGGAGGATAGAAAGCCCGACATGCCGGGCAGGATCTCTAGAGCAAGGAGAGAGACTACAAAGGCGCCCAGGGTTGCCATGGCGAGTGTCCGCGTTTCGCGCCGCACGGCCCATACGAGCCCAGCCGCGCCCATGACAGGGAAGCTAACGGCACTGCCCCGGTGCAGCCACGACCACAGTACGACTAGGAGGGGGATTAGCGCTACTGCCCGGAGGTTGCGTGTTCTATCGAGCGCGTGCAGAAGCAGGAGCAGAGTGGCCAAACCAGCGAGTGAGAATAACTCTGGTTTGGGGCCGAAACGAAAGCTGGCGATCGAGACAAAGAGACCGACTGCGACGAAGACGGGGGCCATCGTCGCACCTTCTGTGATGACATAGCGAGCCAAGGCGACGGTGCAGAGCGCGCACGCTAGAACCATGAAGGCCGCAGCCCAAGAAAGCCCGGCTTGGCCAAAGGCCGCGTGAAACGCGTAGAGGAAGAGGTTGCCCGCGGGTTCCACGCAATTCCAGAATCCGTCGGCGGTGTGCGAGAAGGGATCCGTGTCGGGAATCGACTTGCTCGCCCAAATCCACTCGCCGGTTCGTACGCGC
Organism: Myxococcales bacterium; assembly: GCA_024222395.1. Classification (GTDB taxonomy): domain Bacteria; phylum Myxococcota_A; class Polyangia; order Haliangiales; family Haliangiaceae; genus NORP324. The sequence goes on from JAAEPE010000059.1 coordinate 4,271, forward strand.
CACCAAACGTCCAGATCGCGGACCTTGAACAGGCCGGTTAGCGCAATTAGGAAGGGCAGCCCCAAGAGCAGTTGCCATCTTCGGCCCGTAGGACCTGATGTTGCTTGATCTTGCACCCCGACAACGATGCTATCGAATATTGGGGTGGAGGACTAGAAGGCGGCCCAACCAGGCCGTAGGCTCGTGATCACCTATCTCTAGAAGAGAGCGCTTGCAGCAGTGCTTGCCAAGGTCCAGATGGGCGCTGGGTAGAAGCCCATGAAGACGACCAGGGCTATGGCGACAAAGGCCGTGATGGCATAGGTAGGTGATAGGCGAATCTCGCCCTCATCATCCTCTGGTGGCGCGAGATAGGCCGCCTTTACAACCATGAGGTAGTAGTAGAGGGAGATTGTGGCGTTGATGGCTGCGACAAGGACGAGCCAGAGGTGACCATTCTCGATGACTGCCGAGAATAGGAACCACTTGCCTGCGAGACCTGGCGTTGGCGGAATGCCCGCGAGGCCGAACATGGCGACGAGCAGCACCAGCCCCAGCAAGGGCGAGCGCTTGTAGAGGCCTGCTAGGCTGGCGATGCTGGGATTACAGCCGTTCGTGCTGATGGCTGAAATGACGAGAAAGGCGCAGACCACGATGGGAACGTATGTGAGTACGTAGAATATGGCCGCCGCCGCTCCGAGCTTCGAGAAGCAGAGGAGACCGAGAAGCAGGTAGCCGGCGTGTGCTACGGCCGAGAAGCCGAGTAGCCGCTTGAAGTCCTTTTGGAAGAGGGCCGATAGGTTGCCGACGCTCATCGAGAGCACCGAGACCACAATCAGTGTAGTTCTGAGAAACTCCGCCTCGCTGCCTGCCATGGAGAGGACTCGCAGGAGTAGGCCGACGGCCGCGACCTTTGATGCGGTGCCAAGGAAGACGCTGGCCTCATGCGGAGCGCCTTGGTAGGTGTCTGGCGCCCAGGCATGCACGGGGAATGCGGCGAGCTTGTAGAGCACGCCGGCCAGGGTGAGCACAATGCCAGCGATCAGCAGCGGGCTGCCGCCAGAGCTGGCAATTTGCGCAATGTAGGTGGTTTGGGTGGCGCCGTAGATGAGGCTAATGCCGTAGAGGGAAATCGCCGAGGCTGCAGCGCCAAAGAGGATGTACTTGGCGGCGGCTTCGCTTCCGATACGCTCTCGGCGGTGCAGGGCAGCCAGGATGTAGAGGCCGTAGGCGGATAGTTCGAGGGCAACATAGAGGGTGAGTAACTCTGTCGCACTCACGAGCATCATCATGCCGAGCGAGGAGAGGTAGAAAAAGAAATGCACCTCGGGGCGTGCCTGGGAGCACGTGGAGTCTTGCCTTTGCGCGATGGCAATGGCGAAGAGTAGCGCCATGCTGATGCCCAGCTTCAACACTTGGGAGAAGGCATCGACCGTGTAGATGTCGGCGAAGAAGGGCTGGCCTTCGTAGGGCAAGGCCAGTGCAGAGGTGCCGACCGCGATGATGGCGGCAGCTAGCGAGACCATCCACGCCGTTCGCGCGCTAGTCCCGATTGCGGCGCAGGCGAAGGAGAGCAGCGCGCCTAGGAGCAGCGCGAATTCAGGGCAGAATAGTTCTGGGCTATTCATGGTTAGCGGCCTCCTGTGACGGAGCCAATCATGTCGAGCATGACACTTGGAACAAAGCCGAAGAAGAGCAGGACCGCAATCAGGATGATGCGGGGGATGGTGAGAAACGCTGTGGGCTCAACCAAGTGGTCCCACTTGGGATTCTTGGGGCCGAAGATGGCCTTGCCAAGAACCCGGAGAATGTATGCAGCAGTGAAGATGAGGCCGGCGATTGCGGCGATGCCCATGAGTGGGAAGACTTTGAGTGCTGCGATGAAGACAAGGAGTTCGGCCCAGAAGCTTGCGAAGCCGGGCACACCCATGCCGCAGAGGGCCGCCATGATGAAGAAGCTGGTGGCTACGGGGATTTGCCCGACGAGACCACCGAAGTTGCGGATGTCTCGGTCGTGGGTTTGGTCGTAGATGAAGCCGACAGCGCTGAAGAAGAGAGCGGTCATGACGCCGTGGGCGAACATTTGGAAGACTGCGCCGTTGGTGCCATCGACGCCAAGAGTATTGAGGCCGAGAAGCACGATGCCCATGTGGGAGACCGATGAGAAGCCGATGACGTATTTGAAGTCGGTTTGGCGCATGGCGACGAATGCGCCATAGACAATGCCAACCGTGGCGGCGAAGGCGAAGGTCGGTGCCCAAAACGCTGCTCCCAAAGGCAATACTCCTATGGCGATACGAAGAATGCCGTAGGCCCCAAGCTTCATGAGCACGCCGGCGTGCAACATAGATACCGCGGTTGGTGCTGCAACGTGGCCAATAGGCGACCAGCTGTGGAACGGCCACATGCCGGCTAGGATGCCGAAACCCACGTAGAGCAGCGGGTAGATGAAGATTTGGAAGCCCTTGGAGAAGGTGCCTTGCGCTGAGAGTGTGACGAGGTTCCAGGTTTCTCCTCCGGACTCCACGTAGAGGGCGATGAGACCAGGGAAGAGCAGGGCGGAGCCGACCATCAAGAAGAGGGTGAGCTTCATTGCCGAGTACTCCTTGCGAGTACTGCCCCAAATCGCGATGAGCGGGTACATGGGCAAGACGGCGACTTCGTAGAAGAAGAAGAAGACGAAGATGTCTAGCGAGATGAAGACACCAAAGACGCCAAAGACCAGGAGGCTCATGAAGGCGAAGTACTCTTTGACCCGCTTCTCAAGGGTCCACATGGAGAGTACGCCGGTGAAGAAGACGATAGCGTTTAGGAGAGTGAGAACAACACTGATGCCATCTACGCCGATGGCGTAGTGGATGCCGATCTCGGATACCCATGGGATGTCTTCCATCATCTGGAAGCCGCCGGCAGCCTTGTCGTATTGAGACCAAATGATGAGGCTCAGAATCAAGGAGACCAGGCCAGCAAAGGCGTTGACCGACTTGATTGCTGTGGCCTTGCTCTCTGGGAGCAGAATTGTGGCCACAAATGCCACGAGCGGGCAGAACAGAATTATGCTGAGGATTGGGAGGTCGCTCATCGCATAATCTCCAGACCGAGAACGATCATGACAGCTGCGAAACACACGACTGCCACACCTATGTAGACGGGAAGCCGCCCGCTCTGCGCCATTGTGGTTGCGCTGCCAATCTGCAGCGTTCCTTGGCCGATACCGTCACTGGCTTTGTCTAGAACGTGGTTCTCGGTGCCAAAGAGCAAGCCCGCGACGGCCTGTGCAGCACCGACGAAGACCTTCTTGTAGATGGCGTCGAGGTACCAGCCGTTCTTGAAGAGTGTGTAGAGAGGCTTTATCTTGAAGACGAAGCCAGTCTGTGGGGCGCTTTTGCGACCGAAGTCGAACCAGGCGATGAGGATGCCAGCCAGAGCAACGCCGATGGCTGGGGCCATTTCTGGGATGCTGATTGGCGGATTCTCGAGTCCGAGCGTGGTCGCAATGGAGTCGCCGAACCAACCAAGAGCAATGGCGGCCGCTGTGAGCAGGAGAATGGGAGCGTGCATCGGCCAAGCACTGCCGTGGTGATCATCGTGGGAATCCGCAGGCTCTTCTTCTACTTCCACTGCCGAGTCCTTGTTCGGGAAGACGACTAGGAAGATGACGCGGAAGGTGTAGTAGGCGGTCATGAAGCTGGCGAGGTAGGCGCCGGCTAAGAAGAGGGGCTTGTCGTGAAGGGCGTGAATGATGAGCTCTTTGGAGAAGAAGCCCGCAAGGAGTGGGAAGCCGGCCAGTGCGCCACCACCGACGATGAGGCCGAGGGTGATGATGCGCTGGTTGCGCCCACCGTTTCGTCCGATGGCCACCGTATCGTTGGTGCCGTGCTCGTGAATGAAGGCTCCGGCGCAGAGGAAGAGCAGGGCCTTGAAGATGGCGTGGGTGGTGAGGTGGAAGTAGCCCGCGAAGAGGCTGCCAGCACCGAGGCCCATGAGCATGAAGCCGAGCTGGCTGATTGAGGAGTAGGCAAAGACGCGCTTCATGTCCGTTGCGACCATGGCCATCGTCGAGGAGAGCACGGCGGTGAAGGTGGCAATGCAGAGCACGATAGTGAGGGTGAGCTCAGCCTGCATGAAGAGCGGGTGGAAGCGCGCAAAGAGGAAGACACCAGCGGCGACCATGGTGGCCGAGTGCAGGAGGGCACTAACAGGTGTCGGTCCTTCCATCGCGTCGGGCAGCCAAGTGTGCAACGGAAACTGCGCGCTCTTGCCGACGATGCCCACAAACAAGAGCAGAGTGATGAGCTCGATACGGCTTGCGTCGAAGCTCAGCGTGTTGAGCGTCTGAATGTCGAGGGTATGGGCGGTCTGGAAAAGAAGAATGAGACCGATGAAGAGACCGACATCGCCAATGCGAGTAATGATGAAGGCCTTCTTGGCGGCGGCGATGGCCGAGGGCTTCTTGTGCCAGAAGCCAATCAAGAAGAACGACGCCAGGCCGACAAGCTCCCAGAAGACAAAAGTCTGCATGAGACTCGGCGAGTAGACAAAGCTCAGCATGGCCCACTCAAAGAGTGCGAGGAAGGCGAAGAAACGCCCGCGCCCTTGGTCGTGGCTCATGTAGCTAAGAGAATAGACTTGGACGCAGAGAGTGATAACTCCGACCGCTGCCCCCATGATGAGCGTCTTGCCATCGAGCAGGATGCCGAAGTGAATATCGACGCCACCGGCGTGAAGCCACGCTCTTGAGGCCTGCTCCGCAGGAGCACCAGCCTTGGTCGCAAGCAACGTGAGTGCGCAGGCGCATGTGGTGGCGCCACCGAGTAGCACCGTTGCCATGGCCGCTACGTGGTTCTTTCGAAAGACAACCAGGGCGATGAAGAACGCCACGAGGGGCGCTCCCAGAAGGACGAGAGCGAGTGTCGTACTACTCATCGCTTGCCTCTTCGGCTCCGGTGCCCTCAAGCAGCGTCATCGCATCGACGTCGATAGAGCTGCGCTGCCGGTAGAGCTTGAGAATGATTGCCAAGGCGATTGCTGCCTCGGCTGCCGCTAGCCCAATCACGACCAGGACGATGATCTTGGCAACGGCTGGGTCGGTCGGGATGAAGTGGCTGAAGGCTAGGAAGTTGATATTGGCGGCATTGAGCATGAGCTCGACGCCGATGAGAATGCCGATGAGGTTGCGGCGTGCGAGTACGGCGTAGATGCCGAAGCAAAAGAGCATGAGCGCTAGGAGAAGGGTGCCTTCTAGAGTCATGCCGCCTCCTCTTCCGCATCGGCCGGCATCGCTGGCTCTTTGCGAACGATGACGATGGCGCCGACGATGGCTAGCAGTAGGACAACGGAGAGAGTTTCAAACGCCAAGTTGTAGCGGTTGAGCAGGTTCACGCCGACTGCTTGGAGACTATGCTCTGAATTGAGTAGCTCTTTACCATCCGCAAACTCTGCGTGGTGCAAGACCAGAGCGCCTCCGACGAAGAAGGTGCCTGCGGCCACAGCTGCCATGAGCCGCCGTCCCACGTTTTCTTTTTCCTGAGGGTTGGTGACGGAACTCAGCATCACCGCGAAGATCATCGTGACTGCAATGCCGCCCACGTAGATCAGAACTTCCATGATGGCGACGAATGGGCTGTTCAGTGTGAAGAAGATACCCGCGACACCAACGAGGGAAATGGCGAGACCAAAGACTGCGTGCAGAATGTTGGCCTGAGATATCGCAAGCAGTGCTCCAGCCAGAGTGACCACGGCAGCTATGGCGAAATCGTAGCTCATGACTTTGGCGCCTCAGCTGTGGGGACTTCGGCTGTGGGGACTTCGGCCTTGGCAGGTGCGTCAGCCTTTGCGGGTTTGGCCTCCAAGGCAGGGGGCTTTTCAGCCGTATCGGGCTTCTCAGCCGTATCGGCAGCCTCAGCCTCAGCCTCTTTGGCCTTCTCGGCTTCCTTCGCCTTCTTTGCCTCTTTGGCCTTCTTAGCAGCTTCGGCCTTGGCCTTCTTAGCGGTTGCCGCCTTTTCTTCGATAACGCGCTGCTTCTCTACGAACTCTGCCTCGTATTCGCGGAACTCGGCGACCAAGTCGACGCGCCAATCCCGATTGTAGCCGGCTTCTTCGTAGACCTTGGAATATTCGAGGGTATCGGTCGGGCAGGCGTCGATGCAGAGGCCACAGAGGCTGCAGAGTGAGAAGTCCATCTCGAACTCAGCGACGCGCTTCTTCTTGATGCCTTCTACTTTGCCGCCGGATAGCTTGATGCAATACGAGGGGCAGATGCGCTCGCAGGCTTTGCAGGCGACGCAGTCGTGGGTGCCCGTCTCTTCAAAGCGAATGAGCTTGATGGCCGAGCGGAATGCAGGAGCGAGTTTGGGCTGCTCCTTTGGGTACTGGAGGGTGACGTTCTTTCGCCCGAAGAAGGTCTTGGCGAATTGCGAGAACGTGATTCGCATGCCGGTGAGCAGCGAGCCAAATCCGCTGAGGACTTTGCCAAAGTAACCCATTAGAGAACCGCGACTACGAAGGCCGTGGCCAAGAGGTTAAGGATGGAGAGGGGAATCATTACCTTCCAGCAGAAGGTCATCAGTTGGTCGAAGCGAAGGCGCGGGAAGGTCCAGCGGACCCACATCATCACAAAGATGACCATGTAGCTCTTGAGGAAGAACCACAGTGGACCAGGCAGAACAGGGCCGTCCCAGCCACCAAAGAAGAGCACAACGGCGAGCATGCTCACGATGAGCATGTTGGTGTATTCGGCGAAGAAGAACATCGAGAAGCGCATGCCCGAGTACTCGGTATGAAAACCCGCCACCAGCTCACTCTCGGCCTCGGGAATGTCGAATGGGGCGCGATTGGTCTCGGCGAGTGCGCTAATGAAGTAGATGATGGCGGCGATAGGCTGCACGAGCACAAACCACAGACCGTGTTGGTCTTGGGCCATGACAATGTGGCTGAGGTCGAGGCCGTTGGCGACAACGATGGAGCCGCCGGATGCGAGAGTGAAACCCATTGCGTTGACGACAAGAACCACCGAGAGGGCCGAGAGAATCAGTGGGATTTCGTAGCTGATGCTCTGCGCAACGGAGCGGATGGCACCAAGCAGTGCGTACTTGTTGTTCGAGCCCCAGCCGGCCATGAAGATGGCGATGACCGCGATGCCTCCGAATGCAAAGACAAAGAGAAGCCCAAAGTCGTTTTGCACGAGTATCAGGCTCTTCGAGAACGGCATAAGCGCTACCGCTGCGATTACCGGAGCGAAGGCGAGCAGTGGCGCTAGGTGAAAGAGTGGCTTGTCGACGTTGCTCGGCGTGATGAGCTGCTTGGAGATGAGCTTGAGCATGTCGGCGAGGGTCTGCAAAAGCCCGAAGGGGCCGACTTCCGTTGGCCCCATGCGGCGCTGAATCCACGCAGAGACTTTGCGCTCCGCCCACACCAACATCAGAACGTTGATTGTGAGTGCGCCCATGATGAGCCCTGCCGCAATTGGCATTGCGAGCACGCTATCGTCTAGGAGTTGTGAGAGGGTTTCGGGCACGGTGCGCTCGGGGGCTTAGCGATCAATCTCGGGCATGACTACGTCAATACTGCCAACGATGGCAATGGTGTCGGCGAGCATGGTGCCCGCCAGGGCTTCGGGCATCGCGCTCAGATTGGAGAAGGAAGGGGTGCGGAGCTTGAGCTTCGCAGGTACGTCTGTGCCATCACCCACGATGTACATGCCAAAGTGGCCACGGGCTGACTCGACGGCGAAGTAGTACTCACCTTCGGGAATCTTGAAGCGCTTGGGCATCTTCTTCGGAAGGATCGCGCCCTCAGGGATGCCTTTGATCGCCTGCTCGATGATCTTGCAGCTCTCTTCGATCTCGCTGATGCGGATGTGAAAGCGCGCCATGGTGTCGCCCTCGTGCAGAACGGGGACATCGAAATCGAATTTCTCGTAGCCGCCGTAGGGCTCTGCGCGGCGTACATCGTACACCACACCGCTGGCTCGCAAGCTTGGGCCGGTAACGCCGTAGCTCTTGGCCATCTCGGTCGAGATCACACCGACATTGATGCAGCGCTCCCGCAAGATCACGTTCTTTGCGACCAGGTCGTCGTACATGCCGAGGCGCTCACGAATGCGGGCGAGGAATGCTGTGGTGCGAGCGAGGAAGTCTTCGTCCACATCCATGGTGACGCCGCCAAAGCGCCCGTAACAGTATGTGAGCCGTGAGCCGGTCACTTGGTCGAGGATGTCGAGAATCTCTTCTCTATCGTCGAAACTGTAGAGGAATGGAGTGATTCCACCGAGGTCGAGCAGGAAGGTGCCGAACCAGAGGAGGTGGCTGGAGATGCGGTTGAGCTCGTTCGCAATTACCCGGATGTAGACCGCACGCTCCGAGACTTCGATGCCCAAGATCTTCTCTATCGCCTGACAGTAGCCGAGGTTGTAGATCATGCCACTTAGGTAATCGATGCGAGAGGTGTTGGGGAGAAACTGCAGGGTGTTGCGGTTCTCGGCCATCTTCTCGTGGGCACGGTGGCTGTAGCCGACGACGGGCTTTGCCTTGACAACTTCCTCGCCCTTTAGATCGAGCAAAAGCCTGAGTACGCCGTGCATGCTCGGGTGCTGTGGCCCCATGTTGAGGCTGTAGACTTCGCCATCTCCGCCGCCCGGGGTGGCCTCTGGCGGTACTGCATTAGTCATCTTGGGCCTCCGCGTCTTCGATGCGGCCAAAGTCCTTGCGTAGCGGGAAGAAGTCGGCATCTTCGGGCAAGAGCAGGCGCTCGAGTTCTGGGTGATTGACGAAGGTCACGCCATACATCTCAAAGGTCTCTCGCTCTTGCCAATCTGCACCACGAGCAAGTGAGGAAATGCTCGGCGCTTCGAAGCTCTCGGCTTCAAGACCACCGGCAATATCCGCGTGCACTAGGTGCCGGTCGGCAGTCTCCAGAGAGTTGAAGGTGTAGCAAAGCCGCATGATCTCCTCCTTCTCTCGGAGGTCGATACAGCTGAGCATTTCGAATATGTAGCCAGCGCCAAGGAATGCCTCGCAGACCCGGGCTAGATTGTCCAACGTCGTGGTGTGACGGCGGTGGATTCCCGTCGCGCCATAGTCAGACTCCTCGCTCGACGAAGTGAACGGCTCTAGTACTTCGAGTAGTGCCTTGCTCATCGATTGAACTTTCGGCCCGCTTTGATCTTCTCTTTTAGTTGGAGAAAACCGGCGATGAGGGCCTCGGGACGGGGAGGGCAGCCAGGGATGTAGATGTCGACGGGAACGATCTTGTCCGCACCTTCGACGATTGCGTACTGATTTGGATATTTGAAGGGGCCGCCGTCGATCGTGCAGCCGCCCATTGCGATCGCCCACTTTGGGCCAGGCATCTGGTCCCAGAGCTGTCGAATGACGGGGGCCATCTTCTTGGAAATCGTGCCAGCGAGAATCATGACGTCGGCTTGCCTCGCGCTGGGACGAAAGACGCCGGCACCGAACCTGTCGAGATCGTACTTCGATGCGCCGGCTGCCATCATCTCCATGGCACAGCAAGCAAGCCCGAAGGTTAGTGGCCAGAGAGAGTTCGCACGGCCCATGTTGAGCAAGTCGTCGAGAATTGCGAGTCGCACCACCGCGGGATCAGCTGCTACCTCAGCACCCCTTGGATCCACCACAGGTGTTGCACTGCGGTCAACCAGCGGCAAGAAGCGTCCTAGATCTCCTTTGTCTACTTTGCCCACTTGAATACTCCTTTGCGCCAGGCGTAGACCACGGCCAGAGAGAGAATGCTCAAGAAGAGGGCTATCTCAATGAAACCGCGCCATCCGAAATCTTCGTAGACGAGGGCAATTGGGAAGAGGTAGAGAATGTCGACTTCAAAAGCGACGAAAATGAGCGCAAAGACGTAGAAGCCAACGCCAAAGCGAAGCCACGAAGAGCCGATTGGATCGACACCGCACTCATAGGTGTTGTTGGTCTCTTTGCCCTTGTTCCGAGGGGCAATAAGGAGGGGCAGCACCAGAGGCATGGCCCCCAAGAGGGTTCCCAAGGCCAGCAAGACTGCCAATTGCGCGTAACTGCTCATCTTCTTCTCGAAGTGGGGGCATTCTGCCGATGTGGCAAGCTGACATCAATAGCCAAACCGCTGGTTTTTGTATGATTTGCGTTCCCAGCGCATTTCACCGAATACGTCGAGTGACTGGAACAGGTTTTATGGCTCTCATTTCGCGAAAGAAGTTTGTCTACGAGCCCAGTCTTGGGCTGCGTGACTACCTGGAATCCCACGGCCGGCTGGTCGGTTTGCCGATTCTCTACGATGGATTGGGGGCGTATTCCGAAACCACAGCCGTGTACGACAAGCACGGCGAGGACACGCTCTGGGAGACAGCCTTGTACAGAGGGCGGGAACGAGAAGCGATCTCTCGCGCGCTCGTAAAGATCTACGCCGACCTCAAAGTAATGGGAGACATGTCCCTCATCGAGCACATCGTGACCGACCGGGTGGACGTCTGCACCTGGGGCAATACCAAGCCGTATCGAGTGCGGATTCTCAATACGCTCAACGAGAATTTCGACTACTTCTACGTGAAGAAGGCCGACGCCTCGCGAATCTATGGGCTCGAGCTCGAGCACATACTGGCGCCAAGTCGCATCGAATTCCTATGTGATAGGCAAACCGTTGTCGAACAACACGTCTCTGGCATTCCCGCGCAGGACTTCATGAAGCACTACCTCAAGGACACGCGTCTCGACGAAGTGCGCCTGGCCAAGGAGTTCGTAAAATTCAACGAGCGCTGCATGCTTCGGCTGCTTGGAGACATGCACGCGGGCAACTTCGTCGTCGACATAACCCCCGACTTCGATGAGACTGTCTACAGCATGCGCGCAATCGACTTCGACCAGCAGTCCTACGAAGGGCGCAGCCATGTCTATCTGCCTCAGTACTACAAAGTGAACAACCCGCTGGTGTTCCTCGGCATGCGCTGCATGACTGTAGAAACCGTGAAGCAGTACCGCAACGAAGAGCGAACGCTGATGGGCAACCGGGCCAGGGTTGAGGAAGCGAGATTGTCAGCACTGCTTGATGCAATGTGCGAGGACGAGCTGGCCCCGCGTGGGAATGTGGTGCAACTGCGGGCCGAGCTTGCCGAGCACCATGGGCAAGCCAGGTTTTTGAAGGGCGAGTCTATGGGCGACTTGGTGCGGTGTTCACTAGAGGAGTTGGCGCTGTAGGGTGCGCTCTGGGGTAGTCTGCCCAGGCATGCTATCTTAAGCAGCGAGTCGTGCCCTTCTTCGCGCGGTAGCGGTGCTACGGTCGGTATCCATGAAGCTCGGCGAAATGCTTGTACGTGATGGGCGATTGACCACGGAACAACTCGATCAATCCATTGCTCAGCAGAAGGTCGATGGCGGGCGTCTGGGTACCGTCATGGTGGAGATGGGGTTCATTGATTTGGACACGCTAACGGTCTATCTGGGAGTCGAACTCTCTACGCCTATCGCGAGCAAGGCAGCACTTGAGAAGGCCAAGAAGAGGGCCGTGAACCTCCTCAAGCCGGACGAAGCTGCGCACTACCGTTGTGTGCCCCTCGTGATCCAAGAGCGCCTGGTCATCGTTGCGCTCGATGATCCGCACGATATGGAATCTCTCGACGAGTTATTGCGAATCACTGGCTATCGAGTTCTGCCCCGCGTGGCGCCGGAAGCTCGCATCCACCTGTATCTAGAGCGCTATTACGGAATTCGCTGTGCGCCCCGTTACTCTGAGATTGCCCATGGTTCGAGCGTTGGCGAGAGTGAAGTGGCCAAGCTCCCGGCAAGGCCGCTGCCGGGCCTACCCAAGATGTCCGAGAGCCCGATCGAGGCACCAAATCCTGCACCCGTGATTCGAAGTGCTGAGGCGCCTGCGCCTGCCGCCCCCGAGAACCCAGCGATAGCACGACCTGTTGCCTCCGCGAGTGAAAGCGACAACGACTCCTTTGATGAAATCGAACTAGAAGCCGCTGATCTCTTATTCGTGCTGGACAGCGACGAAGAGGAAGCGGAGCGAGCAGCCGTATCGGATAGTTTCGCTGACGAGCAGGCGAGTACGGTTGCTGCACCCGCGCCTTGCCACGAGGAGTACCGAGCCATCTCGGTTGCCGACACGTTGGCTGCGATGGAGGAGGCCAGTGGCCGAAACGAAATCGCAAAGCTGCTCATGGCCCACGCAAGCGGCGTTTTCGATGTGTCCGCGCTCTGCATCATCCGCGACAACATGGCCTTTGGTTGGAGAGCGTACGGCGAAAACCTCGACCGCGCCCGCATCGAGACTCTTCTGCTGCCGCTCGACAGAGCTTCAATTTTCGCGAGCGCCGTTGATAGCGAAGACAAGACCTTCAGCGGAACTCCCTTCCAGGCAATGCTGCACAAGTACCTCTTCAAAGTGCTGTGCTGCCCGGCGCCGCAGTTCGCATTGGTGCGGGCAATTTGCATCGGAAACCGTGTCGTCAACGTCTTCTACGGGCATAGGGCTGATGGCGCTATGAGCGAGGAAGACATTGAGGGGACTCAGCAAGTTTGCTCTGCTGCGAAGAGAGCCTACGTTCGAATGATCACAAAAGCGTAAGCGGCGATTTCCGGAGAAGCCTTCAGCCACAAGTGTCGACGCTCCCCCCCGTGTCAATTGACTGGCTCACCGAGACCTCAGCGATATCACGGCCATCGGCGTGGACGAGGTTCTTTGGCACCGTGGGCACAAATACCTCACGGTCGTGTACCAAATAGATGAGCACTGTAAGCGCTTGCTCTGGATTGGGACAGATCGAACGACCTGTTGCTTCATGCGCTTTTGGAGTTGGCTCGGTGAAGAGCGAGCACAAGGCCTGCAGTACATCTGCAGCGACATGTGGAAACCATACTTGAAAGTCATCGCCTACAAATCCAAGAAGAAGGGCATGAATATGATGCATCTGTTGGACAGATTTCACATCGCCAAGAACATGAACATGGCCATCGACAAAGTCCGCGCCACCGAATCCAAAGAACTCGCAGC
>JAAEPE010000060.1 GCA_024222395.1 Myxococcales bacterium
ACATCGCGGCGCATGAGAGAAAGGGCTACATTTCAGCGGACGCGTGGTCGAGGATTGAGCCCATGGTCGAGCTAGCAATCGAGCTCCGCAGACAGGCAAAGGATTCACCTGTCCCAGCTCTCCCAAGCGGGATAGCGCCAAACATCACGGCGACGATTGATCTAGGGATTCGGTGCGAGGAATGAGGGTGGCCCTCCCCGGCTCGAGGTGCCAGATGGTGCTCCTAGCTCGAGGGTTATCTGCACACCACGCCCTCGCCGTTCTCTTCAGGGTCGTCAAGACATGACAGGCCGTCTTCGCATGTTTGTTCTTCACCGGCGCAATCGCAAAAGGCTGCCCCTGGCCTGCATCTGCATTCGTACGCGTCTGAATATGAAATGAAAACGCACTGCTCGTCAGGCCTACAGTAAGTGTCAGAGTCGCATTGGATAGGAGGAAGAGGTTCCTCCCCGTATTGGGACATTGGTGCTCTGCAGAGGGGGTGCTCTCTTGCGGCGATGGCGTTGGAGGTGAAGTCGCAGCTCAGACCCTCGTCGCAGACAGAAGGATTAGACCCCTCGCACTCGCACCACAATGACCCCGGCCTACACACACACCGTTGGTACTTACCGTAATAGGGATTATCGAACCCACGACAGATCTCATCCGAGAAACAATCATTGTCGGTCGAGCAATCGCTTCTTACCGAGGGATCTTCATCTTTATCGCAGCCTATGGGGGCCAGGAGGAAGGCGAGAAGGAGGATTCGAGAACTGTGCATCGTAGCTATCTCTCCCAGAACCATGGCTCGAAGGCCAGCCATGCCGGAAATTGTTCTTTTTCAGCGTGTGAGGATGCTTGTCAGCGTCCGAATCCCCCCGATTGATTGTGAATCTGATGGGATTCCACGTTTCGTATTTTGATTCTGGGTCCTGGTACGGGGTGAGCTTGATTCTGCCCCCCGATCCTCCAGACCGGCCCGTCCGCCTGTGAGGTCAACGCTGGTGGGCGGGTCTATTTTTCCCGACGCATTTCGTCGTTCTTGCGGCTCTTTGTAGCATTCGAGGGCCGAATTGCGGGGCTTGGAGGGATCTGTCTGGTTCGTGACGAAAGGAAATATAAACCGATTGGCTGGTAGAAATAACCTGGCGGGCAGGCTACGCTGGGGGTCATGGAGTTCTTCAGGCGGAGTGGGAACGGGTCGATCGTCGGACTGGTCCCGTCGGAAATCGACAACCGGGAGGACCTGTTCCAGGTCATCGAGACGATCGACGCCGAGGCCAAAAGAGCCAAGGAGGAATTTCAGGCGCAATGTTTCGATCGTCTCCAATTTGAATTAGTAGATCCGTCTGTTCGGGAGCTCGTGGCCGAGGCCCAGGCCCTCAAAATTCAGTGCGAGGACCAGCGCCGGAAATTGGCCGCGCTGGCCGAGGATTTGAAGAAGGCCCAGACTGGCCAGCTAGATGCTCGTCGAGAGTTGGCCCTGGCCCTCGACACCGTGGCCCTCCAGGCGAAGCTGGTCGAGGCTCAGAACGACACGACGGCGAAGCTCAAATTTGAGGTCGCCAGATTGCGGGCGCTGGAACCAAGCCCCGACCCGGTGGTCGAGGTCTTGCCGGCGCCCTCGCCGTTTTTCGTGGGCCAGCCGGCGGTGGTGCAGCCGGACAACCGATCGACCCTGGAGAAGATGGTCGACGGCTATGTTCAGGCCTGGAGGAGTCATACAGGCTGGATGTCCTTCGCCCACCTCGCCGCGCTGGCCATTGCGACTCAGCGCTCGGAGAATCGGGCCCTTCAGATGGACCTGGAGGATTCGATCGACGACCACGAGGAAGCCATGGTCGGTCTATGGACGGCGCAGGATCAAAACGAGGCGTTGGCCGAGGAGGTCGAGGTCAAAGCCCGCGCGCTTAAGAAGGCCGAGGCCGAACGCGAGGCGATGGAATCCCGGCCCACGACCGAGGTCCACATCAACGAGGCGCCGGGGTTCACCGATGGCCAGATCGAGACCCTTGGTGCTCGCCTGGAGGGTCGAGTCGACCGATCGGTCCAGTCCGAGATGCGCACGAATTCCGCCAAGTATCGGGGGGCCCGAGGCGATCGGGGCACGGCTGGAAAGCAAGGTCGGGACGGTCGGGACGGCAAGAGCACCCACACGACGAACGATGTTCACCATCATCATCATCCTGTCATTAAAAGCCCTACTAAACCCGTCGAGGTCCGACGCGTAGTGCAGACTCTCCAGCCCCGCACGCCACCCGGAGGCCAGACCGAGGGAACGAGGCGACTGATCGAGTCAATGAATAGGCTCAAGACGAAGGCAACGAAGTAGTGAGCGCTGCGCGAAAGAAGAAGGACGCCAGAAAGGCGGAGGAAGAGACTACGGTCGTGGTGCCCTTGAGTTTCCTGGAGGAGATGCGCGCTGCCTTGAAGGATGCGACCGCGACGATGCAGAGCATCGAGCAGGAACAGGCGCAGATGCGAAGCGACATGGATCGGGTCTCGAAGCACTTCGACGAGGAGGCACAGAGCGCGCGGGACGAAGCCATGAAACAGCTCAGCGAGCTCCTGTTCGACGAGCGCCCCCCGGCCGAGCTGGCGAACGATCGCAAGCTCTTCCCGGTCGCTGCGAAAAGCGCGGGGCTGAAGGCGGCATACCAAAAGACCGTGGCGTCCCGAGCTCGCCAAGGTCGGGCTGCGAAGGCGTTCGGGACCACGGTCGATGAGTGGCTGAATTGGTGCGAGCGGTTCAAATGGCAGTGGACCGATCGCTGTCCGTCGGACGACGAACGGAGATGGGCCGAGGGGCAACGCGACTTGTTCGAGGACCCGCCCAAGCCCACTAAGCGCCCGCGCGGGCGCCCCGTGGGATCGAAGGATTCACGGCCGCGAAAGAAGCGGGCAGCGAACAAAAGGCCTTACCCCAAGAGGAAGTCAGTGAAGGCCGAGAAGAAATAGACCCAGGTAGACCAAAGCCCTCGGGCGCGACCCCCAGAAGTTCTTGGCGGAACAGGGGCGACGGCGAGGGCTTCAGCAACGGGAGCCGCATGAGTGACGACTCAGAAACCATTATAGAGATCTCCCCTCGCCCTCGCGAGGACTTGGACCGTTTTGATGCGTGGGTGCCGCCCGAGGGCCCTCCAGAGCCGAGCTTCTGGGAGCCTGTCGAGGACGCGCCCGAAGCGGTCGAGGATTATGTCCCCTTCGACCTATTGTCGGAGATCGCGCCCCCTGTCGCGGGGGCCTCCCTTGGAGGCCATACCCAGCACCAGCGGGCGGAGCGAGTGCCAGTCCAGCCCCGAGCTTGCGAGCCGAAGGGGCCCGAGCTTGCGAGGGCCGGGCTTGACGGGCGGGAGCCCGTGCGCGACTTCGCAGGCCAATATCGCGGGGGGGTTTATAACCCCCCGCCCAAACACCACCAGTTACACGAAACCGCTCCTAGCAACCCGCTTAGTGAGCCCGTCGGGGCGAGCGTTGCGGATTTCGCGGGCGGTTTTGGGCAGCTGACTTCACCGACGATCGACGGTCACACGAGGTGTCGGTTTGGAGATTGGTCGCTCGAAATGGCGAGTGACCGGATTCAGAAGCTGGTGACTGCCCTGATGCTCCCCGCGTCGGAGGCCCAGCTGGCTCAGTGGAGGCGAGAGGGGGGCCGGTTCGTGGACCTGATTCTTTCGGCCCCCCCGCCCACCGATCCGGAAGGATCGGAGAGGGTCACGGCGAAGGTCACAGTGACGGGGCGGCGGGTGACTTTTCTGGTTGAGGGTCACGTTCACGTCCTGCTGGACATGGCCTCGGGAGAGGTCGAAATCCAGTTCAAGGCGCGGGCTCTGTGGGCGCTCGGTGGGGGGGTCCGAGGATATGGTGAGCTTGGGAGGTTCTGGCTCTGGGAGCTGTCAGGGCTCCTGCTGGGGGGGAGCTCGTCGTGTCGCGAGATCATGGAGCTTTCAGGGGGGGACCTGTTCCGAGACCACCCGAAGGGGGGGGCGAGCATTGCCGCTGTTTTGGGCTGGCGCACGACCGGGATCGAGGTCTGCGTCGACTTCGTGGGGGTCGAGTGGAGTCTCCAGGACTTGGAGAACTTCGTGGGGGTCCGTGGGACCGGAGGCCAGCGGGGGGGGGAGAGTGACGGCTACCTCTTTAAGGGAACAGGAGGCGACGTTGAGACGGTCAATATCGGCTCCCGATCGTCGGACGTGATGATCCAGCTCTACAACAAGAGCGAGCAGAAGCGGCGCACTGACCGGGGCGACGTTTCGACCTACGCGAGCGCCTGGAGGGCGCGAGGGTATTCGGAGGATCGGCACGGTGACGTGCAGCGCGTGGAGCTCCGGCTGTCGGGGAAGGGGCTCAAGCTCAGGAACACCGAGACCGGTCGAGAGTTGAACTTTCGAGACCCGGCTCGCGTGGCAGACGCGAAGGCGATTGCGACGGCCTGGGCGTGGGCCATGGAAAAGAAACGGCTCACGATACCCGATACGGCGACACGGAAGGAGCGGCGAAAGACGGACCCCCGGTGGCTGCCGATTCAGGCAGCGGCCGAGAATGCCGACCTGGAGGGTCTGCGGGACTGGAGGCAGGATCGGACGGTCCAGGAGGAGGCTCACGTCGTGGCGCTTGCGAGGGCGGCGAGGGATGCCGAGAGGGGCCTTCTGCGGTATGCGGCGCTTCACAACCAGCAGGTCGACGATGAAATCCTGGAGGTCGCGAGCCAGCCGGACGATGCGGTGACGACACCGGAGGCCGCGAAGGCCCGAGATGTCGCGCTCGGGAAGGCCGAGCAGCACGTCCACGCGTCCATGATGGGGGCAGCGGCCCGAATCATCGCGAACACAGACACGAGTGCGGCTGCGACCTATCAGCGGAATCATGGGGCGAAGTGGCGGGCCCAGTTGGGCGAGCCCATGAGAGCGGCAGGGCGCAGATGGTGCGCAAGCATGGAGACGGCTCCCCAGAGGCTCGCAGCTGCGAACCGGAAGCATCGAAAGTTAGGTGTGGCGTGATCGAATACGAGATGACACAGGCGGAGTACGACGCGGCGCGGATTCGGGAGGTCACGGCGGAGGCTGTGAGGCACGCGCTCGCGGGGATCTCCCATATGTGGGGAGCGACCGAGCACACGAAACAATCTTGGGCCCTCGCGTTGTCGCTGTATCAGGCCGCGTGGCAGGGAATGGTGCTGCTCGGGTATCGTGGGACCTTGGAGGAGTTCAGCCAGTCGCTGGAACAGTTTCCGGCCGAAGTGCCCCTAGAGCTCGTCGACGTGGCCGCGCTACTTCCGAAGGACTTCCGAACGATCGAGGGTCAGAAGATCGGGGACGGAACGGTCGCGTGGGGCTTTCCGGGCTAGTATAGAGGCCATGAAAACTCTTTTAGATGACTTTGAGAGAGCCAATCTCAAGATCGCGGCTTCTCGGATAGCGGGAGTAGGCGAAGCCTTAGATAGGGCTTGGGATAGCTTTCATGCTCGAATGACGGCTTCAAAGCTGGGGCATTGCTCCAAGCCAATAGATCGCGAGAGCATGGGCGTGGGAGCGCTGTACGATGAGATGCAAGTCTGGCTTCGAGCGGTCGAGGAGCTAAAGGGGGTAGGCCTTATGCTTGAGGACCTGCCGGCTTACATCGACTGGCTAAAAGAGCGAGCGAAGGAGTCAAAGGAATGAGATCGGAGGAGGTGAACTGCCGGGTCGAGCCCATACGAATGGCCGATTTCTACCTTGTGGACTGGAAGGCGCTCCGTTCCATCCTGGGCTGGTCCCAGTATGCCGCTTCGGATTTTCTCGGTCTCTCGCGCTCCAACATCGCGGCGCATGAGAGAAAGGGCTACATTTCAGCGGACGCGTGGTCGAGGATTGAGCCCATGGTCGAGCTAGCAATCGAGCTCCGCAGACAGGCAAAGGATTCACCTGTCCCAGCTCTCCCAAGCGGGATAGCGCCAA
>JAAEPE010000061.1 GCA_024222395.1 Myxococcales bacterium
ATCGCCGGCAGCGCGTAGCGGTAGCGCTGCACTCTCGCCGCACTAAACTCTGGGGCACCGTCAGGGGAAACGGGGCCGCGCATCCTGCGGCCTCGCTGCCCATGGCCGCGAATGCGGATCCTGACACTTTGCCGGGCGCCCTGGCCGCAGCGATCGCAGCTGGCCGGCATGGCGGCCTCCACACACTCGTCCTCTTTCGGCCAAGAGTTGACCCGGTGCGAGTTTTGGATCAGAGCCGGAGTTGCGTCATCTTTCAATGTCTTGGTGAAGCACCCGACGACGAGTGGTCCACCGCCAAATGGGCTCGTCGTCATTTTCGTGTCGGGCGGCCCCCATGACCGCCCTCTTGGGCGCTTGGCGACCACCACTACGACACTCACGAAGCCGGCTCAACTTTCCCGCAAATTGATCCCGTTGGGATCCTCGGGTCGCTGCTTGAGATCACGCAGCGTGAACGTGATGGGCTCTAATCGCCCAATTGGACTTTATCGGCCGGGCACTAGCTATCCTCGAGGCCGCATCGTTGATGTGGAGCTCGCTGGCGTCGACCGCATGGCGCGCTCCCGGACAATCGCTCTCATGGCCGCCGAGATGTGGACTGCGCCCGACGCGGAAAGCGCCCCTGTCGGGCCTTTTGAGCAGCCTGCGAGATCGCAAGGCGCCGAAGTGAGCGGTGACAGCTTGGGGCGCAACCGCTTGATGCTAGGCGCAGGCCTATTGGCTCTTCACCGAAATATTCACACTGGGAACATCCGCTCCGAGGGAACTCTGCCAGCCCTGGTGCTGCGCATGAGCGTGCCACTCTTCCGTGGACTCGGAACGTTTTGCAATTCCACGAGAGCCGGTACGCGTACCTCGGCGGACTCGAATCTCTTGGCGATCCTGTTCGATGGACGCGAGCAGAACTCAGTCTCTACGTTCTGATTCTTCGCAAACGACTTCGCCTCAATTTAGAGCTCTCTGTTGGTAGAGATTGGTATCGGCCACAGGACTCGCCGCGAGTTGGCTCCATAATGTCCGCGTTGCCCGACTACAGCTACCAGGTCTTTGGTCTCGACTTCTCCTACTCGGCAAGTCGCAAGATAACCGCCCGAGGGTGGGGCACCGCACTCTTGGTAAGCAACGACGACGATGAGTTCTCGTCGCCCCAGGGGTCTCGATGGGGGATTGGCCTTGGCTACGATGTGACCTCACATTGGCGCCTCGACGGTAACGTCGAGGCGGGAAGCGTGACTCAGCGCAGTGGTGTCGCGAATTGCACCTACAGCGACTCGATGACAGCGCTTGAGCTTGGGGTTCAATTCTTCTACTCTCTACTAGCTTCTTGGGGAGGCGAGAGTTGCGAAGGATGCTAGAGTGACGACCCCCAGAACCGTCCATCATGTCTGCTCGAGTGTATTCGCAGCTTCCCGCTATCTTGCTAGCCTGTGGGGCCATTGTCTTTGCCAGCGCTTGCAGCCGAACGAAGCCGTATCAGCGCGGCACCCTGGCGAAGCCTGAGATGGCGCTCGACGGCGATGGAGATAGAGAGGGGCTGCGTCATCACGTGCTCAGCACCCGAGAGGGCGCGGTCGGAGGATTTGGTGGCGGAGGTGGCGGATGCGGCTGCAACTAATCGCTGCATGCTGCGCAGTGGCGCTTCTCGCAGCTCCTGCTTCTGCAGATCCTGGCGATGAGGGAACCCAGCTCTCCAGCGATATCCTGGTCTACGTCGACGACGACAATGTCTCTGTGGTGAGCCCGCAGGTAGGGGTTCGTCATCCGTTGGATGAAGACGGAGGCGAGGTTTCCTCGCGAGTGGTTCTAGACGCCATAACAGCGGCGTCGGTGGATGTCATCTCCAACGCGACCTATCGCTTCTCCGAACTTCGAACGGAGGTCAACGTCGCAGGTTCAAAGTCTGTACGAGGGTACTTGCCGTCGCTCTCGTATCGGCTGTCGAATGAGCCAGACTACGTCTCCCACAGCTTTGGAATGGGGCTATCGCGGGATTTCGCCGGAGGCGATACGACGGTCTCTGGTAGCTACAATCTCTCCCTCGACACCGTAGGTCGGGCTGGGACACCTTCTAGTGTCTTCTCCGAATCGCTGCAGTCTCACAGCGCAGAGATTGGGGCTACTCAAGTCATCGATACCAAGACGCTCTTGCGGGTCGTGTACTCACTAACCGTTCAAGATGGCTACATGGAGAAGCCGTATCGCAGTGTTCCCATTTTTGATGGGGCAGGGCTTCAGCTGCTCGAAACCACAGGCTCAAAGCTTGGGCTAGGCAACTTCGACGTGCATCGCTTGGCGTTCAAGCCCGCGGAAGAGGTCCCAGATTCTCGCTACCGACATGCCGCTGCACTGCGAGGGCTTCGCTATTTCGATAGTCTTGGTGCGTCCCTGCGATTGGACTACAGACTCTACGGTGATTCCTGGGGCATGTTTGGGCACACAGTTGAAACTGCCTTTTCCAAGGCCTTCGAGTCGAGTCTTCACATTGAGTCTTGGGCGCGCGTGCACTATCAGGGCGGCGTAGATTTCTGGCGACGGACATATTCGGTCAACGACGCGACTTCGCTGCCGAGCTTGCGCACCACGGATAAGTCGCTCTCTCCATATTGGCAGGGAACTGGAGGATTACGGGTAGGATGGGCTTTCTTCGGCTTTGAGGCTTACGCTCAGTCCGCGCTTATGTACTCCTCCTTTCTCGATCACCTCTTCATCGATTCGCGAATCGCGATTATGTCACAGGGAGGCTTACGATGGCACTTCTAAGGGTTGTTCTGATTGCAGCACTCGTGTCCGTTGTAGCCTGCTTGGCACAGAGCCCGCAGGAATCCGAACCGGCGGTGCAAGGGGACTACGAAGATGGCGACGAGGAGCATCGGCCAGGTCAGCCCTGCCTTCTCTGCCATTCATCGGACGGGCACTTCCCCTCGGCGCCGGGGGAAGCCGTTCTTGAAGTCGCGGGTACGGTCTTTGGACAGGTGAATTCGGACGAGAAGGATGGCTTGCGAGATGTTGAGATCATCTTCACGGATGCACGAGGTGATGAGTTCACAGCCCTCTCAAACAAGGCAGGCAACTTCTTCGTGAAAGTCGATAGCGGTCTCAGCGCAACCAGCCAAGAGGGTGATGGTGAGCTCAACATACCGCGCAAGCCTCTCTTTCCCCTCGAAGTTATGATTCGCCGCGGCGGTGATGAGCAGCGCATGAAGACCAAGATTTGGCGCAACGGCAGCTGTGCTCATTGTCACGGGCCTGTGCCCGGCGCCGACTCGGTTGGCAGGGTCTATCTCTTTGAAGGAGGCGACGCACAATGAGACTTCGAGTAGCCACACTTCTCATTGGACTCTGGGCGACGCTCGCTGGGTGCAACGAGACCAATATCGATGAAGTGCCGTTAACCGTTGGCGATCCCGTGAGTTTCGCCACCGACGTGCAGACTTATGTCGGATATCGCTGTTCCTCACTCGACTGTCACGGCGATATGGGTCGAACGCTTCGCATCTATTCGTACCGTGGGCTCCGACTGCAAGACGCTCTACGTGAGGAAGGGCTCAGCCCGAACGAACTCGGTGAGAACCTACTGTCGATCGCCGCCTTTGATTCGCTTGGTGGCCCTGTGGGTGAGAACCAAATTCTGCTCAAGGCGCTCGCTGTATCCGCCGGCGGTATGGCTCACGAGGGAGGCGCTGTGTGGCAAAGCACGAGCGAGCCAGGGTATCGTTGTCTTGCTGCTTGGCTCGCACAAGAGAGTGCGGACGCAAATGCCCAAGCGGCTTGCACCGAGGCGACGGATGCGATTCTTCCTGATGAATCGAACTAGAGATTTGGCAGTTCAAGTTCTAGCTCGCGTCGCTCTCCCTCGACGCAGACGTAGCCCTTGTTGATCCAAACCATGGAGCCCGAGATTGGGCGGTGGATCTGTACTCCGGTGAGCACCCCATAGTCCGCGACCTCCTTGTCGACGGTGAGTTCGATCATGCGTTCGAGGTCATCGGTGATGAGATTGGACATCGCCAATGTGAGCGTAGCGATATCGAGAGAGTCCGTATCGAGCCCCTTGCCCAAGAGACGTGGCGTGAGGTGCTGTTTCAATAGGCTGTATTCGATGTTGTCATTGTTCACGCTCAGATCGAGAGTGCCCGTGCGGAACTCTTCCAGCATAGCGCTGAGAGCACCGCATGCAGCGGACGAGCCGTGGCGCCCCTCTCGCAAGCACTTGCCAAAGTCACCATCCTCGCTGATGCCAATGTGCGGCATGATGATATACACGTAGCGCTCTCGTCCGTTGTAGATGGGAGCGTGATAATGGGCTGCTCGAAAGCCCGCGATACCCAACGTCAGCAAACCGCCGAGACCTGAGAAGTTGAATGCCTCACCCCACACGTCGCGGACGGCCCAGACCAGCGAGCGGCAAAGCTCGTCTCGACAGACACCTACGCAGGCAATTGTATTGTCCGCGTCAAAGCCATGTCCGGCGATCGCGTTGTAGGTGATTTCGAGGAAGTCAGTCTCGCTCATTGCGCCGGGAAAACGTTCATCTAGACTCTGCTCAAAGCTCGGCATCCGGCGAAATACTATCCCAGCTTGAGAGCGACGTCAGTGCAAAGGGAGCTACAATTGCATCAGATTCCTCCGCACTCTACTAGGAAACGCAATGCAAACACTCGTAACGATTTCGTTCTCCCACTACTGCGAAAAGGCTCGTTGGGCCTTGGATCTCGTTGGCAAGCCCTACCGAGAAGAAGGGCACTTGCCACTCTTTCACTTTGTACCTGTTGCACTGGCGACACGGGGGGCGAGAGACAAACACAGCGATTCGGTCTCGAGTCCGTACAGCACACCGGTACTTATCACAGACGCAGGCGACCGCGTGTGTGATTCCTCTCGAATCATGCACCACCTCTCAGACAGAGAAGGCTTGCATCTGTATGCGGACGCAGAATCCGGCGAACTGGATGCGAAGTTTTCTGAGAAGCTCGGGCAACACACGAGACGTTTTGGCTACCATCACATGCTTCGAAATCCGAGTTTGTTTCGCGAGTTCGTCTGGTCGCTAGGCAACAAGCCGCAAGCGATCGGAGCGATTGCCACGCGACCGATATATGAGCAAATGATGCGCAAGGCCCTACGCATAAATGCGAAGAGTGCAGAGCGTTCCCGAGAGAAAGTACTGGCATTCGCCAACGAGATTGAGGTGCGTCTCTCCGATGGGCGTCCTTACCTCTGTGGTGAGAGCTTTGGTGCTGCCGATCTGAGTTTCGCTGCGCTCTTTGCGCCGAGTCTCCTACTCACAAAGGACGAGGGGTATGGCTCGGAGTTTCCGAGTATGGAGCGAGCTGGAGGCGAGGTTGCAGCGTTCGCTCGCGAGCTTCGTTCTCGAAGAGTCGGTGAGTTCGTGCTCGCGATGTATCGCGACCACCGAGGCCGCAGCGCCGCTTGTTCGTGACTATCCCGCTACGAATTGCTGGTCTCGCGAACGAGTTCTGCGATCTTTTGAACGGTTCGCCAATTTCTAGTTGTTGCGCTCGAGCCCATAGCTCTTTGAATGATCGCAGGGCGAATCTTCGACCTTCCCGAACCATCGACGTAGTCAATCCATAGCGCGTCACCCAGTAGTTGAGCACGCTCGTTCTTCGCGTATGCGAGAATTGTCTTAAGAGCGTCGGCTTTGGGGCTCGTCTTTGCGATGGCGAGGAGCAGAGTATTTGGCCGAGCTTCTTCCGCATCGGGAAAGGCACTTTCGCGTGCGTATTCGAGCCACCTTGCACCTGTGCGCACAACTGCTTCCACATCGAATCCAAAGTGCTCGGCAATCGCCTTCTCCAAGGCTTCCTGTGCAGCTGCAACTGAGAGGGTACTGCGATACACAAGATTTCCGCTCTGGATATAGGTCTGCACAGACTCGAAACCCAGCTTGGCTGCTTGCTCTCGAAGCTCGGCCATCGGGACCTTCTTCTTGCCTGCGACGTTGATGCCTCGGAGGAGCGCTACCTGAGTCTTTAGGGTCTTTCCCATACGCACCTCACCTTCGATCTTTGTCGATCCTTGAATTTGGGAGTGTGTAGGCGGAGGTATTCATGCGAGCCTATAAAAGTACAAGAGCTGCGACGGCCCCGACTGCTGCGACGGCAACCGCGCCCCCCACGACCAGCTTCAGGTTGACGCTAGACTCCTCTGTCTCCTCGGAAATGCTGGAGTCCAGGGGTATCTACGGGGTGCTTACGGGCGTTGAATGGGGGTGGTGTGCGATCATCGCTGGACTGTGCCTGAGGCACCGAAATACTCTGAGCGGAGAGTGCTTGATCCTCTTCATGCGACGGCTCGTCAGCAAAGAGATCGTCGGCCGTTAGTGGCCGCTCAGACCGAGGTTTGGCGGCTGGCTCGGCTGGAGGAGGTGTCCTACGGGCCCCGCTCGCGGGCTTCTTCGCCTTGGCGATATTGATCGCGAAGCCACCTGCCTCGGATGCCGGTCGATCTTGCACATTGTATTCAACTTTGGGGCGCTTCTTTTCGTGCGTGGCCGCTAGTTGGTCGACTTGACCGGTGGTGAGTCAGGAGGCTGGCTCGACCGCAACGGTGATGGGCTCGTCCTTGCCTCGCTCTCTTGCGTGCACCACGAGCGCCCCTTGGGCATCGACTTCGAATTGCACTTCGAGCATGACTTGGCCGGCGGGTTTCCGAGTTATCGGTGCCACCGTTACATGAGCGAGATTGCGATTCTCCGATGCTCTCTCTGATTCCCCTTGGAAGATATCGAGCTCAAAGCTGCGCTGATCGTCCTGTGTCGACTTGAGTCCTTTGCGCCATCAAGCGGGAAGCGTGCCTGATTTCTTGATAAGTGGAACAAAGCGATCACCAGCTGCTCGTAGGCCAATGCTAGGGGGAGCGACATCTACAAAGCTGACTTCTTCGAGCTCGCCCGACAATCCCGCTCCAAGCAACGCTGCTCCGATCGCGACCGCTTCATCGGGGGTGATGCGCAACAGTGGTTTGCGCTCAAATAGCTCGGTCACCTTCTCGTTCACGACCAATGAGGATTACGTCATCAAGCTGAGATGGCCGTAAACCGGCAATAGAGAGCGCTTCTTGGCATGGTCCGGCGATACGCTCGACAAGGTCTGCGACCAACGTGCGATAGAGATCTTGGGAAACTTGGAAGTCGAAGTTTATGGGGTGACCGTCTTTTTGTGCGAGGTACGGCAGGCTGACATCGACGGTCTGGCGTTGGGTCAGCCCTTTCTTTGCAACCTCGGCCTCTCCCAAGAGTCGTTGCATCGCGACCGGATCAGTACTGACATCTAAGCCGTGTTTCTGCAGAATATCCTGCGCGAAGTGACGAGCCAATGTTCGGTCAAAGTCGGCGCCACCAAGGGAGCTATCTCCATCGATGCCCAACACTTCGAACTTTCCCTGGTCAACTCTCATGACGGTCACATCCAAGGTACCGCCACCGAGATCGACGACGGCGATGTGCCGGTTGTCGTATTGCGCATAGCCGCAGACAAGTGCTGCTGCAGTTGGCTCACTCAGGATGCGCTCCACGGTAAGGCCAGCAATGCGCTGCATCTCGCACCGCTTGCCTTTGCGTCTCGTCAGAGAATGCGGGCATTGTGATTACGACTCGCTTGGCTTCTCGCCCAACGAATTGGGAGCACGATATGGCAAGCTCTTCGAGAACGTAGGCCTGCAGCTCAACGGGGGAAAAGGTGTTATTGCCAATGGCAGCCCACGCGTCCCCATTCGTCGCAGGGCAGATCGTGTAGGGCAAGAGCTCGCGTGCCGCCGTGACCTGGGGTGAGGAAAAGCGCAAGCCAACCAAGCGCTTAACCTCGGAGAAGGTCGACTTCGGATTCATTACCGCTTGTCTGCGGGCAGGTACACCGACGGTCACTTTGCCATCGTCGCCAACAGCAATTACTGAAGGGGTAGTGCGTTCACCTTGGAGGTTGCAAACGATCTCGACGTTGCCTTTGGCCCAAAGTGCTACGCAGGAATTGCTCGTCCCAAGGTCAATCCCGAAAATGCGATTTCCCGCCCCTGATTTACTCGCGTCTCCGTCGGGCATAGATACAATGCTATGAGGCGAAGCGGGGGTGTAGCCAGAAAAGGCTAGCCATTCTTTCGCGTAGTAGTAGTTGTTGATGAGGGAAATCTCACGAGCACTTCAGGCGGCGTTGGCATGCAGCGCTGACTGGTCCAAGACTCTTTCTGAGCGCCTTGAGCGACTGAAGGAGCTTATTGAGAACCCGGCCTGTTCAGTAAACGCGTTTGAGGTTGCTCAAGTCTTTGAACACTGCGTGGCGGATCGCGAAGGCGCTATTGCTGGTTACGTCCTGTGTTACCGGGCAGACCCAAAGCGAATTGACGCACTGGCCCGCGCCCGGGCAATCTGTGTCGAGATAGGAGACTTCGCCACCACCGCACGGTTGTCCCGTTTGCAGTACAAGCAGGATTCAGATCCGATGCATCTCACGGACGAAGGAATCGCTTGGCTAGATGCTGGCCAACCGGATCGGGCCGTGAAGCCGCTAATGGCGGCGGCTCGCAAGATGCCGGACGTGCACCATGTGCAATCAGCACTGCGCACAGCGAGGCGTGAGTGGCCATCGGTTCGCCACGAGGTTGCTCGCCTTTTGCAGGAGGCCGACCAAGCGGATACGTGTGAGGGCGCCAGCGATTCCGTGCTGCAGGCCGCCCGTATGCTGCGTATGCTCCAGACCAATCAAGTGTCTCTGGAGAAGCTGCTATTGGCCTCTCTGGCGCACAATCCTGAGAACGCTAGTGCCCTTGGGCTTCTGGAAGTGCGGCTTTCTCACCTGGAAGACAAAGAAGCTCTACTCGAGGTGTACGAGGCCCGACTTGAGGCTCGAGCTACGCACCGCGAGAGGGTTGAAGAGCTCAGGCGGGCCGGCATGTGTGTTTGTTGGCATCCGGCCTATAGGGCTCTCGGTGTGCGTCTTATCCATCGCGCGCTTCAGGTCGCCTACAAGGAGAATCTTTCGGACATTCCGGGCCACCTTGCGATGCTCGCTATTCTGCGGAAGCACTACAAGCAAGCTGGGAATAGCGGCAAGTTGCTTGAGATCATCGAGCACGCGCTGGATGGCCCCTTGCCAGAGATCGACTTGCAGTATCTGGCACTCGAGGGGCTCGACGTAACGATGAACGTCATCGGTGATGAGAATAGTGCGAGAACGTATGCCGAGTTGGCCAGTGGCTTCACGCCCCAGCATCCCCTAGTCGTCGGTTTGCAAGACGAACGATGAGCTTCTGGTCACGAATCTCTGCCATTGATCATGGGCTCGATGAGGCTAGCTATTACTCCCTATTGGGAGTGGAGACCTCTTCCTCTGCGGACGAGATTCGCGAACGCTACTACAAGCTCGCTACGAAGCTGCATCCCGATCGATACGTCGCCCGTAGTACGAAAGAGGGGCTGGCATCACTCAATCGAATTCATGCCCGTATGGGGGAGGCAAGTAAGGTACTTCTCGATGCCGACCAACGGGAGGCCTATGATCGGGGGCTCGCGGAGGGCAGAATGCGCCTCGACGACACGACGGCAAAGCCACGCAAGCTTTCCAATCGGGATCCTTCGACCCCAATGGCTCGAACGCTCTACGAGAAGGCAATCGGAGAGATTGCGGCTGGCTCGACAAAGAAAGCGAAAGCAAATCTCATCCTAGCCAAACAATACGAGCCAGCCTCCAGGGCCATTGCCGAAGCCCTCGCGGATATCGACCCGCCCAAAGAGCCCGAGGCCAAAGTTGCTCCAAGTCTGCCTTCTCCAAGTCTGCCTTCTCCAGTGCTCGAGACTCCCGCAAAGGCTGCGCCGCCCAGTGCAGAACGCGTCCCTGCTGCTGTGCCGCCCAATAGGGGTCACGACAGACACAGCACTGCCTTGCCAGTGCGACTTCGAATTCCCGATTGGGAGCGATTCAAGGTGCTCTACACTCGAGACATCAGCCGAGGCGGCATGTTCTTGAAGTCGACCAAGTCGCTGCCCATTGGCTCTCTGCTCAACTTGAATCTGATGATGCCGACCGGGGAGACCATCGAGCTTGGTGCAGAGGTTGTGCACTTTCGACCTGCTGCATCGGGTCGGCCTTCCGGCATGGGATTGCGCTTCGGCACAGTTAGTCCAGAGACTCGAAAACAGCTCGACGCTCTGATGGAGAGCAAGCCGAAGCCAAAGCCGCAGGCTCTTTCTCTCGAAGAACTTGTGTCGGAGCTCGTGCGAATTCGAGACTTGCCCGCCCATGAGCTGCTCGAAATTCCCGCTGACGCTAGCCGCGACGACGCTAGGGTAGCCTATGAGACCTTGGCAAGACTGTTTCACCCGCATCGCAACAACGCGGGGAACGACCCTGTTCTCTTCGACATTTGCCGTGAACTCATAGGCTGTGTTCGATTGGCCTACGAGACCATTTCCAAGAAGTAGGCTTGGCGCGGTGTGCTGACGGAAGCCGCAAGATCGGGAATCACTTGGTCGAGTCGGCCTCTAAGTGTTATACCGGCTCTACCGAAACGGAGCGCATCTGGCCTCCGAGAGACTGAAGCAAGAAGATGAGTACCAATACACCAAATACACGGAGCATTTCGCTCAGAAGCGACCAGCTAAGCTGGTTGTATGCGGGTGTAGATTATTGCTCCGCAGATGTCCTTCCCGCAGATGTCCTTCCCGCAGATGTCCTTCCCGCTGACATTCGTCCGGAATTGAAGGGCCAAGGGGTCGCAACCTAGTAGGAGTATTCACACTCTTCTAGGACGCCACCCTTGGAAGCATGAAGACGGAGGTTCGAGCCCTCTCACCTAGACCACCTCATTCGCGACCGCGATGTCTATCGAATTGCGACAGTGCAAAGTAGCACGAGTAGACCAACATCTCAGTCCCGGGATCCGTGCTCAAGGCAGTAGAAGTCATCGGTATCGATGGCCCTGATCCTACCGGGGACGGTCAGCAGGGCGATGGCATAAGGGCAATCAGGGAACCTGGGAAGCGCAGGCGTTTCCAATTCGCAAACAAAGAGCGGGGATGTGGGGCCTCGTTTGATCAAAGTCTCAAGGCCTTAGGTGGCAGCACGCAGCCGCCTAGGGAGCGATGAATGTGTGCCGGATTGGTATGGGTGTAGATCTGACTGTGACAGTTCTCTTCTGGGAATTTCGGTGTGACCTCGTCGGTTAGAAGGGCATGGCATCGAGCGCAACGTCCCTTCACATCGCATTCCCTCCACATTCGAC
>JAAEPE010000062.1 GCA_024222395.1 Myxococcales bacterium
CCTGCAGAGTAGCGGCACCCAGCGCGCCTCACAAGGCGGCGAAGCGGCAAAACAGCCAGACCGAAAGGCCAACGTATCGCGGGGCCAAATGGGCCCATACACCGGCGGTTGAGTCACAAAGGTAGCAGGCGAGAAGTCCCTCGCCACTCCCAGAGGCCCGGCAGCGCCCCAGAGCAACAACGGCACGGCGGCCCTATCAATCGAATCCCGCCCCGGTCAGCGTCAGCATGGACGGATGGGTGGACAAGGCCGCCCCGGGCTTGAACATCAGATGACCTCCCAGCCACCCGCACGCGCGGCTCACGACTCTTGCGGCCGTCTAGCCTCTAGAAATTCCCACCGCCATTCGGCCACAGTAGCTCCTTTGTCTCTTCTGCGGTAGCGACGCTGCGACCGGAGAGCTGTGCGAGCTTGCTGGCTTGTTCGACTAGGTCGCCATTGGAACGCGCCATCTCGCCGCTAGGCAGATAGAAGTTGTCTTCAAGGCCCACTCGGATATCACCGCCAAGGCTCAGCGCCGCCATGCAGAGTTTCCATTGCTCTCGTGAGATGCCAATGACCTTCCATCTGGACCCGGCCGGCACGTTCTCAGCTTGGAACGATAGGTGGCGCGCTGTGGCGGGGATACCGCCGAGCACGCCCATGATGAATGAGAAGTGATAGGGCTTCTCGATCAACCCCATGTCTTCGAGCACGTGATGGGAGTAGACGTGGCCGGTGTCGAAACACTCCATCTCGGGCTTGGCGCCGCAGTCCGAAATGGCCTTGGCAAAGGCGACAATGTCGTCGAAGGAGTTTTGGAAGACGAACTTGAACGCGAAAGCGCCCTTGCTTGCTCGCCACTTCGCATAGTTCAGGGAACCCATGTTGAGGGCAGCGATATGTGGCTTGGTTCTGGCGAGGTGGGCGACGCGCTCGCTCATTGGGCCAGCGCCCCCGGTCGACCAGTTGATCAGTACCGGAGAGCGTTTCTTCACTTCTTCCTGGATCTCCGCAAAGACCTCCGCATCCCAGCTCGGCTCTCCCTCGTTTGTGCGTGCGTGGATGTGCACGATGGCAGCACCGGCATTGTGTGCTCGCTCGGCCTCTTCCGCTATCTCGACGGGGGTATACGGGATTGCCGGGCAGTGGCTCTTCGTAGTGACAGCGCCAGTGAGTGCGCAGGAGATTATGACCTTGTCTGTTGGGTTCATGTTGCCTAGCTATTCTCTCCGTTACAGGCAGCCTGCTCGACATGTGCGGCAAGCTTCCCAAGGAGCCCTATGAGTTGGTTGACTTCGGTTTGACTGAGTGAACTAAGAGAATTACGCAGGAGATCCCAGGGCGCGACATCGACTTTGGCGGCGATGTCACGACTTCTCGTGGTCAGCTGAATCATCCAAACGCGTCCGTCTTCGGTGCAGCGAGCGCGCTGGACTAGGTCGGCAGCGGCCATGCGGTCGACGATCCCGGTGATCGTGCTATTGCGCGCCGCCATCTTCTTGCTGAGCTCGGAAAGGCTCAAGTCGCCGATTTCCATGAGCAGCTTGATGACGGCGAGTTGGGTCGCTGTAATGCCGTGCAGGGCACACTGCTCCTTTGCGAGGCGTCTGGTCTCGCTCTGCAGGTAGATCGCCGTCTCGACGATACGGTCGATGTGCTGCTTCTTGCTCACAGGAGATACTTAGCAATGCGAAGCTTTTGGGTCAATGCAGAGACGCGAATGAGCTACTTCTGGAGCTGGGCAAAGACGCCATCCCAGTGTTTGGAGAGCTCGAGCTTTCGTAGATCCGGGATCCGCCTCATGAGAGTTTGGCGCGGACCATCCTCCGGGTGCCTCTCTAGGAAGCGCTGCAAGCTCCTTTTACAGCCCTCCCAATCCTGGGCGCGGTAGGCGGCTAGGCCCTCGGCAAATAGCTCGGAATCCTCGGGCGTGAACGCGGCGTTTCCCGCCGCTCCGCAGAGCTCATAGACTGCAGCAGCAGCACTTCGGCCGATGACACGAACCCGGTCTACCTCGCGAAAGAGGAAGGCGCCGCCGGTGGCCTTCATCAGGTTCACTGCGTAGCCCAGCCCATGACGGCGCAGTCAAAACGCCGCTGTGAGCCCATGTTGCTAACGCTCATGGGGCCGGTGTTGATGCCAATGCCAATGCGGATTTCAGGTAGGCCGCGTTCCTTCCATGCAACATTTAGCGGGGAGAGGGCTTCCTGCATCGCCAGTGCTGTTCTATGCCTAGGAGCAGATAGCTTTGAGATCGGGTAGAGGCCGAGGATGTTCCGCATGCGTTGCTCGGCCGACGAGCTGATGCCACTGGTTCTGAGATGCGCTCCATTGGGCGTTCGCGAGGCCTTTATGGTCCCATTCTGCGCCCCGTCCAGGACTTCGCGAAACGACGAAAGCAATCCTGACGGAACTCTTCCTCGATGACACGTCAGCTTTCTGGACCTGAGGCGGAGCACGAAAATCTCACGGCTCCGACTGAAGAGAACGTAGGCAACTACGGCGATGAGGAGGAGGAGGATGGGCATGGGGCCCCAACCGCAGGTTTTTGCGGGGGTCAACACAAGCACAAGCTACGCCACCGATAGAAGCCACGGTCCTGCTGGGGGTGCTCTCCACAAAGTGGGGGCGATGTAGTTGATAGGGGGATGAAGTAGTACTTATAATCATATGGCATCCAACGGCTTACATATGGGCACTGGGATTGCACTGTTCTTGCTGTATGCGTCATACATTCGTTCATTTCCTGATGAGCCTTGCCCTGGTTACTGGTTGCGCGAGCACTATCGGCCCCAATGGTGATCCGTCCGGCGATCCCAGCGACCCAGGTGACCCAGGTGACCCAGGTGATCCTGCTGTCAGTCGCATCGCCGGGACGTATGAGGTCGCTAGCACCATCGACCTGAGCGACACCTCCGCTGCTTCAAAGGTCGGCGACACTCTCGGACCGCTCAGCCAACTTTCAACCGACCCCTTCCAGGCGATTCTGAACGTCCCGCAAGGCACCGGTTCTGCCGACTTCCTCGATTCGGTTCCTGATTTCTTGCTCGACCTGGCCAAGGGCCAGGTCAACGATTTGATCAAGCAACAGCTGGGGGACTTCGGCAATCCCCTCAGCCAAATCGGCGCCTATGCTTGAGCCACCGAATAGTCCGCAGGAATCTGTATCAATTCAGCTCGCTTGCAACGCCATGGCGAGTTCTGCAAAATTGTCTGCGCCGCTTGGGGAGCGCCCGCGTTCTCTGTACAAGCCGCCTAACCAAAGGAGTCCGCGATGAAACTCAGCCCCACTACTGTATTGGCATCTCTGTCCGCCTGTCTGATGCTCGCCTGTGGCGCGGGCACACCGCCACCGCAGGCGCCGCCCCCGACGAGTAGCGAAGACGTACCGGATGACAGCGAGCGCGAACCGACCGCTGTGGACAAGACCGGCCGGGACCCAGCCACCCCCAACGCCAAAGCACCGGCGCCAAGCGGGCCGATGCGACACAGAACCGAACGCCACGCCGACATGAAGAGCGACGTCCGCACGGTAGCCAGCGGCCTCGGCTTTCATTGCGTGGACGGTTCAACGAACTCGTTCAAAGCGCCCCGCGCGAAAATCACACTTCGTCTCAGCGGAGGCATCGGAGGCTTTCCCACGACCGCGCGCAAACTCGTCGCCTACGCGCCCCGTCGCAGCTGTGCTCCGTACAGAGGCAGCGACCTCAATTCCTTCAAGAAGGTGAAGGTGGCAATCAACTGGACGAAAGTTGATTACTACCGACCGTCTGGCAACGACTGCTACCACTTCGTATCAACCGAACTCGCCGTCAAAGTCGAAGGCGTCGACCTGACCTTCCGAGGCTCGTCCCAAACCAAGTCCACCAAAGTGGATAACGACAAATGCCGCTAGCCAGGTGCGGTTCTGTTCACTTGCGGTGGGCGAGCTGGCATAGCCCTTGTTCACAAACCGCTGTCACCCCGTTCGGTAGCTAGCTAGTGCCCGTCCGGAAATCGCCCTTTCTCCGCCCAGCGCTGCTGAAAGTGCCGAATTCGGCTCGCAGCGTAACTTCATTCTGTCGCGATGGCTCACAAATTGCGTGGAACTTCGGGCCATTTTGACATCGGGCGAACGTGAGCAGTGCGCGAGAAGCGCGAGCTGCGAACGGACATGAGTGACGCCTTGAGATGAACGCTCAGAAGATCACTGTAGAGCGTGCCGAGCGAGTGTCAGCAGATTCGCCGCTACTACTGACGTAAGCGTGTAAGACTTGAATGACGTAAGCGAGCGCCAAGTACAGCGACTCCAGCCAAAAGACTGTTTGAGGAAGGACATATTGCTCTCGATTCCAATGCAAAATCGTCTTAGCTTCCGATAGGCCCAGCTGCTCTTGATCATATGCCCGTCTTTGACTCCAACATCTTTTGCGTAGCCGATTAGCGTTCGGTTGATCTCTTCCAGGTCTCTGGACGTATCTTCTTGACGTTGTCCTGGAGAGTCGAAGACGACAGCGTATCAGAGAAACCAAGCCGGCAAAAAGCGCGATAGCTCAGCGAATCGGTAAGGTGAAATGCGAGTTGCTCGTAGCTGCATCCGTTCGTCTGCTTAATGAGCGCAGCGCGAATAACTTGCTCGCCGCAAAGGCCTTTCGCTCCCCTCTTCGGGTTGATTCCGCCTGCCACCAAATCCGAAGGCACGAGCTGTGCCGCCTGTGGATGTAGATCCATAATCTTGCTCATTTCGCGCAATTCAGCCATGTGTTTGTGGCCGCTGATCTGTGGGACAAGCGGGAGTTGTTCGGCGGTACTGGTGGGCATGGGGGCGGTCCTTTCATACGAGTTGAATCGATAGAACCGTCGCCCCACCTTCGATATTTCCGGAAGGCAAAAAGGCCTCAAAAGAGCTGAATTCAGGCTATAATCGCCTAATTGGACTTTATCGGCCGGGCACTAGCTAGGCTAGCGGCCGTTCCAGTAGCGCACGCGGCCGACGTCCACGTGGATGAACCTGCTGCTGTTGTAGAAGCCGACACCGCCGAGGCGGAGAGTTCTTGCCCACGCATGTAGCTTCTTGATCCCAATTCCTGGCAATCGGAAGTCGACGGCGTGGCCCAAGGTGTGCTCACTGTTGCGCGCGACCTGGCGGCCCTTCTTGCGCAGAGTGAGGTTGTACTTTGGGGCTCGGAAGCCTGAGACCACGTCTACCCGTCGGACTTTGAACTTCTTGGCGGCCTGCAACAGGACGGATACCAGCCTCTGATCCATGTCTGTGGGTTCGTTCGTGAAGTGGCAGCGCAGGAAGCGGTTTGCCACGGCTGCTGGGGGCTTGCGAGTGTCCCCGGCGTCGAATACGAGGTACTCGTGAGTCCACTTATTGTAGATATTCACTGCAAGGTTTGGCTTCTTGCCCAGTCGCCGATCAAGCCTCTTGCGCCATGCGGCAGCCTTCGCTGGCGAGAGTGGCGGGGCTGCAGCCTTGGCCTCGAGTGTGAGGTCCTTCTTCGCAGGGGGCGTAGCCCCCTGCTGTGCGTGTGCGGCAGCCGTGGGCAGCGCGAAGCTGAACCCCAGACTAAGAAGAACTAGTAGCCCCCGGGGAGTCACGATTCTGTGCGCTTGCCTAGGCGGACGAGCTTGCCCTCGTTCAGAGATCCGGTGCGGAAGCCTGCGAGGTCAACGGCCACGTAGGTGAAGCCCGCGGCCTTGCCGAGGGCGACAATCGCCTCTCGGACGCCGGGCTGGCATGCCCGCGCGAGTTCGTCGGAGGCGAGCTCGATGCGCCCGACATCCTCGTGGTAGCGCACTCTGAGCTGGCCAAAGCCAAGCCCCCGAAGGCCGTCCTCAAAGGCATCCACCGCTAGCAAGCGCTCCCTTGTTATTTCTACGCCGTAGGGAAAGCGAGACGAGAGGCAGGCCAGTTGCGGCTTGTCCCAAGTTCGCAGGCCTAGCTCCTTGGAGAGGTCGCGCACCTCCTTCTTGGTGAGGCCAGCTTCAACCATTGGGGAGATAGAGCCCCGGCTGGACGCTGCAGCGATGCCCGGCCGGTAATCTCCTAGATCGTCGGTATTCGTGCCAAGCGCAATCCGTGGATTGCCAAGGGTGGCGGCGAGCGGTCCCGCGAGGTCCATCAGTTCGGTCTTGCACAGAGCACAGCGATCCGTAGGGTTGGCAGCGTAGCCGGGCTGTGCTAGCTCATTCGAGTCGACGAGGTGGTGTCGGTTGCCGAACCCCAGTTCGCCCCCAAGAGCCCTGGCATCTTCGATCTCACTCTGGGCCATCGTTGCAGAGACGCAGGTGATGGCGTGGCAATTCTCGCCAAGAGTGTCGATGGCCACCTTGGCGAGGAAGGTCGAATCTACCCCGCCCGAG
>JAAEPE010000063.1 GCA_024222395.1 Myxococcales bacterium
AATCGGTGACATCACCGTCTCTTTCGCGATGCTTGAGATGCAGCTGCAATCGCTCGTAGGGAGTTTACTTAAGGAGACCCAGCGCATTAGCCAAATCGTGACAGCGGAATTGTCCTTCAAAGCGCTGCGTGCCCTGATTCTCAGTCTCTACCGGCAGCGACATGAAGAAGGTGCAGAGTTTGCCGAGCTTCGGGAACTCATGGTCTCCGCGCAAAGGCTCGAAGAGCGACGTAATGTCGTGACTCACTCCATGTGGGCCGCGAGCGGTACCCCCGATGCAATCACACGCATCAAGACGACATCCAAAGAGAGCAAAGGCATCCGCTTTCAATTCGAGACCACCACGGAGCAAGACCTCACCACCCTCGCGCATGACATAAAGGTTGCCGCAGCCAAGATCCAACGCTTCTGCATAGATGGCATGAATTCCGGCACCCTCTTCAATCCACCCATCAAGCAGGGCTGATGGGCTTGGTGGGTGAAGCGGGATCAGAGGCGTGGGCTATCATGGCGACTGCTTCGCGTTACAAGTAGGACTAGAGGTGCCTCAGGCGGGGCAAATTACAGGAGCGTTACGTTCATGACGCTGGAGGTGGAATAGAGGATGAAGACACTCAAATAGGCGGCGCTCCAGGTACTCCAAGAGAAGGGGCCGATGCACTACCAGCAGCTGACGGAAGAAATGCTCTCCGGTGGGCTTACGACCTCCACATCCAAGACGCCAGGCACCAGTCACATTCGGCACGTATGCCGAGGATACATGGACCTCTAGTGACTTCAGGAAAGCCCAGAGCTACGAAGGCTCCCCTCGATTGGACTGGCCTTCACAAAGATGGTCATGCCTTTGAAAGCATGGCTCTCGATCTATTCGGAGACCGAGGCTAGAAGTGATCGCAGGATGACCTTTTCCGAAGCGCCTACCTGTACCGATGGCACTCGTTCTCAGTCTCTAGGAAGTTGCTGGCTCATTGGGCGTAGGTGGTGTTACAAAGGCGCGTCGTTACGTGGAGATACCTCATGTTCAGCATATTCCGTCGCAAGAAAGATTCTCCATCGCAG
>JAAEPE010000064.1 GCA_024222395.1 Myxococcales bacterium
CCTAGCCGCCATCTTCATCGTCGACCATGCCGGGGCTCACCGGGTTGGGCCCTTGCGCCTCAAGCCGATATTCGTCGAAAATCGCGAGCGATTTTTGCCCCCGCGCGACAGAGCGCGAGGGCGCTGGGCATCGAATTTGAGTATTGGGAAGCCACAACGCCGCAAAAGAGCGATTTCCGGCAGGGCACTAGCTAAGCAGGTCCATTGCCAGTGCAAAGAGCATTACGGTACTGGCCATGCCTTCGTGCTCGATGTTGGTTTGTATGTACTCGAGCACCGCGGGTTGCTTCTTTCTTAGCATAGCTTCTCTATCGCCGGAGGCTACCCGATCAAGAATTTCAAACGTCATCTCTCCGACGGTTCGATTGTTGGCGCGCTTGAAGCACTCGCCCATTAGCGCGGTATGAAAGATCGTGTTGACCACTTCTTCTGCAC
The DNA here is from genome assembly GCA_024222395.1 of Myxococcales bacterium. Lineage (GTDB taxonomy): Bacteria > Myxococcota_A > Polyangia > Haliangiales > Haliangiaceae > NORP324. The sequence continues at coordinate 436 of JAAEPE010000064.1, forward strand.
CTCCCAAGTCGTCGGCACTAGCACTAATGTACTGAGCCGCCGCACTCTGGCTTTGCACGAAGCCTCCAACGAGCACTGCCGAATAGTTCGGATCGCTCATCTTTGCCGAAGCCTCTGCAACAATCTCTTCCACCATTCTTGTCGGTATCCGCATAGGGCCAATGCAGTGTACGTCGTCTCGTGCGAAGCATGCTACTACCTAGGCGAGCTGTGAGACGCGGTGACGAGGATTTCTGGTGAAGCTGAGTGGCACATACAAAGCTGGGCTGTGGAGCCTGGCAGTGTCTGTTGTGGTGCACTTTCTAGCCATTGCGCCCATGCTCTTGACCAGCGGGAGCGAAAAGCGCGTTGTCGCGCCTGAAGTCGCCGCAAATGTAGACATCGAAATCGCTCCAGAGGTTCCCGAGGCGTTTGAGCCTGAGCCTGAGCCTGAGCCTGAGCCTGAGCCTGAGCCTGAGCCTGAGCCTGAGCCTGAGCCTGAGCCTGAGCCTGAGTCTGAGCCTGAGCCTGAGCCTGAGCCTGAGCCTGAGCCTGAGCCTGAGCCTGAGCCTGAGCCTGCTTCGCTCTTTGCCGACGCTGGTCCAAGCTTCGATGCCCGCCCCAGCCCGGATGCGAGACCAGTCTTCGATGCAAGACCAATCTTCGATGCGGGCCTCGATGCACAGCCCGTCGGAGACGGGGCTCCCCTGCTCGACGCTGGGCTGGATGCGGGACCGCCGAGCGATGGGCGACTGCTGGCGGACGCGGGCGGGCCCCCAGACGAGGTGACGGACGGCGGCGAAGCTCATGTCGCAGTCGTGGCGACCGATGCCAATGTAGCCACCGATGCCAATGTAGCCGCCGCAGCCCCCCCTCCGTCATGGGCGACCCTGCGCATGGAGTCCTATGCGCCTGCAGGCGATACGCTCTCGGTCACACTACGTCTGGACCGCCTTCGCGGCACCGAGTGGGCGGAGCGCACGGCGGCCATTCTATCGCCGATGCCCGATCACAAACTCATCGTTGGCAATCGCAACGTGAGCTTCGTCGACTCTTTCGACATGCTCTACATCTCAACCTCAGACCCATCCAACGTTGCCGCGACTACGGTAGCGTGCACTGGCCTCCTAAGAGGGGCGGCCCTGCGAACTTTCCTCGCTCACAAGGACTCCACTATCGGCTGGGTCCCTGTTGCCGGCGGAGCACTTGGCTCTATCGAGAGCAAGTTCCAACATCGTAGCGATAGCCGAGTCTATCTCAAGAGTGGTCACAATAGCGTAGCCCTCGTAAGTCCCGCGAGTCTCGGCACAACGATGGCGCCTCGAAAGGGCAGTGTCGATGCGCCTCCCGAATCCCAGGCTCTACCAACGTGGCTCAAGGCGCTACCCGAGCTGTCAAAGGCGACCGCTACCAAAGATACCCCGTATGCGATCGTACACATCGCGGCCCTACCTTTGGCAATCTCAATTCCCCGTGGCCCTACCCTTCGCAGCCCAAAGCAAGTATCGCTCTATCTTGAGCCTGAGCAGCTTGGCTTTGTGATCCGCGGCAAAGCCAAATTTGCAAAGGCAGCGTTAGCTAAGACTTTCACTGAGCAGGTAGAATCGTATCGAACAGAGGCGATGAATTCGATGTTCACGAAGACGGTGCTCAGGCAATTCCAAGCCTACAGCTTCTTGGTCGGACTAAAATTGCGACAGCAAGGCTCGATGGTCTCTTTCGCCAGCAGCCTCAGCGTCGCCGACTCTCGCGCAATCTTCATAGTCGCAGCAGAGTGGTCCAAAGGCTTCTTCCAGCGCAAGCAATCACCATAGTAGTGCGCGATCTGCGACGGCCGCTGTGAATACCAGGACGACAAGTGCAAAGAGTGGCGTCTCCATGCCCGTGCCTGCATAGAAGATCATGGGCGGACACAGAAGAAGCGCAAACGCAGTTACTACTGCGTGGCCTGGTGCCTCTGAGTTGCGAGCCTCGCGACGCAACACCAGAGCACACATAGCTAGCAGTACAAGCCCCAGACCAACGTGAGACAGCGCCTTCGCGCCAACAACAGCGACCGCCAGACTCAAGAGCGCAGTCCACACCGGGCTAGAAAACCCCTCGATGGCCTCCTCTCCGATATTGAAGCTCAGCCCGTGCCCGGCTGCGACGTGCTCAGCGTATCTGAAGTAGATAAAGGCATCGTCGACTCGATAGGGCAGCAAGAGCAGAACTCCCACTGCGCTCAAACAGGCGATCAAAAAGACGAAGAGTCCGTCTCGCCTGCTCTTCGTTCCGCCTGGGCCCATATCTTGGTCATTGTGCAGTTTGCCGCACCGAAGCACAATTCGGCGTCCATGCGAAGCATAGGTAACATCACGCTTCGTTCTCAGCAGTCGCCCTACTTGTCCTTGGCGCTGAAAAAACGGCCCGATGGGCTATTGGGATGCCGACACCCACGGTCCTCCTCACAGCGCCATTCACCGTAGTTGGAACGAAGTGGCGGGAGCAAGCGCGGCTCGGGGCTGAGGTGCCCGTTGATTACTTGGAACATTTCGGGAAGCGTTGCCCGCAACTTGGCCGTGAGACTCCTGGATACGTCCTCGCTCGGGTCATTGACCAGATCGAAGTACCAGGCAGTCGTTCGGCCTTTGGACACAACAAGCTTGGTGGAGCCTTCTACGTACCCGTAGCAGTACTCGTCGTAGTAGCAGGCGAAGTAGCTCTTCTTGTGCTCCTTTGCTGGGCCGAGGATCGAAGCACCAAGCAGCGCTTGGGAGGCCGGAGCCTCGAGGGTGTGACCCAAGATACTGAGGACAGTAGGCACGATATCCAGCAAGCTCGTGTTGTCTTCGACGATGCTGACAGGAACGCCGGGCCCAGCCATGACGAGCGGAACACGCAAGCCCTCTTCGTAGAAGTTGTTATCGTGCTGTTTCACCCCATTAGCCCCAAACCCTTCGCCGTGATCGCCTACGACCACGATAATGGTATTTTTCTTAAGGCCGCGTCGTGCGAGCAACTGGTCGAGTGCGCCCAACATCGCATCTTCCGCTTCCACGAGTCGCGCGTAGCGTTGCTGATCGCTCCCGGTCCGAGCACCGCTTCTTTCGGCGCGGGCCTTGGCGCTCTTTGACAAGCGATAAGGATGGTGTGTAGCAGAGGTGAGAAGAGTCGCTAGAAACGGCCTTTGCGCATCTCGGCTATCGAGCCAACGGTCAAAGGCTGGGGGCAGGCTCTCGTCGTCCGAGGCCAGATACCCTAGAGGGGCGCCCTGTATGTCCTCCCATGCCCAGAAGCCTTGGTAGCCCAGGCGCTCGACCAAGCGAGGACGGTCTTCAAACGAGCCCAGCGCGCTCTGCATGAATACCGATTGATAGCCGGCTTCTGCGAGCAGCGCGGGTAGGCATTGCAAGGGGGCGTTGGAAGCGGCCTCGAGATTGCGTCGTTGCATCATGGGCAAGCGACCGCAGAAGATCGAGAAGAGCGATTTGCTGGTGTGTGGAATCACGGCGCGAGTCTGCTGAGCCACGGTGCCGCGTTGGGCTAGCTAGGGCGAGTAGGTTGGGCGTCGCCGCCATCGCCTCGTGCCCTGCCAACGAGGTGTGGTCCCAACGGGTCGATTCAAGAACCACGAAGATGATATTGGGCCGGGAAGACGCGGCCAACTTCGCAACCGCCGGCTCCGAGGCAAGCCTCTGAGGAACGTAGCCTTGAAACCATACATTGTCCTCACCGGGGCCGGGCACCAGGAGTTCACTGTCCGCCATAGCCCATTCCCAATAGGTCGCAAGGCTTGCATTGCCCTCCAGTTGGCGAAGCGGCATAAAGCTTGAGGTCGGCGCAAAGAGCGACAAGAGAAGGAAGGGCAGCGCAAGAAGAGCGGCGGCTCGAGCCCTTCCACGGCCGCGCCCTGCTGCTTCCTTCTCACGAGAACGAACGAACAACCAAGCGACGTTCGGTAGTGCGAGCAAGACGAGCAGCCCTACAATTCGAGAAGCTGTGATGACGCCACCTTCGCCAACGATGCCCAAGACTTCTTCTGATTGCTCAAGGCCAATGGTGAATGCCTCGAAGGTCAGCTGTTCGCCGGTTGTGCCAAGGTAGAGCGCATTGATGCAAGCAAGCGCTGTGATCAAGAGGGTGAGTGGGATAGTCGCAGCAAGCAGCCAAGGAGATCGGGCCTCCCCAACTGCGAATATCGCCAGCAGGAAGAGGTGCAAGGATGCATCGCTAGCGATGAGACAGAGCCAGGTGCCCGCCCCGACGTCGACACCCTGCAGGCTGCCCATCACCGTCCACTTGGCTACAGCGACGCCGAGCATCGAAACGATGAGCAAATAGCTCGTAGGACCACAGAGGAGCGCGAGCCAGTGCCAGCGGCCGGGCGCAATACACCTCAGGAGTTCGCGCCAATCG
>JAAEPE010000065.1 GCA_024222395.1 Myxococcales bacterium
CTCAAGGACGTTCTGCAAAGCGACCATGCCTTGCACGATCACAAACTCTCGAAGCTCCTCATGAACGAGATCTTCCAGAGAAATTGGTAGTGGAATGATCTCGGTAAGGGCTTTTCTTCGTCTCTTTGATACTCTATTCATCAGCGGTTCCTTTGTTATTGCAACCCCGATCCTGAATCGGATTGGTCGAGGCCGGAAGTGGTGATGCTAAACCCAGATAGACCAGTCGAGAAAAGCGGCGCCAGGCAACAAGAAATGGCATAGCAAAAACGATCAACTATCTTGACAAACACCGGGGTCAAGGCGCTCCAGAATACAAATGCAAAACAACTCTTGAAGTCGGGAAGTCATTGAACGTTTTCGCAAAGTAAACCGCAGGCCGGCACAGCCGCCGAGGCATTTGCGAAAACGGTCAAGGATTTCCCGGCCATCGCAAGAATGTAATGACAACCTTTGCTAGCTCAAGTCAGTGCCATTCGGGTCAGATTTCGATTTTGCTATCGCCCGGTACGCGAGCGTGGGGCCCAATCTCGCCATCCCGAATTGGATACCGCGGTCAAGCCGCGGTACGATAGAGGGTTGGCCTCGCCCAAGCGCCTCCCCTGTGCTGATGCGCTACAGTACAAGAGCAATGAGCAGAACGATGATGAGCCGTCTCCGACTGCGGGCAATCAAGTGCCCGGGGTGTGGAGCGCAGCTTGCTTTCGACAGCAGTGCGGCAACCGTCACCTGCGACTATTGCCAGCAAGTCTCGCAAGTCGTCGGTGGCCCGGCGAAGCCACAGGCACCGCCCCCTCCGGTTCGGCAGGGAGTTCGGGTCGCAGTGCCTCCGCCGCAGGTGCGCCCCAAGGTTCAGGCTCTACCCATAGTCGTGGGATTCGCTGCGATATTGATGATCACGGGAGCCTCCACGGCGGTTGTGTGGAACGCAAACCGCGCTCGGTCACAGCAGAAACCGCAGGCGGTATCCGCAGTCACTGCAGAACGTCCGGTGCCCGCCGCCCCAATCCGGCGGGCCCAGGGCTCAATGCCGAGCATCCAGAAGCACCGCGCCTCGTCCCAGAGTTCGAAAACGAACAAGAAAAAGAAGTCCCGGTCATCCGGGCACAAGACTCGTAAACCCAACCCCTACGATGTCGCGAGAAGCGTGAAGTCGGCCGTCACCGGTTGCCTCACGCGCGACCTTTCAGACGCCCCGCTTTCCGGTTTGGTACTCCTCAACGATCACATTGACGGTCCAGGGCGGCGCGTTTCGAAACGTGAGGGTGAGTGCCACCGCAAACGAGAAAGACCTTTCCAGAGTGACGTTTCGCAATGACCGCTCCAAGGAGGTCACGCAAGACGACATGGACAAGCATCGGGCCCGCTTCACCAGTTGCGTGAAGAAAGGCATCGGCAAAATAAGGACGTCCAGCAACCCCAAGCTTTCTGGTACGAGCGGCAAGGTGCGCTTCAAGATGAGCCACGACGGCGTCCCCTATGGGATCTAGGTACAGCCAGCCAGGTCACGCAAGACTGATTCTTATGAGGCTACTGTAGAGTATGGTTTCAAGATTCGCTCCACGCAGAAGACGACCAATGCGACGCTTCGCTTCGCGTCCTTCATTTCGATGGCGACGATGGAGGCAGCGCTGTTCGAAGTTGTGGAAACGCTCGATCTGTACATATCGCGAACCACAACGTTGGGCACGAAGAACTACCCCGGCAATGCGCATTGGCACTTCAAGCGCACAGCAGACGAAGCAGGTTGTCTCGACGCGACCTACTGGCCCGAAGGGCACGTATTCTGGGTCTCGATGCGCAACTACGAGCCCGCCTGGGTGCATGAGGTCGAGGCCCAAATGCACAGGGCGCTGGCCGAGCGTTTCCCGACATCGGCCAGCTGATAGCGAGCATCGACGAAGAGTGATTGCCAAATCTATGGTGGCGCAGTACACACGAGTCTGTGCGTAGATGGCTCCTATCTCTCGTTATTCTTACAAGTGCGTGTGGTTCTGCTGACAACCAGGATGCTCAGGATGCGGGCGTCCCGGCAGACGCCGCCCCTTCAGAACGTGATGCATCGGGGCGCGAGGATGCCGGCGCCGCTGCCCCGGATGCGGCTTTGCCCATAGGCCCCTGCGAGTGGGGTGATGAAGAGACCCTCGCCTCTGGCTTTGGGGACAACACCAATGCCCAGGTCGCCATTGACTCGCAGGGCAACGCAATCGCCGTATGGCAAGGCACCTCTCTCGACGAGTTCGACATCCAGACCAGGCGCTACGATGTCGGTACCGACACCTGGGGTGCCGAAGAGACCCTCGCATCGGGTTTCGGAGACAACACCAACGCCCAGGTAGCCATCGACGAGCAAGGCAATGCAATCGC
>JAAEPE010000066.1 GCA_024222395.1 Myxococcales bacterium
CTTGGTGAGACCCGCACACTCCTTCATCAACGCCACTACGCCAACCTAGTGCGCCACAGCAGCGGGAACCAATGCCACCCCAACACCACACCATTCATTCCGACCTCCTCACCTGCTGCCCGCGAACGAAGAGAAGATTCTGCATCTAATGCCGAGAGCACAAGGCAACAAGCGCCTCGCCCTGCACAAAGTGTGCCGGCGAGAAACCAGCCGCCCCAGGCCCTCGGAGACGAAGTCAGCAGCAGTCACAGTGAGAAACCAGAGAGGGAATCTGCGGTGACCAGCGAGTCGGTAGTGTGCTCCCTCGACCTGCAAAAAGGAGACAAAGAGTTAGTGGATGGGCTATTTCCGTTGATGTTGAACATTGATGGAACTGTGAGTTGTGATCAACAAACTATGAGCAAGTTTTACCAAGTGCTGAGGACCGTGAACGGCACCCACGCCATGGCGTCACTGACTACCCCTCCCATCGACACACCTGGACGCATCAAGAAGACGAAGCCCAACGCAAGCCCGCAACATCAAGAACACCAAGAACAAAATGAAAATGACGAGGTGTCACATGTCGTACAAGGACGGGCGACCCATAAGTCGAAAATTCCTGAAAATAAGTTCAAATCTTTTTACGGGCAAAACTTGACTGTTTCGGACGTCCCTGTCAGTGAAAACCTCTTGAATTCACGCCTCGACAACTGTCTGCTGGCACAAGACAACCATACTGGAGAGTCGCTGAAGGACTTGCTGCACCGACGCTTCAACCACCGAGTAGTCAAGCCAGGCGACGCGCTGGACAAGATGTTCACCGAAGTCTACGGGAAGGCTTACACGGAGTCTAAGCTCTCTCCTTGCGACGGTTGCATGCACTTCAAGACGCACAAAGTCCAGCACCCCCGCCGAAATCCCGGAGAAAAGTTGCTGAACAACGGGACTGGCCCCTTTGGGCAAGTGTTCTGCGACACCTACGCCATGCCGTACCCTGGGCGCAACGGGGAGTGGTATTTCCACTTGATCTACAACTCCAAGCGCAACATAGAAGCACTGTGTTCGAAAACCAAGGGCGAGGTCTCACAGTGGCTGGTGGACACCATGACCAAGTGGCAAACGAACGGCGGAAAGTGCTACACACTCACACACCAGCACTACGGCATCGAGAGGGGCTCGCCTGAAGAACAGGAAGACGGTGGTCCGCTTACTTTCAGCCCAGAGGAGAAAATTCGAGTTTTTCGCCCTGATGGTGCTAAGGAGCTCGTCTGCGAGATTGTGACCAACTGGTGCAAACGCAACGGAACGCGCATCAGCACCAGCGCAGTCAACACTCCGCAGCACAACGAGACGGAGAACATGGGCAAGATCGTGCTGCAGGCTATGGGCGCCGCCATGTGGACTTCGGGGCTCCCATACCACTTCTGGCCTGACTGTGTTTACAACGTCGTAGACACACACTTCGTATTACCGAACAAGTCAGTCCGTGGCAAGTGGAGAACTCCATGTGAAGCCTTCCACCAGCGCGAGATCGATGCGAAGAAGCTTCTCAAGCACCACTTCACGTTTGGACAGCTGCTGATGCTTCACTCGCAGCGCACGGACTCCACCAGAAAGCACACACACGAAATGCCGATTGCCGAGTGGACATACAATCTGGGCTTCTCGAGAGGCCAGAAGGGCAACACTGTGCTGGTACGCAAGAACAACAAAGTGCTCGAAGGCTGCATCAACGTGTTCGGGCTACACCGATTTCCGCTGGCGGAGATGCGCGACGAACGACTCATGCGCCGACATCAACGAGAAATGGAGCGCCAACAGGTCGAGCTATTCAAGAGCACACCACTGCCGAAGGACAAGCCTACCCCTGAGAACCACTACTCCACCGACGCGAGAGTGACGGATCAGGGGGAGATGGAGCAGCACCGCGCACCGGCGACACCTGCTGAAGATGATCCGACAACTCCAAACGCGATGGAACAGCCACGAGGAGTCACCACGCGCTTCTACAAAGGCGACGAAGTCATGACGGCAGAAGGCCCTGCCATAGTAGTGAACAGCAACATGGGCAAGTACAAGGACGAGTACATCCTACGCTTCCCAGAAAGCAAGCTACCGCAAAAGAACTACCGCTTAGGCATGAGCCAAGTGCGCACCGGCAGACAACACATCAGCGAGATCATGTGGCTCCCTCACGAGTGGCCAGACTACGAGCACGA
>JAAEPE010000067.1 GCA_024222395.1 Myxococcales bacterium
GACACCCCGGACGTCGACGGATTGCTCGACTTCGCTCGGATCGACGGTAGTTCCAAAAAGAGACGGCGACGCGCTATCGAAGACTGCATTCGCCCCGTCACCACCTCCTGCCGAACTCTCGCTCTGGCCATTCGCGGTGGCATCTATGATGAGGCGCAAGCCGGCGCTAGTATTGCCGAAATTGAATCCCTGTTTCCTCTCGTGCTCCGCTCCCTTGCTAAAGACCATGTTGTTCACGGTGGAATTGGGAAAGAAACCTGGGGTGACTCCTGGCAATCAGCCATGTGGGCAGGGCAACTCGCTCAGGCTGCATGGATTTTCTGGGATCAACTGGCACCCGAGGATAGGGAACTCGTCACCGCAGTGCTCATTCATGAGTCGAACCGCTTCCTTGATGTCCCACCCCCAACCTCCGACACAAAGAGCACTGACGATACCAAGGGTGAAGAGAACTTCTGGAACGCCAGCTGCCTTTTAACCACCGCGACCATGTTGGGTGAGCACCCGAA
>JAAEPE010000068.1 GCA_024222395.1 Myxococcales bacterium
TCCCCAAGCTTGTGTCGATAAGCCTTGCCAAGCCGAACCGTTCCATCCTTGCGACGACGTCGAGACTTCATGTCCCTTGTAGATCACAGCGGGATCTACGAAGCAAGCACTGGATCAAATCCTATCTGCCGAGGAACTAGGGGGGAGATGTGCACGACTTTCCCGCAGCCAGGACAGGGGGATACCTTGGTCTATTCCCGAAGGACAAATTGGGTGCCGGTTGGAGCACTACGGGCGTCGAGCACGGGCACGAGAATCTCTGCGATGCGAACGCGAATGGCCTGGTCTGGTCCGAGGACGCGGCCATAGCAGGGCGTATCGTCGTCGATGAAGAGCAGGGCACTGCCATTGTGGTCGAGGGCGCTCAAGCCAATTCGCATGGGCTTAGCTCCTGGCGCATCTGCGTAGTTCACCATCAATTGACCGGCGTCATCATGGGCTCCTTCGCGGCAATCCAGGTCGAAACTCCAGTGCAGAGGTTGGCGTCCCTCGGCATAGCTAACAAAGTTGCAAGAACCTGGTACGCCCGCAGGTGGCGTGAAGGGGGACTCGACTTGTTCAACTCGGCCGCCAAAGAGCTCCGTCGCCGTTTCGATCGTAAAGAGGCTTTCACAAGCAAAGGCCTCTGGTCTGACGCCAACCAGATACCCTTGGGGCTCTGGCTCGTTCACACCAAGTTTCGGCGCATCTCGGGAGCTATCGTCTCCCTTGCAAGACACCGCGGCCAGCGTCAAACCAATGGTGGTGAGGGCGCCATAGCGTATGGCCGTGCGCCGCAAGGAGAACGTGTGAGAGCGAATCCACATGGACCTATTTGCTCGGAGCCTCGGCTGCTTGCCCGTCAGGCGTCGTTTCGGCCTCGGAACCCGGGGCTCCCTTGTTCTTTCCGCTGCCGCGCTTGCGCCTCCTCCGTCTCTTCTTCTTCTTGCCGTCTCGTCCCCCGCCCTGGGCAATACCCGTGGGGGTGAGGGGGCTTGAGCTGCTCGAGAAGAAGTCGATTGGGGCGTCGTCGGAAGCCGTGGCTGCAGCCCCCGCCTCGCCCGACTTCTTCTTGCGCCGTCGCCGTCGTCGTCGCTTCTTCTTGCCGCCCTCTGCGTTCGGATCAGAGGGGGGAGTGGGACTCGCTGCCTCGGGGACACCTGGACTTGGCGCTGAGCCGATGACCGAACCCGCATTAATGTCCACGGGTTTGCTTGCGACCTTTCGTCGTCGCTTGTTGGGCTTCTTCTTAGAGCGCTTGGCAGCGTCGCTCGGGCCTGCCGAGGCGACGGGGGCCATGTTGAGGCGCATCGTCCCTCGCACGTATTCGATGAGCGGACCCGTGCTCGCCGGCTGTGCTTTGCTACGTTTCGAACTGCGGCCGGAACGCCGGACACCACTACTGCGTGTCGGGGGCGGAGGTGACGACGACTCCTTCGAAATAACTGGACTCGAGAAGGCTGCCTGCTTCGGGATATTTGTCTTCTTGCGCCTCCGCCTCCGCCGCTTCTTCTTGGCAGATGCAGCTTCCGCTTCTTCTTCAAAGTTGCGCTTGCGCTTTGGCGGCTTGGGCTGCTTCTTGCGCGCAAGAATCGTGATTTCGATCTCTTCCGGCGTGTAGCCCTCCTCGGCAAGGGCTGCGGCGGTTTGCTGGATATCCTCGACTTCCTCTTCGTCGAAGTACTCGTAGCTCTCATCGGACTCGTCGTCGTTCTCGACATATTCGAAATTGAGCGCGGAGGGGGGAGTCGACTTGGTGTCATCTCCTTCCAAGTTTGCCTTGCCAGTGGAGCGCTTCTTTGGCCCGTCGATACGCACGACTCGCGTTCGCACCAAGGTCTGGGTGCGAGGCATGTGCATTTCGTCGTCCCCGTCATCCTCGTGCAACTTGCGCAGGACCCCATCTTCCAGTCGTCCCGCCTCTCGCGCAGCGTGGCTGGCGGCTTCCCGGGAGCGTAGGCAGTTGTCACAGCGACCGCACTCGGGAGGATCATCCTCACCTAGGTAGCTGAGGATGAGCTGGCTGCGGCAACCAGGAGTTCCGACATACTCGAGCAAGGCGTCGAGCCTTTGGCGATCTGCGATGCGCCGACCCTCGTATTGCTTTGCCTTCTCGTAGAGTTTTGTTTCGTCGGGGGGGGGAGTGGCGATTTCGAAGAGACCGCCTTCCTCCTCGAGGATGAAGCCTTCGTCCTTCAGCAAATTGAGGACGGTCTTGGTTCTGGAAATGCTGGTCTTTGCTCCGAGCGCAATGTTCGGCGGCGTTGGTTCTGCCTCGTCGCTGCTATCTTTGCCCTTCGCCTTGTCCCAGGCCTTAAGCGCTGTAAAGACCGCACGAACCTGCCGCCTGGTTGGGTAACTTCCACGTAGGAAGAACTCCTGGATTGCAACGTCGTCGGGTGAAAAGAGCAGCACGCAGCGGGCGGGTTTGCGATCGCGGCCACCGCGGCCCGCTTCCTGTGCATAGGATTCCAAGGAACCTGGCACGTGGTAGTGCAGAACGTTGCGGATGTCGGCCTTGTCGATTCCAAGACCAAAGGCGTTGGTAGCGATCATGACCATATCGCGCCGTTCCATGAAGAGTTGCTGATTTGCATCGCGCTCCTTCTTGGTTAGGCGTCCGTGATACCGAGTGACATCGATTCCGTGTCTGAGTAGGCGATCCGTAAGCGTGTTGACCATCTTCACGGTTGCGCAGTAGACGATGCCGGGCTTTGGCAGCTTCTTGAGTAGGGTGACAAGTGTCCTGTTCTTATCGTCATCGCCCGGAACCGCGATGACTTCGTAGTGCAGGTTAGGACGATCGAAGGTTGTGCTGATCTCTTTGACATCCTCGATTCCCAGTTGGTGACAGATGTCCTTGCGCACGTGCGGCGGTGCGGTTGCGGTAGTCGCCAATACCGGCGGATTGCCAAGATCCTCGATGGCCTTTCCAAGAGCTAAATAGGCTGGGCGAAAGTCATGTCCCCATTGCGATGCACAGTGGGCTTCGTCAACGACGAAGAGACTGACACCGACACCAGAGCAACTCGCATTGAGGAACTCGCGGAACTCAGGCACCGCCATACGCTCAGGCGTGGTCAGAAGGAGCTTCCCGCCGGGGGCGCGAACAAGCGCCTCCATCTCCCGCTTCTGCTTCACGGTGAGCGTGGAGTCGACATGACACACTGCCATCCCCCAGGACTTCATCTTGTCGATTTGATCCTTGATGAGAGCGATGAGAGGCGAGACCACGACGGTGATGCCGGGCAAGACGAGCGATGGCAATTGGTAGAGTAGGGATTTGCCGCTACCTGTGGGCATGACAGCTATTAGGTCTTCGCCGTCGAGGATATGGGTGAGCGCGTCGCGCTGGCCGATTCGATAGTTGTCGATGCCCATGATGCCCTGGGCCACACCGAGTAGGTCGTCAACGTCGACTGCTTCGCCTTCGGCGACGCGCTTCGCTAGGGCAACCCGAGAGGCTTCGGCAGCCTCAGATCGGAGTTTTTCAGGGCTCTTGGAGTCGGGCAGAGACTTGGTCTCCTTGATGGTAGTGCTCGCCAGTGTAGCCGCAGGCTTCTTCGCTGCAGGCTTCTTCGCCGCAGGCTTCTTCGCCGCAGGCTTCTTCGCTGCAGGCTTCTTCGCCGCAGGCTTCTTCGCTGCAGGCTTCTTCGCTGCAGGCTTCTTCGCTGCAGGCTTCTTCGCTGCAGGCTTCTTCGCTGCAGGCTTCTTCGCTGCAGGCTTCTTCGCTGCAGGCTTCTTCGCTGCA
>JAAEPE010000069.1 GCA_024222395.1 Myxococcales bacterium
CGTGCTGTGGAGGCCCGGTCCTACGCGGCGCCCACGGAGATTCAGGAGCAGGCCATCCCCGTGGTATTGGCCGGTCACGATCTCCTGGCGGAAGCGCAGACGGGGACCGGTAAGACGGCGGCTTTTGCTCTGCCCCTCCTCAAGCGGCTGAACGACCAATCGCGTGACACAACACCTCATGGCGTCTCCGTCCTGGTCATCGTGCCGACTCGGGAGTTGGCCGTGCAGGTCACTTCAGCCTTCCAGTCGTACAGTTGCTACGCGCCTCGAGCGGTCACGGCCACGGCGATCATTGGAGGGGAAAGCGTTGACGGCCAGTTGCGTCGTTTGCAAGCCGGCGTCGACGTGGTGGTAGCCACCCCCGGACGCTTGCTGGACATCGTCGGGCGCAGTGGGATTGACCTCGAGGGACTGCAGACGCTGGTCCTGGATGAGGCAGACAAACTGCTCGATCTCGGGTTCTCCGATGAACTCGATGCCTTGCTCGACGTGCTTCCCGAGCGGCGCCAGAATCTGCTCTTCTCTGCAACTCTCGCCCCGAAGATCGTCGAGCTCAGTAGCCGCTTCCTTGTGGAACCTGTTCGCATTTCTATCGCAACGCGGGAGGCGAATACTCAAATTCTGCAGCGGGTCATCGAGGTGAATCGCGAACGCCGACGCCCGCTTCTTCACCACTTGATTTCCGCGGAGGATTGGTCCCAGGTGCTGGTCTTTGTGGCCAGCAAGCGTTCAGCTCACAACCTGGCCAGCAAGCTGCGCGGCATGGGGCTCTCTGCGTCGGCGCTCCACGGCGATCTCGAGCAGAGTGAGCGCACTCAGGTGCTGAGGCAGTTCAAGAACAAGAAGCAGCAAGTGCTCGTGGCTACCGACCTGGCGTGTCGAGGCATCGATATTAGCGAGCTCGCCTGCGTAGTGAACTACGATTTGCCGCGCTCACCGAACGACTATGTGCATCGCATTGGGCGGACCGGTCGGGCAGGGAAGTCGGGCGTGGCGATTTCGTTTATCGACCACGAGACGCAGGGCCACTTCAAGCTCATTGAGAAACGCGCCAATGTCCGGCTGGAACGTGAGCAGGTGGAGGGCTTTGCTCTGTCAGCACAAGCGGCCCCGGCAGAGACGCGGAAGGGGCCGGTCAAGGGGAAGCGAAAGAGTAAGAAGGATAAGCTGCGCGAGAAGGCGGCGGCGCTGGCAGCAGGGGAAGAGTAGGGGCGACTAGCCTTTGCCTCGAAACTTCTGCATATCCCGTCTCTCCTTCTTGGTGGGGCGCCCATGTCGCTGCGCCCACTTCTGGGATTCGTGCTCTTCTTTGAGAGCGACGGCGGTAGCCTCGCGCAGGGCGATACTGTCTGCTTGTTCCTCGTAGAGCTCCTGCGCCTTCTCGGCCGATAATCGCTTTTCAGCCAGAGCAAGAACGTCGACGGTCCACTCGTATGACCCCTTGTAGATGCATATCTCATCACCCACTTTGACCTGCTTGGAGGCTTTGACTCGTTCGCCATTGACCAGGACTCGGCCGAGCTTCATCTCGCTGGCGGCGAGGGTGCGGGTCTTGTAGAACCGAGCCGCACAGAGCCATTTGTCAATCCGCACCACGGCTTCAATGTCGCACAGGACGACGCTACGGGGTGCGGCAGCGTCTGGTCTGGATGTCGAATTCGTCGAGGGACGTACCCTGCCATACGGCGATTGCATTGCCTTGTGCGTCGATGGCTACCTGGGTATTGGTGTTGTCTCCGAAACCCGATGCCAGTGTCTCCTCTGCGCCCCAGGTGTCTGCGCCCAGGTCGTAGCGGCGAGTCTGGATGTCAAACTCATCAAGGGAGGTGCCTTGCCATACGGCGATACCATTGCCGTGCGCATCGATGGCTACCTGGGCGTTGGTGTTGTCTCCGAAGCCGGATGCGAGGGTTTCCTCGGCGCCCCAGGTGTCGGTGCCTGCGTCGTAGCGTCGGGTTTCAATGTCGAACTCATCGAGGGAGGCTCCCTGCCATACGGCGATTGCATTGCCCTGCGCGTCGATGGCGACCTGGGCATTGGTGTTGTCTCCGAAACCGGACGCGAGGGTCTCTTCTGCGCCCCAGGTGTCGGTACCGACATCGTAGCGTCTGGTCTGGATGTCGAACTCATCGAGGGAGGTGCCTTGCCATACGGCGATTGCATTGCCTTGCTCGTCGATGGCTACCTGGGCGTTGGTGTTGTCTCCGAAACCCGATGCGAGGGTCTCTTCGGCACCCCAGGTGTCGGTACCGACATCGTAGCGCCTGGTCTGGATGTCGAACTCGTCGAGAGAG
>JAAEPE010000070.1 GCA_024222395.1 Myxococcales bacterium
CCCATCCTGCTCGGCTGGACCATCATCTGGGGTTGGGCCGGGCTAATCATCGTCGGCATGCTCTCTCGCATCGTGCCCTTCCTTGTTTGGTTCCATCGATACTCGTGGCTCGTCGGAAAGACAAGAGTGCCATCAATGAAGCGCCTGTGGCCTGGGCGTCAGTTGCCAATAACCCTTATCAGTCACGGTCTGACGCTTCTCCTTGGCATCACTGCAATCGCAAGTGCATGGCCCCCCGCAGCGGTTGCGACAGGCATTGGCCTAGGGCTCACAGGAGCCTTGCTTCTGCTGGGCCTGGTGCAGGTAGCTCTACACCTGCGCGTAGGGAGCAGTGATGGCGCCGCATGACATCGATTCAGGACTGGCCCTAGATGTCCCTGGCGGAAGTGCTGATAGGAAAAGTTACCAACTCTGTAAGATGAGATCATAAGGGTGGTTGCTGGTCAACGAAAAGGACTGAGAATGGCCCGAGATGCGCTTGTGATAGAGCTTTCGTCTCGACAGCGAGACACTTTGAATAGATGGGCGAATGCTCATAAGACCTCGCAACAATTACTGTCGCGAATACAAATCATCCTGCTGGCGTCGACTGGGCTGA
>JAAEPE010000071.1 GCA_024222395.1 Myxococcales bacterium
CTTCATTGATGGCACTCTTGTCTTTCCGACGAGCCACGAGTATCGATGGAACCAAACAAGGAAGGGCACGATGCGAGAGAGCATGCCGACGATGATTAGCCCGGCCCAACCCCAGATGATGGTCCAGCCGAGCAGGATGGGCCAACGCGGATGATCCGAGAGCCAGGTCGTCGTTGCGAAGCAAAGTACGAGGGGCCCACACAAGAGCCCCACTTGCCAGAAGCGAATGCTCAGATCTACACGCTTGCGCCTCTTGCCACGGAGGAGCACGAGGGTGGCGAGGGGATGGACCAACCACACTGCCAAAGCTCCGGGCAAGGCCGCCAAAATCACTTGATCAGAGGAGCCGCTCGACGCGACGATAGCGATGAGCCCCGTCGCGGTTGCGGTAATTCCAATGAGCATTCCGCGGCGTAGCCAGCGAGGGTATGGGTCGGTGAGGTAGAACATCGGAACCACCTGGAAGGAAACAGCGGTGATGAGTCCACCCACCCATACCACCGCTCCCATCGTGAGATGAGCATGGACCCAGCTGAGCCAATAACCCGTGAAGGCCGCGCCGGCCCGCGCCCTCGACATGATGGCTCCCATGATAACTACGCTTGCGAGCCCAACTACGGCAAGCATGATGCCATAGACGGTGGCAGTGCGAGTCTTTGTCCTCGCGAGGGC
>JAAEPE010000072.1 GCA_024222395.1 Myxococcales bacterium
CGTCCACAGAGATATTCGGTGCTTTGCTGCCGGATTGCACCGTAGCTGCTCCGACCGCTGATAGGCCGCGGTGTGCACCAACCAATTCGATTCGTTTGGGCTCCTGAACAACAATCGCCAGGCCCATCGGCGCAATATCAATGCCGACCTTGGCGACCTTCAACCTAGCCGTACCAATGCCCGACCGCTCTGCAGCTAGCCCGCGCAGCGTGATCTGCCCGCGCAAGAGACTGACATCGACATGCTCGGCAGTCGCATCGTTGGCCCGAAGCATGTACTCAAGGCGACTGCGAACACGGTCCTCGACCACCCCCTCAAGTGCCCACCCCAGAAGCACAAGCAAGAGCGTATAGGCGAGAGCAGCAACCGCGATACCTCGAAGCACGCGCATGGGCCTGTTCATCATTCGCCCCCAAACTCGAATTGGAGTTGCTCACACTCGTGGTCGGTTGCACTACGCCTCGGAACTGCGGGGGAACACACAATGGCGAACGCCCCGAGACGCGGACCGTAGGAGTCCCATTCCTGCTCGCACAATTTCCCAGGTTCTGGGTCGGCAACATAGATCCGCTTGGGTG
Organism: Myxococcales bacterium; assembly: GCA_024222395.1. GTDB lineage: Bacteria > Myxococcota_A > Polyangia > Haliangiales > Haliangiaceae > NORP324. The sequence goes on from JAAEPE010000072.1 coordinate 579, forward strand.
CCCTCCCAAAGCCATAGAGAACGAGCCAATGCTCCTCATCCTCGAGATATCCGATCAGAACTTTTCCAGAGCAGATCGATGACGCGATGCGATCAAAGCTCATGTCGTATCGCAAATTGGCACTCACCCCCTCAGAGCGCAATAGGTGGACGATGGCACTCTGCCCCGTTCCATCTCTCGCCGTTCCCAGCGCGCGAAAGAGAGCCTCACCACACAAGGGCCGCTCGTAGTGTCGAAGCACCATGAGAGTCGCAGCAAAACCGCAGCAGTAGTTTCTCGCCTGCCTGTAGCCTGGTACAGGAAGAGTCACAACCTGCGCATCATCGTGCCGATGGGTCAGAGCGAAGGGCGGTGCCGAATACGGCTTTAGTCGGCGATCAATCAAGGACATAGACCATACACTGAGACATGCTCTGGGACAGCGTCCCGGGACCCAAGCACCCGAGAATAGGAATCACAAGAGCAAACAAAGGCGTTTGCAGACTTGGCCGTCGTGCTAGGGTCCGCTCGCCTATGATCAATCGACTCATTCTCTCAGCCACGTTCTCTGCCGCTGCTGCCTGCGGCTCAAACACCGACCAGGGTGCGATTCCCACCGATACCACCGTCGTTGGCGGAAACTCGGCCAATACGCTTCCCGTCGAAAACACTACGCTAGGCGCCGTCGGCCTGGACGGATCCGCCCTCAATCGCGACGTGAACCCGTGCGACGACTTCTACGAGTTCGCATGCGGCGGCTGGCTTGCCAACACGGAGATTCCCTCGGACAAGTCCCGCTACGGCCGCTTCACGCAAATCCACGAGCGCAATGAAGCGACTTTGCACGCCGTACTAGAAGAGGCACGTGCAGGTAAGCTTCAGAGCCCGGTCGCAGCAAAGCTCGGTGCCTACTACGGCACCTGCATGGATGAAGCTGCCGTCGAGCAAGCAGGCATTTCTGCCATCAAACCACTTCTCAAAATCGCAGGCTCAGTCAAGAACACAAAGACCCTCGACAAAGCCATCGTGGACCTGCAGAAAGATGGCATCGGCGTCCTCTTTCACCTTGCCTCCACCCCTGACTTCATCGATGCAACAAAGATGGTTGGCAATCTGGGACAAGGTGGGCTCGGCCTTCCTGACCGCGACTACTACCTCAAGGATGATGAGCGCAGCAAAGGCATCCGCAAAGCCTACGTAGAGCACGTCACCGCGATGTTTGGGCTCATCGGCATGAGCGGCAAGCAGGCCGCCAAAGCCGCTTCTGAGGTCATGGATATCGAGACTGCACTGGCCAAGGCGACCATGTCTCGCGTCGATCAGCGCGACCCGGAGAACATCTACCACAAGATCGACCGCGCAGGCGTCGAGAAGCTCGTCCCGAGCTTTGACTGGGGCACTTACTTCTCCGCGATGGGAGTTCCCGACATCCAGGAAATCACCGTCGATAGCGAGGAGTTCTTCGCTCATCTCGACAGCGTGCGCGGCGACATGAAGCCCGCAGCATGGAAGAGCTACCTGAGCTGGCACGTCGTTCACAAGACGGCAGCTCTTCTCCCCAAGGTCTTTGTAGAAGAGAACTTCAAACTCGACCAGACAATCTCTGGCGCCAAGGAGATCCGTCCGCGCTGGAAGCGCTGCGTGTCCTCCACCGACAATGCACTGGGCGAGATGCTCGCTCAACCCTATCTTGAGCGCATGTTCACGCCGGTAGCCAAAGAGGGCGCAGACGCAATGGTACAGGGCATCACCGGAGCTTTCGGCAAGGTCGTACATGGAATCGATTGGATGAGCGACGAGACCAAGACCAAGGCGCTCGGCAAGCTCGGCACCATCAGCCCCATGTTTGGCTACCCCGAGCAATTCAAGTCCTACGACTGGGAGATCGATACCACCAACCACGCAGCCAACGCGATGACCTCTCGCAAGTTCGAGAAGGCCCGCGACCTAGCGAAGATCGGCAAGCCCTACGATCGCAGCGAGTGGTTCATGTCTCCACAAACCACCAATGCCTACTACAATCCGCAGGCCAATCAGATGGTCTTTCCTGCTGGCATCCTGCAACCTCCGTTCTTCAGTGAGAGCGCTCACGTGCCCGTCAATCTCGGAGCCATGGGCATGATCGTTGGCCACGAACTCACCCACGGCTTCGACGACTCGGGTGCCAAGTTCGATGGTGATGGCAACATGAACAACTGGTGGGCTGCAGACGATCTCAAGAAGTTCGAAGAGCGCGGCGAGTGCGTTGTTGCTCAGTATGAGTCTTACAAGCCGCTCGAAGATCTTCACCTTAATGGCAAGCTTACCCTTGGTGAGAACATTGCTGATATCGGTGGTGTGAAGCTAGCATTCATGGCGTATCGAGAGATGCTCGCAAACGCCGAGAAGCAACTGGTTGCCGATGGCTTCACCGAAGACCAGCAATTCTTCATGGCTGTGGGGCAAGCCTGGTGCTCAAGATCCCGCGAGGAAGTCATCCGCATGCTAGCTGTCACCGATCCACACTCACCGTCAAACTTCCGTGTTCTCGGTGCACTGACGAATACTCCTGAGTTTTCTGAAGCATTCAGCTGCGAGAAGGGCAGCAACATGAATCCAGTAGACACCTGCACTGTCTGGTAACACGTAAGTGCTCAGGGTGTGGATCAAAGAATCCCGACTTTTTGGTAACAGAACGCCAGCCCCGAAATGAGTTTTCGGAGTGAGGTGAAAGATGGCCCTTATCCATTGCACTGTGTCTTTGCCAATAACAGCAAGGACTCGGACCATGACAATA
>JAAEPE010000073.1 GCA_024222395.1 Myxococcales bacterium
AGATCTCTAGAAGTTGGCGTCGGGAATCTTCGGACCCCCAGTACACCGTGGCGCCGACCGATATTGCTCCCATGTTGAAGGCTTGCTCGACGGTTGCATACATCGTTTGATCGTGCTGATTGGGGTACGAGAGCAGCTCGTTATGGTTGAGTTTCACCATAAAGGGAATCTTGTGAGCGTACTTGCGGGCGACCATACCCAAGACGCCCAGGGTTGAAGCCACTGCACTGCATCCGCCCTCGACGGCGAGCTTAACGATGTTCTCCGGATCGAACATCGCAATGTTGGGTGCGAAGGATGCTGCACCCGAGTGCTCGATCCCTTGGTCGACGGGCAAGATCGAAATGTATCCTGTCCCGGCAAGACGGCCGGTGTTGTACATGCGCTGCATGTTGCCGAGCACGGCCGTTGGGCGATCCGATTGGGTGAAAATACGCTCCACGAAGTCGCTGCCTGGAAGGTGCAGACGCGAAGCGGGAATCGTCTGACATTTGTGTTCGAGGAGAGAGGGGCCTCGATCGCCGAGAATGCTCTGAATCTTGCTGAATTCGGTGCTCATGCTGCGAGTCTTAGTCCTGTTTCCAGGTAGGTGCAAGCGCCCAAGGCATTTCGGCGAGTGGCAGATCGTTGTAAAAGAACAGTGCTTGCCCAAGCCGCCGTGTCGCGATTCTCAACGGCGCTATGATCTATCGTTGCTCGCTCAACGTTCTCAGTCTCAATGTCACGTGAAATGAAACAGGCCCTGATGGCCTTTGGAGTCTCCACAGCTCTTGTGGCGCTGCTCGGTCTGGTTGCTCGGGGCGTCGGCTTTGTCAACGCGAACCTTGGGGCTCTCGTTGCGATTGTCTTCTTGTATCTGACAGTCTATGTCGCAAATCGTCGCGGTGAAGACCTGGTCGACTTTGGCTTCTTGTCTACGCCGCGGCTGCGCTCGGTGGTCATTGCCTTGACGTACATTGCGGTGGTCTTTCCCATATTCATGGCGGGCTTCGTGGTCTTCTACGACCTGGCCTGTGCCAAGGGCTCTGCCATCGCTCAGCTCGCGCCGCCAGGGCTTTGCTTTGGCTACGAGGGCTGGGGCGGAGCGCATTGGCCGAGCATTGGTCTGGCAACCCTCGAGCTTGCATTCGTACAGATTGTGGTTGTGGCCTTGCCGGAGGAACTCTTCTTTCGCGGTCTCATTCACGAGCTTTGCGAGCGTGCAGTGCCGCCCAAACGTCGGGTTCTTGGTGGTGGTATTGGTTGGGCACTCATTATTTCGTCGGCGCTCTTTGCTCTCGGACATCTTACGGTTACCTTTGACGCCCGCCGGCTGAGCGTCTTCTTCCCGGGCCTAGTCTTTGGTTGGATGCGATCGGCAACCGGATCTATCCTCGCTGGCACGATCGCACACGCAGCCAGCAATCTCTTCATTCACATTCTTCAGAAGGTTTTTCTTGAGAACCAGTTATTCCTGAGGACTCTATAGATATGCGCACAGCCTTTTTTGACATGGATCGCACAATTCTGAGCGAGAACTCGGGGAAGAGTTGGTTGCGCTTCCAATACAAGCGTGGCGAGATTGGCAAGCGCTACATGGCACGGGCCGTGTATTGGCAAATGCTCTATCGGATGGCGCTCCTGGATATGAGCTCACTCGCGGAAAAGCTGGTTGCGGACGCCGAGGGCGATCTCGAGAGCGAGATGCTCAGCAAGTGTGAGGAGTGGCTGAACGAGGACTTGGCCGACAAAATATCCGCTCCCGCAGTGGAGCAGATTCGAAAACACAAAGAGGCCGGTGACGTGGTGGTCATGATCACCGGGGCCAGCCAGTTTGCTGCGTATCCTGTAGCGAAGCTGGTGGGCATTGAGCATGTGCTGTGCACGCGTCTCGAAGTCGTTGATGGGGTCTTTAGCGGCAAACTGTCGAGAATGTGTTTTGGAGAACACAAAGTCGGCCTCGCTGAAGCCTTTGCCACAGAGCATGGGCTCGACTTGTCTGACAGCATCTTCTACACCGATAGCTACAACGACTTGCCCATGCTCGAGCGAGTCGGAGAAGGCGTCGCCGTCAATGCAGATGCAAGGCTTCTAAGACGGGCCCGAAAAAGCGGTTGGCGTATTGAAAACTGGGCTGGGTAGCCTACATTTGCCCAATGGACATTGCCACGAGCCCCGCAGTTCTCCGCCTCATCGAGCTTGCTCTCGAGGAGGATCTTGGACGGGGCGACGTCACGACCGAGATTCTCGAGATTGATGCTGGAGAGCTGTCGGCGACCGTCGTTGCCAGGGAGCCACTCGTTGTTTTTGGACTGAGCGTGGCGGCCCTCGTCTTTCAGAGGGGCGACTCCAGCGTGCAAATAGAACTTCTGCAGCGGGATGGCGAGAGGCTTGAGCCGGGGCAGGCGGCGCTGCGAGCAACGGGACGAGCTTCATCTATCCTCACGGCTGAGCGCATTGCTCTCAATTTTGTTCAGCGGCTATCAGGCGTCGCGACGATGGCCAATCGTTTTGCATCGGCGGTCGAGGGCACCGAGGCACGAGTTGTCGATACTAGGAAGACGACGCCTGGCTACCGAGTCCTCGAGAAGGCCGCTGTTCGCGCCGGCGGTTGCCACAATCACCGAGCAGACCTCGGCTCGGGCATTCTGATCAAAGACAATCACATCGTGGCCTGCGGCTCGGTCACAGAAGCCGTCACCCGTGCTCTGGCCAAGGGGCCTCACGGCTTGCGAGTTGAGATCGAGGTGGATACCGATGCGCAGCTCGATGAGGCGATTGCAGCTGGAGCCCACATCGTGCTCTTGGACAACATGAGCGTCGAAGAAGTCAAGGAGGCCGCTAAGAAGGCCCAGGCCGCTGGTCTGCTGGTCGAGGTCTCCGGCGGCGTCACGCTTGCGACCGTTGGCAGCTATGCCAGGGCCGGCGCCGATGTCATTTCCGCCGGAGCGATCACACACTCGGCGCCTGCCGTCGATCTCGGTCTCGATATCCGCTAGTGATTGGCTGCAAACTCAGGCGCCTGGAATCGTGCGCCTCGACCAATGATGAGGCAGCATCGTGGGCTCGCGACTCGCGAGATCCTGCCCCTCATGGGGGGGTGATCTTGGCCGCTACCCAGACAGCCGGCCGCGGTCGACTCGGGCGAGTCTGGCACTCTCCACCGGGAGAGAATCTTTACTTTTCATGCGTTTTGCGGCCACCGCTGGCCCCGCAACGGGTCCCGCCGCTCACGCTCTGTGCAGGGTTGGCTGTGTGTGAGGTGGTGAATTCCCTCGGCGTAGCTGCGTCTATTAAGTGGCCCAACGACGTGCTTGTCGGCGGGGCCAAAATCGCTGGTGTACTCACAGAAATGTCGACACGCTCACAAAGCTTGGATTCAGTCGTCGTTGGGGTTGGCCTCAACGTGAATGCTGGCAAATTCCCGGCTGAGCTTGCCGCAACTTCTCTCGCACTCGAGAGAGGCGCAGACCTCGAGATGCCAAAGGTACTCGGTTCGCTGCTCTACGCCATGGATCAGTGGTACGAGAAATACCTAGGCGAGGGCGTCGCTGGTCTCGTGGATGCCTTCAATAATCACAGCGTCTTGTCAGGCGAACGCGTGTGCGCTCGAGTCGGCCAAGAACTCGTATCTGGACGCGTCGTGTCTCTCGGCGAGGACGGAAGTCTAATTGTCGAGAGTGACGATGGCACGCACCACCGAATCATCGCCGGAGAAGTGGATCTTGTCTCATGAATAGACGTTTGAGTGCTGTTGGTGTGCTTGTCATCGCCGGGTTAGTGTTTCTCTGGATTCGCTCTTCTTCCTCGCCTTCCGATGGAAAAACAGTCAAATCTGCCCGCGAAGGGAGGCAAGAAGATGTTCGGCGTCCCCAACCGCCAAGGCGCATGGCAGGCCGTGCAGACGACCCCGCGGTGCCTCAGCGTTTTTCGGGGGGCGGTCGCAAAGGCCTCAAGACCTATGTGCGGGACGATGGCTCTATCGTGAGGGATCACAGGGGAGGGACGAGCGAACCCAATCTCACTAGTCGGGAATCTCAGCCCAGAGATAGTTCAAAGGTTCAACCAGCGACGCTGCGCTCGGTTCGACTGGCCCTGCGGCCCGCGATGAAGAAGTGCATCCAAGAGCACGCTGCGGATGCCGACGGGGCGCCGAAGGCGCAGGCCGTTCTCACCGTTTCGATTAAGGACGAGCTGCTGCGCGTCGACAAGCTGGACTTTCAATCCGAGGGGCTTGCCCCAGAAGCCGAAGAGCACCTAAAAAACTGTGCGACCACGGCCATGATTGGACACGAGCAGCCGATCGGCGGATCGCCAGAGGTTGCGGAGCACGTCATGATCTTCCCCTACGACTTGTAGAGGCGGGTACTTATAGAAGTGGACGGGATCGCCGCTTGGTCCTATCCTAATGGTTGCGACTTGAACCAAGCGGTTGCTAGTTCGTGTGAGCGTAGAGTTCGTGCGCCTATCGGCATTGCCGTTGTAAGACCGGTCTTGGGGCATTTCTACCGACTGTGACGCATGCCCCCACAGGAACCCACATTGTCGTTGTGCCGAATCATAGGTTGTGGCTATAGTTCGCGCTGCATGGGCAGTTTGAGCAGTGCGCCACGAGCGCTAGTCGTTGTAATTACGGCCCTATGTTGCGCGTTACTGGTAAGTTCGTGTTCCGAGCTGGAAGCCCGACGCACCATCCAGAAGGCCGACAAGCTCCATGAGGATGGCAAGTACTCCGAGGCTATCAAGCTGTATGAGAGTTCGCTGGCCGACAAAGAGTTGGCAACGGGCCACCACAATCTTGCAATCGCAGCCTTTGCGGCATTTCAGCCTGGCATCGACACTCCGGCAAATCAGGAGTACGCGAAGAAGGCTTCAGAGCACTTCCAAGCCTATCTGAAGACCAATCCTGGGGATGAGGAGATCATTGAGCTCCTGACCACGGTTTGGCTCGACTCCGATCAGACGGATGTTGCGCTGGCCTATTGGGAAGAAATGCGTACAGCCGATCCAAAGAGCACCCGGGCTCTGCGCAAGCTCGGCTCAATCCAGCGCATGGCTGGCAACTATGATGAGGCGCTCAAATGGGATTACGCGCGAGTAGAATTGGCAAGCGATCCCAAGGACAAAGTCCGCGCCCTCGTTCAGATCGGCCAGTTGCAATACAGTCGGCTTACGAAATCGACGATGGTTGATGCAGAGCGACTCCAAGTCGCCGACTCCGGCATTGCAGCTCTTCAGCACGCACTGAAGCTTCAGCCGGAGAATGCAAACCTTTACAGCCTTATGGCCACGATCTACCAGTTTCGAGCACTCGCCCATCAGGCCGGTTGGGCCAGGGGCATCGACATAGCTTCCCAGCGTTACCACCACTTGCAGCGCAAGAAGCTGGCCGATGCTGCCAAGGCAAAGGCAGCGCCTCCTACCGCAGAGGTGCCGGAGGGCAGCGCTCCTGCAAAAAACAGCAAAGAGACTCCGACTCCTGCGGGTCAAACTCCTGGTGCGGCTTCTGACAAGCCCGAAGCGAGCAAGGAGTAATCGACGATGCATGGAGTAATCGACGATGTTTGACAACTACGTAGGCGCGAAGAATACAAAGACTGGTGCTTGGACCGCCGAGCTGGTCTTGGCAGCCGTGGTGCTGCACGTCTTTGCCGGTGCCGCTCTCATGGTGCGCACCTGGTGGACAGTTGAAGAGCTTGACCGCCCGAGCCGCGCAAGTGCTAGGCTCTTGACAGCTGCTCCTCCATCTTCACCTCCACCTGCGGGCGGCTCGAAGAAAATCGAGAAGAAGAAGCCCAAAGTAAAAAAGGTTGAAGAAGTCACGCAGGTCGACGAGCGCAAGGATAAGCCCAAGGTCGAGCCCGATGATTCGAGCAATGAGAGCGAAGATAAAGGCGTCGAAGGCGGCGTCGAAGGTGGCGTCGTTGGCGGTGTCGTGGGTGGCGTTCTCGGCGGTGTTGAGGGCGGCGTTCTCGGCGGCACTCTCGGCGGCGATCCTCCTCCCCCTCCTCCGCCCAGTGAGCCGAAGATTGTTCAGCAGAATGCGATTGAAGGCAGCCGGATTTCCGGTGAGAAAGACATTCAGCCTCCGAGCTCAGTGGCTACTGCCATTGAGCGGTCGGGAAAGCGTGCTGTTGGCATCGTCAAGATGTGTCTCAACGGCTCGGGCAAGGTGAAGAGTCTCAACATGACCAAGAGCACCGGGCACGCTGTCTATGACGCAAAGCTCAAGAGTGAGATGCGTCGGTGGAAGTACAACCCATACCGGGTGAACGGAAAGCCGATACCCGTCTGCACGTCAGTCACCTTCGTCTATATCCCAAGGTAGCACTCGAGTATCTCACGCCGAAATGCTACCCGAATCCACCTTTCAATCTACTCGGCGCTCTAGCTCGCCAAACAAACGCACTACATTAGGAATACGTCATGGAAATTAGCATCATCGAGATTTTCGAAAAGGCACCCCTCGCCAACCAGATCATTTTGGGATTCATGGTCTTGATGTCGGTTTGGGTCGTCTTCGTATCGATCGAGCGATTTATCACCTACTTCAAGGCGTCTCGCGAGTCGTACAGCTACGTGCTGATGCTTCGCGACTACCTAGACAAGGGCCAGGTCAATGAGGCAATCACCGCGGCCAAGCGCCACCAGAAGAGCCCGGTCTGCAAGGTCGTTGAGTCCGGTCTGCTCGCCTACAAGCAGGGTATGGAAGCTCTGGAGAAGCAGGGGCCACAAGATGTCGGCGAATTCGACATCGTCGACTCGGTCAACCGCTCCCTCGAGCGCGTCAAAGAGCGCGAGATTTCCAATCTCCGCAAGGGCCTCGGTGCCCTGGCAACCATCGCTTCCATTGCTCCCTTTGTCGGCCTTCTCGGTACCGTCTTCGGCATCATTGGCGCCTTCTCGCTCCTCAAGGGTGGCGGCGGCTTTGACGTCATCGGTCCGGCAATTGCCGAGGCTCTGGTAGCAACTGCAGTCGGCCTCTTTGTGGCAATTCCTGCGGCTATCTTCTTCAACTACTACACAGGCCGCGTTGAGGGCATGGTGGTTGATATGAGCGATGTCTCTTCTGAGTTCATCGACTTCGTTCTTCGCGAGGGACGTAACTAGAACGATGGCTGGTGGTGGCAAACGCGGTGGCCTAAAAAAAAGGGTCATCGAGCTCGATTCGGTCCGCAACGAAATCAACGTGACCCCGCTGGTCGACGTTGTGCTCGTATTGCTCATCATCATGATGGTCATCGGGCCGATGCTCGCTCGTGGCAAAGAGGTGCCTTTGCCCGAGACCCGTCACCATCTCGAGCCAAATGACAATCACGAGCCAATCGTCGCTGTCGACCAGTACGGCAAGATCTGGGTAGACAAAGAGCAAGTCCAAGACGGTCCCGAGCAAATTGCCCAGGTCCAAGAACGTGTTAAGCAGCTCTGGCACGAGCTCGCGGCTAGCAACTCCAAGCTCGCGGCTAGCAACTCCAAGCTGGGTGGCAAAGTTGACCGTTCCGGCGAAGATCGCGTTCTCATTAAAGTGGCACCCGAGATTCCCTACAGCGATGTCTACCCGCTGATCATGGCGCTGCACGATATGGGAGCCTCAGGTATCGATCTGGGCACCGAGGAGCTTAAGGAGTAGTCATGGGTATTTCTGCCGGCGGTTCTAAGGGCGGTCCCAAGAGCGAAATGAACGTCACGCCCCTTGTGGACGTGGTGCTCGTGCTCCTGGTCATCTTCATGGTGACAATGCCCGTGATGATGCGAAACATCACCATTGAGATTCCACGCGACCTAGAAGCCGATGAGGTTTCCGTCGTCTCGACGCAGGTGATCGTCAAAGGCATGTTCGACGGTACCGTCGAGATTTCCGACGGCGCAAATGAGCGAGTGTCGTTCCCACGTACGCGCCTTGCTGCTGAGCTTCGCGAGCGCCTCAAGAACGTATCATCCGAGAAGACGGTCTTCGTCGATTTCGAGGATGGGGTGCCTTGGGAGCAGGTCGTGAGCGTAATGGATACGGTGAAGGGCGTTGGTAAGGTTACTCAGGAGGGCGGCAAGAGCGTCCGCGAGGTCGTCAAGACCGCCCTGAAGAAGCGCGTGGCTGCTCCGCCGGCCGCTGTTGCGCCGTAGCATCTCCAACGACGCAACGAGTTTGCACAAAATCTGGCGCTGCTGGTCACCGAGATCGATAGCGAATGAGGCGAGGGGCTACTGGAATTCCAGTAGCCGTTTCTTTTTCTAGAACCCGCTCTGTCTGGCAGATATCTAAGCGTACCGGGGTTATCTGACGTACTGCGCTGTTGTTATCGATGGTCAGCTCTTGGCATCTAGGCAGCTCTTTGGGCCGGTGTTACTACTGTGGGAATGAAACCCGTCTCATATTGGTTGGAAGGCTTCCATAGTTCCCTTGACAACCCTTCAAGGCCCTTTGTAAAAGGCCGACACGCTAAACGACAATCCGGTTAGATCACTTGTGGCGTAGTTGAATCTCGAACAATATCGAACACTCCGTGAAAGGAGCGAATGGCAATGCTGAGGATAACGAAATCTGGACCCAATTCCCTGTACCAGAGCGCGTTTGGGGGACTACTTCTTCTTGCGGTTGGTGTCACAACAGCAGCGTGCGAGGCGCCTGATAGTCGCGAAGACTTGAACCCAGCTGGACCCCCGATGGTTCGCCAGGTGCTTGTGACTGAGCAAATCACCGAGGATACAACGAGCCTCATTAAGGTGGGGCAACTTGCATTCGGTGAGCATGCCGACGAGTTCTTTGAGAACGATGATGGCGAGGTCAACAGTGCATTCGTTCTTAACGCACAAGAGATTCGCATCGTGCTCGACGAGCTCGTTCGCGGAAGCGATATAGAGGAGATCGGATGCGCCGACGGTTCCTACAGTCCCATTCCTCGGGGAACCACTCCTGATGATATTGCGGACTGCGCTGGTCCGGTCGACTCGTTGCTTCACTGTGACACTGTTTGCTTGAATCCGGACACGGGAGCTCCCATTGGTATCCTCGATGAGGATGAAGATGGTGCCGCAGATAACATGCGCATGATCGACTACAACCCCGCAGAAGGGACTGATAATGTAGAACTTGCTGTCTCTGTTATCTGCGACGGCGTCAACATTCCTCTCGACGCCGAGCTTAGTTTCTGGAGCCCATCGGGAAACCAAACATTTCCCTCGAACGACAAATTGAGCTTTCGTGGCCTAGGTCCCGCCATCGTTGTCAAGCCTTTGGAAGCCTACGGCTTGCGGACTGGTGCCGAGTGTGGCGTGACCTTCCGACCTGAGGTCGTCGACTACGATGACAATCCTATTTGCGCGCCGGCTGATGGCAACATTGAGAACGACTGCAGCGGTGGCGATACCTCGAGGATAGGGTTCGCTACCACGACGCTAAAGGTCGCGAACTCCGTACCGCGCCACGACGATGTTGACGTTTCGCTTAGTGGCTCGAGCTTCCTGCTTGTTGCACTCAATGCGTATGTAGATCCTACTAGCGTTGGGGCAATTACTCTCACCGCCGATGGCGTCGACGTTCCTATTTCGCCGCTTGTAACTGACAGTGATGCGACCGCTATCAGCTTTTCTCTCGATGCGGACTACCACCCCGAGACCACGTACGAGATTACGGTGGCTCCGACCCTTGCCGACGTGCTTGGGGGAACGCTTGCTGCTGCCCACGTAGTATCTTGGGTTACCGAACCCCTTGCGCTCGAGGACAGTATTCCCAGCGACGGCACAACGGTCGCAGACTTCGACAATATTGAACTCGAATTCAACGCTGACGTATCACTCGCTACCTTCGGAGCGATTACGCTCAAGAAGGATGGGACTCCGTCTAGCGATGGCACGCCAGCTACAGACGGTGAAGCAGTTGCCATTACACCGACTCTTAGCGCTGTTGACTCGAAAATTGCGGTCATCGCCGATGCACTGCAGCTAGATACCTACTACGAGATTGTTGTTTCAACCGCGCTTGGTGATGCCGATGGGCACTTCGTCAAAGAAGATAGCCGCATCGCTTTCACGACCACACCTGACTTCAAGCTCTCCACCAGCGCCCCCGAGGATGGCGCTACTGCTGTTGCTGTTGACGGAGGCGATGTTCTCATCAGGTTCAATGCCGCTGTCAACCCAGCGACGGTAGCTGCGATTACAGTCACCGCCGACACAGCCGGTGTTCTCGTTACACCAGTTGTCCAGGCGAATCCACGCGAGGTTCTCGTGAGTGTCGGTGCATCATTCGATGCAGGGGCTGCCTATAGCCTCACTATCGGTACGGGGCTTCAAGAAGTTGATGGCGCTGCTATCGCAGCAGACATCATTATCAACTGGACTACGGTAGCTCCTTAGGAGATTTGAAGAATGTTTAGCAAGAAACAAATCATTCGCGCCTGTGCCGCATTCGGCGTCGTCGCCGCACCAGCCATCGCGCCGGTTGCTGTCCATGCGCAGGATTCCACCACGGGAGCTATCTCGGGCACGGTAAAAGACAAAGCGACTGGCGAGCTTCTCCCCGGTGTGACGATCGTTATTACCTCTGTCGAGCGCAAGAACGACTACAACGCCATGACTGGCAGTGGTGGTAGCTTCAAAGTGTCATCTCTGCCACCCGGGGACTACTCGGTTCTCCTCATCTACGGAGATACCAAGAGCAAGATGAACGTACGGGTCAACATTGGCAAGAGCCAGCAGCTCTATCCAAAGCTTGACCTCTCGCGGCTTGGCGGTGAGACCGTGACCATCCGCGGTCGTGCACTCATCGATACCACCAAGACTACCCAGGGCATCGTTATCAACAAGTCGTTCACCGAGAATCTTCCTGTTCCCGGCCATAGTTTCGAGGGTGCTCTTGAGACCGCCGCTGGTGCTGAAGGCGATGGCGTCGGTGTTTCATTCTCAGGTTCCTCTTCTCTGGAGAATCAGTACGTCGTTGACGGCGTGAACACCACCGGCCTCGGTTACGGAACGGTTGGTTCCCCTGTCATCAACGAGTTTGTTGAGGAGATTGAGGTCATCACAGGTGGCTACATGGCTGAGCACGGTCGCTCGACCGGTGGTGTGGTCAACGTTGTTACCCAGAGTGGTAGCAACGACTTCCACGGAGCTGTCTTTACTAAGTTCACAAACTCACTCCTTCAAAAGCGCAACGAGTTCGACCCGATTGAGAGCTGGGTCGATATCGAGAGCAACCTGGTCTATGACTGGAGCGTGGGAGCTACTCTTAGTGGTCCCATCATCAAGGACAAGCTCTGGTTCTTCGTAGGTATTGCCCCACGCTTCATTGCAAGCGACACGGAGCGAATCACCAAGCGTCAGACTGATTGTCGCGTGCGCATGGATAACGGCGATCTATCGATATGTGATCCTGCTCTGGGCGACGGTGATCCGGATGTGGGCGATGACGGTTTCCGCATCTACGATGAGCTCGACCGCAGCACCAAGCGCTACCAGGCTACTGAGTATCAGTTTGTCTCCAAGGTCAACTACACCCCGACCCCCGAGCACGCTGGTCAAGTCACGTTCTCTGGTACTCCAAACTCACAGCAGAACATTGGTATTGCCGGTGAAACTCAGGCTGTCAGCCGCGACGTACAGGTTCTTACAACGGATGTGAGCGCCAAATGGACGTCCAAACTCAACGATGCAAAGACTACGGTTGAAGGCATTGTGGGGGTGCACCGCTCGACGCACGAGTCTGGTTCTGTCGCAGAAGTCGCGAATTCTATTCCGCAGCAGGTGCTTCAGTACGGCAACTTCGGCGATTGGGCTGCAGGCACCAACCAAACCACCGGACTCGCTCGCGAAACACCTGCAACCATCCTGGGTTGCAGAGACTCCGCAGATGAGGAGCACGATCCATATCAAAACATCGAAAATTGCCCCGACTCTCTCGGCATTGGCTACGCTATTGGCGGAATCGGTTTCCTTGAAGACGAGGAAGAGCAACGCACCTTGGGACGAGTATCGGTGACCCAGCGTATGGAGGCCGCAGGTAGCCACGAAATCAAAGGTGGTGTCGATTTGGAGAGCAACTTCCTCAACAAGAAGCGTCTCATTTCCGGTGACGTACGCTTTATCAACCGCCAAGGTCTCGGAAATACAGCCAAGGAGATTGAGGTATTTCGCTACGTCGCTATAGCTCCTGAAGGCGATGACTCGGGCAACTTCCCCGATTCCTGTGGTCGGGGCACCGGAGATGATGCTGACCTTGCCGCTTGTAACTACCACCCATCCGGGGACGTCAAAGGCAGGACTCTAAACTTCGCTGGCTTCCTGCAGGACAGCTGGCGAATTCTACCGAACCTGACCTTCAACGCTGGAATGCGCTACGAAGAGCAGCGTCTACGCCATGCCGAGCATCTCCGGGGGACCGTCGCAGTGGGCACCGGTGAGACTCTTGGCAAGAACGCCATGAAGCTGGGCAATATGTGGGCACCTCGTATCGGCATGGTCTATGACTGGACCAAAGAGGGGCGCTCGAAGGTCTACGGCAGCTGGGGGCGTTACTACGAGTCCATTCCAATGGATATCAACGACCGCTCCTTCGGTGGCGAGAGCTGGATGCGCTCGAGCTACGACCCCGATGCTACAAATAACGAAGGTGAGCCTCAGTGCGGAGATGCCGATCCGAACTTAGGAGGCAGCCCTTCGGGTGAAAACTGTATTACCAGTGGGCAGGATCCAGCCAACGGAGATGAACTCACTGGCGCTGGCGTCTTGGTCGCCACTGGTCTAGAAGCTCAATACCTCGACGAGGCAATTCTTGGCATCGAATACGAGGTCATGGAAGACCTCAAGCTCAGCCTTTCCTACAAGAATCGTACGCTTGGCCGAGTTCTCGAAGATCTCTCCACGGACAACGCTAAAACCTACATCCTGGCAAACCCAGGTTCTTGGTCCATAGAAGAGGAAGAAAAGCTTCTTGAGAAGATCGAGAACGAGACGGGAATGGACGAGCCTGACCTCGAAGAACTTGTTCGTCTCAATAACCAGCTCAACCAGTTCCGTGGCATTCGAGAATTCGATGCCCCACGTCGTGACTACAATGCAGTTGAGGCCACACTCACAAAGCGCTTCTCTCGGAAGTTCATGGTTCAGTCGAGCTACACCTACTCGAAGACCGAGGGTAACTACCAAGGCCTTTTCTCAAGCAACAACGGACAAATTGACCCGAACATCACCTCGCTCTTCGATCTGCCAGAGCTGATGGCGAACCGCGATGGTGCGTTGCCACAAGATCGCCCGCATTCACTGAAGTTCGATGGCTACTACGTCTTCGATTTCAAGGAGGCTGGCGAATTGACTACCGGACTCAGCTTCAGAGCTCTATCCGGCACGCCACGAAACGCTACGGGTGCTCACTATCGCTATGGTCGTAACGAGACCATGGTGCTTCCGCGAGGAGCTATGGGGCGTACAGACTTCAACACCGATACCAGCGTGCACCTCGGATACAAGCGCGACTTGGGCAAAGGTATGGAGCTTGAAGTCATGCTCGACTTCTTCCACGTGACGGCTTTTGACTTCCTCCTTGGACAAAAAGTCGCTGCTGTTGACGACGTCTACACTCGTTTCAACGTGAATCCCGTGGTCGGTGGCTCGTACGAAGATCTCGTATACTTGAAAGAGCTCGACCAAACCAGCGGAGCTGAGCTAGGCGAGCCAGTTCGCCGGAACCGCAACTTTGGAAACCCTCTTCAAAGTGGGCGATACGCAGCGCCGGCTGCTCGTCTAGGGGCGCGTCTGAAGTTCTAGTCCCAGAGTACGAGCGGCCTTGCCGCTTGCAAATAGCGAACGCCCCGGCCCTTGTGGTCGGGAATCTTCGCCGGACAAGCCGGGTCTCAATCGAGGCCCGGTTTTCTTTGTGGTACATGATCCGAGGGAAGAGCTATGCAACTCAATCCAGAACAAGACCGAGCTGTGAAACACGGAGAAGGGCCTCTCATGGTCCTGGCGGGGGCAGGTAGCGGCAAGACCCGTGTGCTGGTGCAGCGCATCGCTGCTCTCGTCGGGCGTGGTGTGCATCCGTCCCGCATCCTGGCAGTGACGTTTACGAATAAGGCCGCGGGTGAGATGAAGGAGCGCTTGGGCGAAATGCTGGGCTACCACGCTCGCCCCATGTGGATTGGCACATTTCACTCAACATGTGCACGTCTGTTGCGCATGTTCCACGAGGAGGTTGGGCTATCGCCCGACTACAACATATTTGATGACGACGACCAGATGCGCCTAGTGGGCGCACTGCTCAAAGAACGGAATCTGAAGGAAGAGGCCACACCCAGGAGTGTGCTCAGCGCCATCGGTTCTGCGAAGAACAAGGGAGAAGACCCGGTCGAGTACAACAAGCTTGGGTATCTCGCTGCTGTCATCAGCATCATCTACCCGATGTATCGCGGTGCCCTTGTTCGCGAGGATGCGGTGGATTTCAACGACCTATTGCTCAAGGTACGCGACCTCTTTGCTCACAAGGTCGTGGGGCCGCAGTTGCGTCAGCGCTTTGAACACGTCCTTGTTGATGAGTTCCAGGACACGAACCCTGTCCAGTACAACTTGGTGCAGGGCTTTGTCGGTGACACTCGTAATCTGACGGTCGTTGGTGACGATGACCAGAGCATCTATAGCTGGCGCGGGGCGGAGCCGCGCAACCTGCTCGACTTCAAACGGGACTATCCTGATTCCGAGGAGGTCAAGCTCGAGCAGAACTACCGCTCGACCAAGGTTATCCTGGCAGCAGCAAACGGCGTCATCATCAACAACCAAGATCGGCACCGAAAACAGCTTTGGACGGACCGCGATGGTGGCGAGCTTGTACTCTGGGAAGAGGTTCGAGATGAGCGCGCCGAAGGCGATTTCGTGGCATGTGCCATTGAGGGGCTTGTGGCGGAGGAGGGGCGAGAATGGGGCGATATGGCCATTCTCTATCGAACTCATGCGCAGAGTCGAGTCCTCGAAGAAATGCTGCGCTCTCGCGGCATCATGTACAAGATTGTCGGTGGCGTCTCATTCTTCCAACGCAGGGAGGTCAAAGACATACGGGCATATATGCGCCTGGTAAGCAATCCGGCCGCCGACATGAGCTTTGACCGGATTGTCAATGTGCCTGCGCGGGGCATCGGCAAGACGACTGTCGACCACGTTCGCTACTACGCCAAGTCTAAGAATATATCCTATCTTGAAGGCGCTCGGGATGCGGCTCGGGGAGAAGTTCCCGAAGTGAAAGCGGCTGCTCGCAAGAAATTGAAGCACTTCCTCGACATCATCGATGGCCTTGCCTCCGTTAAGAAGGCGGGGGCTTCGGTCTCCGAGTTCCTAATCCAGGTGGTCGAGCGTTCGACGTATCGAGAACGTCTAGAAAAAGAGGGCACGACGGACGCGAGCGATCGCGTCAACAACCTCGCGGAACTCGTATCGATGGCGTCGGACTTTGATGATGAGACCGACGGCGAAGGCACACTCGCAGAGTTTGAAGAGCGCATTAGCCTGGCATCGTCTGCCGATAGCGAAGACGGACGTGGCTCAGCGGTCACTATGATGACGGTGCACGCCGCCAAAGGGCTCGAGTACCCGATTGTCTTCGTTGTCGGCATGGAAGACGGGCTCTTTCCATCGATTCGCGAGAATCGAGACACGCTTGCCTCTGAGGATCGCAAAGACCTCGAAGAAGAGCGCCGCCTCGCGTACGTGGCCTTCACACGGGCGATGGATCGCCTTGTACTTACTAGCGCCCGAGTTCGACGCAAGTGGGCGGACGTAAAGATCACGACGCCATCGCGCTTCTTGCACGAAATCCCTGAAGACTGCCTGGCAATCCGAACCAGGCCCGATCCTGAACCCGAGAACACCACGTTTCGCCGCAGACCCGCGCGCGCCGGGAAGTTCAGCGGTGATTCCTACGACTCAACCTCTCAGTACTCGGATGTGCCAATGAACTGCACTGCACCGGGTAGGCAGCGCAAGGCCTTCGGAGGGGCGGGGGGCGATGAGTTTGATCAGCGCTCCGAATACAAGGAATTCCCAACCTACTCGGTTGAGGGCGAAGTCGCATACGAGAGCTGTGACGAGTTCAACTTCGATCAGAGCGCGGAGTTCGTTGAGATCGCTGCGGGGGCTACAGTTCGACACAAGAGCTTTGGCTTGGGGCGCGTGGTCACAAGCCAAGGGCAAGGCAAGAATCAGAAGCTCGCCATCGACTTCTCTACCGTTGGGGTGAAGACCGTGATGGCGCGATTTGTCGACCCCGTATTCTAGACCGCCGAGTGTAAACAATGATCGGTCTGATGGTTCTGCTTTCCCGATTGCAGCGTTGCTCATTTCGTCATTTGCCCCGGCAAAATCCTCATTCGCGCCTTGCACTCGAAAAATCAGAACTCACCATCCTCGGTCATTCTTTTCGCTCGACGGTCTAGCGGCTGCGCGCGCGCGCCCTATTCGGGCATCTTTGCGCTGACGACGATGAGTTCTCTAGGCTGCCCGCTTCGCCACACGAGCACAGGAATCTGACGACCCACACCTGCGGTCGACGCGAGGAAGGGCAGGGTGCGATGGTCAACGGCCTTGCCGTCGAATTCGATGATGACGTCGCCTGCGACGATGCCCGCGCGGGCAGCGGGGCTGGCCGGGACTACGTCGGACACCAGCGCACCGCTTGCTCGTTCCAGCCTCTTCGCCTTGGCGACCTCATTGCCGACTGGATGCACAAAGACTCCCAGCCACGCGCGAGTGACTACCCCGTCGGTCTTGAGCATCGGGAAGATTTGCCTGGCCCGGCTTATGGGAACAACTAGGCGCATATCACCGCTCTTGGTGGAGACAGCGCTGCTAACACCAATAACCGCTCCTGCGGTATTCACCAGTGGGCCTCCTGAGTTGCCAACATCGATCTTGGCATCGGTGCGCATGAAGCTCTGGTAGTTGGTTTGTGTGCCGGCAATCTCGTCTCGATTGCTGGCTCCTAGCGAGGAGATAATTCCGGCACTTGCGGTGACCTCGCTGCCCTCGGGGTTGCCAAGCGCGAGGACCCACTCACCCACTTCGACCGGATCCGAATCGCCCGTGCGGATGGGGGTGAGGACAGCTGCTGGAGCATTGATCTTGAGAAGGGCGAGGTCGAGTTTGGCGTCTTGGCCTACGACTTGGGCCACGTATTCGTCGCCACTAGCAAGCACGGCTCGGATCTCGGGCGCCGTGCCAATGAGGTGAGCTGAAGTGACTAGGTGTCCATCTCTGTCGAGAACGAATGCGCTACCCAGAGCGTTGCTATCGCCTGCCCCCGGAAGAAGCGCCGCGGGCCCGCCGTGCACTTTGTGAGAAGAGCGAAGGTGCACTACCGATGGTGAGAGCTCTCGGACGAGCTTGACGAACGATCCGGGCGCCGACGGGTAGACTATACGCACTGGGCCGCTATTTGATTGACCGGCTACGCTAGCGTCGGAGACATGCGTAGCTGTCACGGAAGCCTGGTCTGGACCTTGGGTAGTCTCGCGCTCGCGACAGGCGAAGGATGTCGCGAGCAGAGCGCACACAAGAACTCTGCTGCTGACGCCCGATCTGCTGGCCGACTGGAGTCGTCGCATCAACTAGTCTTTCTGCAATTCGCGTTTCTGAGCGTCGCAGTACTGCACGCGCAAATCGTAGAGAAGACTCTTAAGAAGTTTGTCTTCTGGGTCGCTGAGGTTGTCCCGAGTCTTGATTTCGAGGACACCGAGAATGTCAATGAGTTGTTTGGCCGAGACCAAGTCGGCCCCACTACTGGCAATTTTTTCGCCATCGACAATGCCGAGATTGACCATGGCGCTCGACGCTAGAGAGAGTACGAACGTCGAGAAGTCCATGGGAGAGAGGCTCTCCTCGCAATCCCTTTGCTCGCAGTCAGGCTGCTTCGTTTCACCCTCATTCATCGCTTGCGATGATAGCAGTAGCGAAACAAAGCAGCTATAAAGCAACCTCATTTCCACGTCTTGACTTAGCCATAGGGAGCATAATGACCGTTGAATACGTACCAGGATTGGCCGGTGTACCAGCCACTCGATCGAAGATCGGATTGATTGATGGCCAGGAGGGCAAGCTCTACTATCGAGGCTACTCGATTCAGTCACTCGCTGAGTCATGTAGTTTCGAAGAGGTCGCCTACTTGCTCCTCAAGGGCAACCTGCCGACCCAGCCAGAACTCGATGGTTTTGTTGGCAAACTTCGAAATCATCGACGGCTGAAGTTTCGGATCATCGACTTTCTCAAGTGTCTCCCGGAGAGCGGTCACCCGATGGATGCTCTCGTGGCATCGATGTCGTCGGTTGGCATGTTCTATCCGACAGACATGTACCCTGATGAGCAACATCAACGTTGGGGCGCTGCGATGCGCATCCTCACCAAGACACCGACGATGGTCGCTGCGTGGCATCGCATTCGCTGCGGAGATGAGCCAGTAGCGCCTCGGGACGATCTAGGCCACGCCGCGAACTTCCTCTACATGCTAACCGATCGAGATCCGAATCCACTCGCCGTCAAAGTGATGGACGTGGCTCTGATTCTGCACGCCGAGCACGGCATGAATGCATCGACGTTCTCCGCACGAGTCACGGGGTCAACTCTTGCGGATCCCTACGCAGTGGTATCCGCGGCAATCGCGACACTCGCAGGACCACTGCACGGCGGGGCCAACGAGGATGTGCTCACAACCTTGCGCGCGATTCCCAAAGGCGGCGTGCGTGCATGGGCGGAGGATCAGGTCAAGAACAAACGCAAGGTTCCTGGCTTCGGACATCGCGTGTACCAAGTCAAAGATCCTCGGGCTGGCGTTCTCCAGCGGCTCGCTGGCGATGTCTTCAAGAAGCTTGGATCGACGCCTCTCTACGATGTTGCCGTTGAACTCGAGAAGACGATGGAAGATCTCGTAGGTTCAAAGGGTGTGTACCCGAACGTCGACTTCTATAGTGGCATCGTCTACGAGAAACTCGGTATTCCGACCGATATCTTCACGCCCATCTTTGCGATGGCTCGTACCGCGGGTTGGCTTAGCCACTGGCTCGAGCAGCTAGAGAGCAACCGGATTTTCCGGCCCTCACAGATTTACGAAGGCGACCGAGACTTGACTCCCAAGCCCATAGGCGAGCGCTAAGGACTACCAAGTTGGAAGGCAACGAGCTAGTCAAAGCCGTACACGAACAGGTCCTTCGAGAGAGTGTCTTCATCGACACTCTTACGAAGGAGGTTGGCAGAGTGATTGTTGGCCAACACTACATGGTCGACCGAATTCTGATAGCCCTACTTTGTGGCGGGCACTGCCTGATTGAGGGCGTGCCCGGGTTGGCGAAAACACTCACCGTGAAGACACTCGCCCAGGTAGTGGATGCCAGCTTTCACCGCATCCAGTTCACACCTGACCTCTTGCCTGCTGACATCACGGGTACGACCATCTACAACATGCAGAGCGGTCAGTTCTCGAAGAAGCACGGGCCGATTTTCGCCAATCTAGTACTAGCGGATGAAATCAACAGGGCACCCGCAAAGGTCCAGGCCGCACTGCTCGAAGCGATGGAGGAGAAGCAGGTCACCATCGGCGATGAAACTGATGCTCTGCCTTCGCCCTTCATGGTGCTTGCGACACAGAATCCCATCGATCAGGAGGGCACTTACGCTCTCCCAGAAGCGCAGCTTGACCGCTTCATGCTGATGATTCGTGCTGGCTATCCGAGTAGGACGGAAGAACGCGAAATCATGGATCGCATGACAGGAACAGCAAAGCCAACCGTCGAGAAGGTGTGCAGCGTTGAAGAACTCCTGACCGCACGGAGTACGGTTTCTTCGATCTATATCGATGAGAGCATTCGCGACTACATAATCGACGTTGTGCACGCGACCCGCAAGCCAGGCGATTTCGGGCTCTCCGAGCTAGAGGATCTGGTCGAGCATGGGGCATCACCTAGGGGATCAATTTTTCTGGCTATGGCAGCTCGTGCTCACGCGTATCTCCGCCATCGAGGGTACGTGACCCCCGAGGACGTCAAGGCTGTAGGGCACGATGTGCTGAGACATCGGATTGCGCTTAGCTACGAAGCTGAGGCCGAGGATGTTGATACCGAACAAGTCATTCAGCGCCTCTTTGAAACAGTTGAAGTTCCCTAGGGGAGGGGCGACACTTCGTGCTTTCACGAGACATTCTACGAAAAATTCGTAAGATAGAACTCTCGGCGTCACGCTTGGTTTCCGAGCAACTCGCAGGGCGCTATCATTCCGTGTTCAAGGGGCGCGGAATGGCATTCTCCGAGGTGCGTGAATACCTGCCGGGTGATGACGTTCGTTCCATCGACTGGAACGTATCCGCGCGCATGAGCCGGGCCCACATCAAACTCTTCACCGAGGAGCGGGACAGGACCGTCATGCTACTCGTCGATATGAGTGCATCTGGCCTCTTTGGCTCCCAAGAGCAGAGCAAACGCGAGGTCGCGGCAGAGATGGCTGCGATGGTGGCGTTTTCTGCAATCGCCAACGATGACCGGGTGGGGCTTATCGTCTTCACTGATAAGGTCGAACTCTACCTACCGCCAAAGAAGGGGAAGAAGCATGTTCTCCGGGTCATACGAGAGGTTCTGAGCTATGAGCCCGAGTCCCGCAAGACAGACGTTGGCGTCGGGCTCGAGTACTTGAGTCGGGTGATCAAACGGAGATGTGTTGGATTCTTGATCTCGGATTTACTTGCAACCGACTGGGAGAGGCCGGTTCGAATGGCCGCCAGGCGGCACGACCTTGTGCCCATCATCATTTCCGATCCGTTGGAGAGTGCATTGCCAAATCTTGGGCTCCTCGTCGTTCAGGACATCGAGAGCGGCGTGCTGCTCGAGTTCGATACGGGCGGGCCAGAGGCGAAGGAGTACCGACGTCGAGTAGCAGCCTCGACTGCAGAGCGGGCGGTTGTCTTGCGGCGTCTAAAGCTCGACTTTGTCGAGGTGCAAACCAACGAGTCGCACGTAGACGCGCTGGTGCACTTCTTTCGGCGACGCGAGCGACGGATGATACATACATGAGACCTTCGTGCATGTTCGCGTTTTGCGTTCTCCTCTCTCTGACATGCGCCACCGCATGGGCTGATGCGGGAGAACCAGCGATCGATGTGCGGGTATCGAAGGAGCGGGTCGCTTTGGGGGAGCCGTTTCACCTGGTCGTCACGGTTCGGCACGAGGGCACAAGCTCGCTCTTGTGGCCAGCGTCGCTCGCGTTAGGGCCCGAAATCGAAGAGCGCAGCAGGAGGGTCGAAACTATGCAAGATGCGGGAGGCATGCTTCGATCTGTCGGCGATTTCACTCTGGTGGTCTTCGATACCAATATCGCCAGCATTCCCGGTGCCTCCGTTGAGGTGAGCGATTCATCTGGAGAGAAGAAGTCTCTGCAGTGGCCAGCGTCCCCGCTGGCGATACTTCGTATGGTAGATCGTGAGTGGCCGGTCCTACTGCCACCTGCTACCCCAAGAGACGCTCCGATTCGCGATTGGTCTTTGCTCATCAAGGCTGCCGTCGGCATGTTTGCGCTCATTGCCCTTGTCATTGCCTTGCGACTCTTAGGGCGCCGCTCGAGGCGCCCGCGAACCCTTGTCATTTTGCCAGTGCTGCCTCCGCATGAGCAAGCTCTGGCTGCGCTCGACGTCATTGAAGCGTCTGGGGGGTTGGATGGAGACGAATTCAAGCCCGTGTTTCAGGATATGTCTGAGATCTTTCGCGAGTATCTCGGGCGGCGATTCGATTTTGCGGCCCTTGATCAGACGTCTTCCGAAATTCGGTCGAGACTATCAAGTGTGCCTGATAGCCATGAGTGGAGTGACGCGGTCAATACATGGCTGACTCACTGTGATCTTGTGAAGTACGCAGGTGCCGACGTCTCAGCGGATGAGGCGAGGGGGGCTCTCTACAGCGCAAGGGCGCTCATTGAGCGAACGAAGGAGTCGGCGTTGGCACAGGGACGTCCCAGGGAGATTGCGCGTGCGTAGCCAATTTCGCGTGAGGAATATGTTTCTGCTCGTTGGCGGGCTGGCGGTCATTCTTGCGGGGGCTTGGCATTTTGCTGACGACGTGCGAGGAGGCGAAGTCTTGCGACTTGGTCGCCCATGGGCCCTCTCGTTTCTTCTGGGAGTTGCCTTGGTGGCATGGCTGGGCCTGTCTAGGCCGCTCGGAAGGCGCGCCAGCCTGTGGTTTCCGAGAACAGGAGACCTCGCCGCGATTCCACAGGGACGGATGGCTCGATTCGCGAGATTGCCGACGCTCTTGCGAGTGATGGCCTTGGCTCTGATTGTTGTGGCGCTGACAAGGCCGCAGACGTTCACCGAATCCACTCGAAGCGTGCGAGGCGTGGACATCATGTTCGTTCTCGACCTCTCCCAGTCGATGGAGGAGCAAGACCTGGGACGCAATCGCCTTGATGCAGGCCAGCGCACAATTCGAAAGTTCTTACGCAAACGAAAG
>JAAEPE010000074.1 GCA_024222395.1 Myxococcales bacterium
AGACTTGCTGCCGCGACACAAACGCCTCGCATGAGGCATTCATCAATCGTGCAGTCATCGTGCGCGCCCGAAAGAAACCCGGCAGTAAACGCATCGCCCGCCCCAGTGCTCCCTTTGATAAAATTATCAGGGAGCCTCAAGGCCGCCTGGCAAGACAGCGTTCCGTCATGCTCATGGCAAACGGCCCCTTTCGTACTATGAACAACAACGCGCCCCGGGCATCCCAGTGCGGCAATCTTCTCCGCCGCGGAACCAAGGCACGTGACACTTGCGTTGACCTGCTCACCGAGAATCAACGATGCCTCAACTTCGTTGGTGAAGAAAATGTCTGCGTGCCGCAGTGCAGCCGTCGCGACCATCCGAAAACGAGGATCAGGAGACGAGACCGTTTCAACTGCCGTCATAAAGCCTAACTCACGAGCCCGCTCCAGCACGCGAGATGCCTCGGTGCGTCCATCATCGAAAAGTTGATCTAACGTATCGAGAAGAAGCAGATAGCCAAGCAGAAAGATCTTTGCGCGGCTTGCGATGAGATCGATATGGTCTACTGAAAAATGGGCGTTCGCACCTCGTTGGTGAAAGAACGTGCGCCTTCCGTCGCTCTCGACACACATTGCGTCGGTGTACGAAGTCGCTGCATCACAAGTCGTACGGAGTTGTGTTGCATCGATACCGTGATCATCGCAGTCCTGCCTGATCCATTGCCCGTTGGCGTCGTCGCCCACCAGACCGACGCCCTCTAGAGGAAACCCAACCTTCATCGCAGCGAGATCCTTTAGCACGTTATACGGTCCACCGCCGCTGCTCATTGACTGTGAACGGATCGAGGCCAACTCATCCTGCTGCGGCCACTTATCAATGATTTTTACAGAGTCCGTGATGAAGTTTCCTCCAGCCAACAGGCCGCGTCTCGCGTCTTGGTTCATG
>JAAEPE010000075.1 GCA_024222395.1 Myxococcales bacterium
CCAAGCCACTCCAGGAGCGCTCGGGCTCGTCCCTCTGAACTGTCCACAGCGCTATCGTACCGACCTATGGGCTGAGATAGGCGATTGTGTTCTTCGCCAGTGCCGAGGCTGGGCCACTTGGATCGAGAATATTTCGCCCTGGCCTGCGCGGACTGGTCTGTATCCAACGAAACAAAATATCGGGACTTCCGGTGTCAACGTCGATATGGCTTTCCTCCGGTGGGGGCGCCTCCGCCAGCCCCAGGTGAATCGCTTGCCGATCGACAAAGCCTCCTTCGCGAAAGGAGAGCTCTGAAACTCGAGGTTTGGACTCGGGGTTGCCACCGAGAAGGACCAGAATTGCGACGGCTGCAACCCCCACGCTTCCCACAAGCGCAAGCTGAAACCACCGATTGCTCTTGCTGCCCTCTGCGTCCAGTCGTGCACGGAGTTTCGCCATACCGTTTGGCAATGGCTCTACTTTGTCGCATAGCACCGCTGACTCGGCGAGTTCGGGTGGCAGCGAATTACTTTCCTTACTCATGCTAGCTCTCGCTCGGAAAGTGTAGCACGCAGCCGTGTGATGGCCTGATTCCGGCGCGACGCCACTGTACCCTCGGGGATGCCGAGTATGTCGGAGACCGCGTCATACTGGAGTTCGGAGAATTGGCAGAGCAATATGACACTTCGGAGCTTCTCGGGAAGTGCGTCAACCGCTTTGCGAAGCATGTCGTTCGCCTCAGCCATCTCGATCTCCACTTCAGGCGTGGCGGCTTGGCTAGTTTCATCTGCAGAGGGCACCAGGCTCCACAGTTTTCGCTTGCGAAGCTTTGAGCATGCGGCGTTGATGGCGATGCGAAAAATCAAGGCCTCCGCCCGCTCCCAGTCAATCTTGGACTGCATGCGCCACAGTCGAACAAAGGCGTCTTGAATCGTGTCCTCAACGTCCTGGCGATTCCACAGATAGCGAAAGAGGACGTTGGTGAGCCTCGCCTCTGTGCTCGAGAAGAGAGCCTCGAGCTTTGCATTGTAGTCTAGGGTCATGACCGTGGGGTCTTCGTCTCTTCGCGCGCGAAGATTCATCAGCGTCCGCCACTTCGATCATCGGGTCTATTTTAGGATCTCCGCCTTGGCGATATAGAAGACGGGCTCAGGGCTTACCTGGGGCTCGGTGTTGTGACCCACCTGTCCGAGTACCGCAATCTGGCCCGCTGCAAGACGCAGCTCGGTTTCGATGCGGCCTTTATCGCCGGTTTCAATCTCAAATTGCAACACGACCTTGCCATTCTCCACAGTCGCCTTTTGTTTGATCTGGGTGTGCAGCCCTCTTCCTTGCGCCCATTTGCCCTCAATGGCCTGTAGCTGCATAGTCTCGAATCGAACGAAGTCCATGGGGCCAGTCTTTTCAGCCACCGAGTTCAGCGCATCGGCGATGGGAGCCAGGCTTGGGTCCACATTCGTCTCCGAGGCAGGCCGCCCCACGACAAGCCAGTAGTCCACGCGCACCATGCTTATGGTCTTCGGCTCCGACCGCTTCACGGCCTCGATGACCGCGGGCAGACCATCGTGGATTTCCTGTGGCGCATTGACAATAAAACTACCGTCGGAAGTAAAGAGCACGTTTGACAGTGGTACGAACTGTGTCTGGGCCCCGTTTGCACTGACTATCGTGATCGGATACGAGAGGGTCTCGATGATGCGCTGCATCTCCTCAGTTCGGTCACCAGGCACTTGGTAGGTTCTCAGCGTGAGTTTTCGGGTATGGAGAGAGTCGGCGACGGGTGCCTCTGCTGCGGGCGCCTCTGCTGCGGGCTTGCTGTTGCAGGCCAAACAGGCGACAAGAAGGGGAGCAATGATTGTTGTTGGTTTCATGTTGGGTTCCTTGCCCACCACTACGCCTGGCCAAGGAAATCCTTCGAAGAAAGTGCGACTATCTTCCACTTTTCCGCAAGTTGCGGTTCTTACAGGGTGATTCACCTTCCCGTGCGCAGCCCGCGCACGAGTCGGATTGCCCGCAAAGCTCAGCGACGCTGACGGCGGCGAAGGAGTGCTACGAAGCCGAGAAGCATGAGCAGCCCCAGGCCGCCCGAGGACGAGCCAGTCTGGCAGCCGCAGACGCCCTTCGATGCGCCGCCATCACCCGGTCCTGCATCAGCATCCCCAGGATTCGAGCACTGCCCTTCGTCGATGTTACCATCACAGTTGTCGTCGATTCCGTTGTCACAAACTTCCGCACGCCCTGGTGCGGCCTACAGCAGCAAGTTCGTTTTCGTGGCCATCCTTCGGGTATCGTCGAGCCATATTTATGAAAGCGACTTTTCTCTGGCAGCTTGTCGTCATGCTTCGGCTGGGGCTGCTCCATTTCAGAGGTATACGATGTGTCGATAGCTGTTGATGCCGCTACCTGCACATTGACTCATAATAAAGTTCGCGGAGGCTAGGCCACGCCCTTCCATCCGGCGCTCCTCCCTGGCGAGACGGGCTACAACGAGACCTATGGCATGCCCGATACCCACGGCGCGACATCACACTTGAGCCCAGAACAACTCGAAGACCTCATCACCTTCTTGCTCACTCTCTA
>JAAEPE010000076.1 GCA_024222395.1 Myxococcales bacterium
AGCGCTTGGTCGATCTTGGCCATACGCCCCAGTGTCGGGCCAACGACCTCTGGCTTGAAAGCATCGAGGGCGAGAGTCCGCTCGCTGATGTTGACGGCGAGATCGCCGATGCGTTCCAAGTCGGTGACCATCTTCATAGCCAAGGTTATGAAGCGAAGGTCGGAGGCCATGGGCTGCCGCGTGGCGAGTATGACAAGGCAGAGTTCATCTGTATCGACTTCGAGACGATTGATGCTCTGGTCCATCGCGATTGTCTCTCTCGCGTCGAACATGTTGCCGTGCAAAAGACTCTCTACGGACGATCCGATCATAGACTCAACTGTGTTGCTCATTTCGACGAGCTGTTGTCGAACCTTCTCGAGTTCGGCCCCGAACTCTCGGTTGGTGTGAGTCTTCGTGGTGTCGCTCATTAGCCGAACTTTCCTGTAATGTAGTCTTCAGTGCGTGAGTCTGCAGGATGAGTGAAGAGACTGTCAGTTTCGCCAAACTCGATGAGTTCCCCATGCAGGAAGAACGCGGTCTTGTCCGAAACACGCGTAGCCTGCTGCATGTTGTGGGTGACAATTACGATGGTATAGTTCTGCCGCAAGTCGCTTAGCAGGTCTTCAATACGGGCCGTAGCGATAGGATCTAGCGCCGAGCAAGGCTCATCCATAAGTAGCACCTCGGGGTCGACAGCAAGGGAGCGGGCGATGCACAAACGTTGCTGCTGTCCACCGGAGAGGCCGCCCCCGGGTTCTTTGAGCCTATCCTTCACCTCGCCCCACAACGCCGCCTTGCCCAAGGAGCGTTCCACGATAGCGTCTGCCTCGGATTTCTTTAGGCGCCCCGTCATCTTGAGACCGGCGAGCACGTTGTCGCGAATGGACATCGTAGGAAAAGGGTTGGGCTTTTGGAACACCATGCCAACCCGTCTGCGCAAGAGAACGGGGTCCACATCCGAGCCGTAAACGTCCTGCTCGTCGAGCAGAATCTCACCTTCGAATCGCGCGACATCCACAAGCTCGTGCATGCGGTTAATGCACCGGATGAAAGTGGACTTGCCGCAGCCGGAGGGCCCGATGATGGCGGTGACCTGATTCTTTGGTATTGCCATGTCGACCCCTTGCAGAATCTGCTTATCGGCAAACCAGGCCTTCACCTGCCTTGCGTGGATCTTGTGCGCCGAATCGGCCATTAGTACCTCCTTCGCTGAAAGTGATTGCGCAGCAGTATGGCGACCAGATTTATCGACAGTAGCGTCAGAAGGAGCACCACGATTCCGGCGGCGGCATTTTCCATGAAGCCCTTCTGTGGCATGGAAACCCAATTGAAGATTTGGATAGGCAGGGCTGTAAATTGGGAGTCCACGCCCTCAGGTGTGAACGTGATGAAGACGACGGCACCAACCAAAATGAGCGGAGCAGTCTCACCGATGGCGCGCGATACAGAGAGGATGGCGCCCGTCAAAATGCCTGGCAGGGCCATAGGTAGAACGACCTTGCGAATCATCTGCCACGGTGTGCATCCGAGCCCCAGAGCAGCTTCACGGAGGCCATGAGGAACGGTCCGCAGGGCCTCTCTGGAGGAGATGATGACAATCGGCAGGACTAGTAGTGCCAGTGTGCAGGCACCTGCCAAGACACTAGAACCCAAACCGGCAACTCGAACAAAGAACTCCAGCCCGAGCAGACCGTAGATGACGGACGGCACGCCTGCCAGGTTGGCGATATTGAGCTCGATGAAGCCAGCCAGCCGGCTATTGCCTCCGTACTCCTCTAGATAGACGGCCCCGCCAATTCCAATGGGAATCGCGAGCAGGCCCGTTAGGCCGACGAGCCACAGGGTGCCACAGAAGGCGGGCCAGATGCCAGCCCGATGAGCGCGGCGGGAGGGGTAGCCTTTGATGAAGCCCCAGTCGAGTCGTCCGATGCCATCGATAGCAACGTCAGCGACAAGGACGATGAGCATGGAGAGCGGCAAGAGAATCGCCAGCCAGCAGCCGACATGGAAGAGGCGCTCTCCCAGCTTGCTCCGACATCCACAGATATCGACGCTCTGCCCCATCT
Source organism: Myxococcales bacterium (assembly GCA_024222395.1). GTDB lineage: Bacteria > Myxococcota_A > Polyangia > Haliangiales > Haliangiaceae > NORP324. The sequence goes on from JAAEPE010000076.1 coordinate 2,049, forward strand.
AGAGCCCCTTTCCACGCGAAGAGCGGAGCAGACGCTGGGTGATGAAGTTCATGGTGAAGGTCATCAGGAAGAGCATCGAGCCCACAGCAAAGATGGTCTGATACTCGATGGTTCCAGTTGGGGTGTCTCCCTTGGAGACCGAAATAATGAAAGCAGTCATGGTCTCTACGGCGCCGCGTGGATCGAAAGTGAAGTTGGGCTGTGCGCCACCAGCGATCGTAACGATCATGGTCTCACCGATGGCGCGGGATACGGCAAGGGTGACGGCGGCTACTACGCCACTCTTGGCCGCAGGAACCACAACCCGGAAAATCGTGGAGAGTTTGGAAGCACCGAGACCATAGGCACCCTCACGAAGCTCGTTGGGCACTGCATGTAGCGCGTCCTCACTAAGCGACGAAATCATCGGCATGATCATGATTCCCATGATGAGGCCCGGGGAGAGCGCATTGAAGGCCTCGACCTGGGGCATGAAGGCCTGAAGAATGGGAGTGAGAAAGACCAAGGCAAAGTAGCCGTAGACTATGGTCGGCACTCCTGCGAGGAGCTCGAGTGTTGGTTTGACAAAGGCCCGGGTGCGCGGTCCAGCAAACTCACTTAGGTAGATGGCGGCCATAAGGCCCAGAGGCAGCGCCACCGAGATAGCGATGACCGAGGTCAGAAGTGTTCCCGAGACAAGCGGCCAAATACCGAAGTGCTTGTTCGCAAAGAGTGGTGTCCACTTGGCATCGGCGAAGAACTGCGAGAAAGACACCTTCGTGAAGAAGGAGACGGTCTCGAAGAGCAGCACCGCGAGTACGCCAATGGTGGTGATGATAGAGAGAACAGCGCAGAGCAGGAGCAGAGTCTCAATGAGCTTCTCCCCGCCCCCGGCAGCGCGAGGAGCGGGTTCGCTCTCGGTTCCCACCGTGCGCAGTGCGCTTGCTGTCGCGTCTAGCATTGCAGCCTCACTTCATTGCTAAATCCGGGCGCTACTCTCCGGCGAGCATCTCTTCGACGGTGATACCCACTTTCGAACCACCCTCGAGCATCGAGCCCATGGTCTTGTCGGCGAAGCGCTTGCGCACAAGGGCGTGGGCTGTTTCGGGTAGGGCGATGTACCCAACTTCAGAGACGAGCGCCTTGCCCTGGCTGAGGTAGAACTCCACGAAGGCTCTTACTTCGGGTCGCTGCATAGCTTTGCTGGAGACGTAGATGAAGATGGGACGAGAGAGCGGTTGGTAGGTTCCGTTTGCCACGCTCTCTGGCGAGGGAGCGATGGGGCCTTCGCCGTTCCCTGCCTTGCCATCTTCGATTGGGACAAGCTTTAGCTTGTCCTTGTTCTCAGCGTAGTAGGCGTATCCGAAGTAGCCGAGGGCGCCCTCATCGGTCGATACGCCGTGCACGAGAACATTGTCATCCTCGTTGGGGGCGAAGTCTCCACGGCTCGAGTGCTCGACGCCAACGATGGCCTTGGTGAAGTAGTCGTAGGTGCCCGAGTCAACGCCAGGACCAAGCAGCTGCAGAGCTCTGTCGGGCCACCCCTCGCGAACCTGGCTCCACTTGGTGATCTTGTCTTCGGCTTCTGGCGCCCACATCATCTTGAGCTCATCAACGGTGAGATGGTCGACCCAGTCGGCCTTCTTGTTCACAACAACTGCGATGCCGTCGTAGGCTATGGGCAGCTCGACAAATTCCACACCAGCTGCTTTGCACATCTCGACTTCGGTCGGCTTGATGGGGCGCGAGGCACCGGAGATGGCGGTTTCACCGCGACAGAACTTCTTGAAGCCGCCCCCCGTTCCAGAGACTCCGACTGTGACACGACCGCCGCGCTCGATCTGAAACTCTTCGGCGACCGCCTGGGTGATGGGAAAGACAGTGCTGGAACCATCGATCTTGATGACCTTGCCGCTGGCATGAGTGCCCGTGGCGGCGAC
>JAAEPE010000077.1 GCA_024222395.1 Myxococcales bacterium
ACCGCGGCGCAGGATGTCCCCCGCTCCGGGCAAGGGGCTGTAGTACGCCAATGCGCATTTGGCATTTCCTGTGTTTCACATTGGTTATGACGGGCTGCTCGATGGGAGGGGGAGCAGCGAAACCGCTTGCGCCTGAGGCAGCAATGGCTGTCTCCGAAGCAACGGCTATGCTCGAAGCAACGGCTATACCCGAACCCAGTGGCCCCTATGCCGTTAAGGTCAAGGATAGGCAGGGCGATCACGCAGCGTGAACGTGATGGGCCCCTACGGGGGTATCGAGCCTGGCGGCTAACAGCGATCCTCATCGAAACCTCCGAGGAGTGGGAGACCGGGCGACGCTATCTACCCGAGGATGCGGGGTGAACCACTTTTACTGAGACAGTGTTACTCTATCCAGCAGATCCGGACCAATCCGAGAAGCTACAGAAGAGCACATGCGACATCGAAGGTACCGCATGCAAGGATTTGCCAAAGCCCCCCCCAAGCTAGCTCCCCAATCTGACTACAAAGGGATTCGGAATCGCCTTGTCGGCGGTAATGTCTCCGAGCAAGGCCACTCGCTTCGCCGTATCCACGTGAAAGCGCTTCATGTGCTTCTTCGCCACTCCAGCTCCGCGGGCCATCTTCATCTTCTGCGGATCAATGTAGTGACCGTTCTTCTTAATGGCGAAGTGCAAGTGTGGCCCGGTCGCAAGCCCGGTGGATCCGACGTAGCCAATAACGTCCTTGGCCCGCACTCTCGTTCCAACCTTCTGGCCCCTCTTGAAGCCCTGCATGTGCATATAGATAGTTTGGAGATTGTTCTCGTGCTTGACGATGACGCAGTTGCCAGCTCCGCCGCGACGTCCGCGATAGGTAATGCGACCAGGAGCTGCAGACCAAATGGGTGTTCCGGGCGGAGCTGCGTAGTCCGTGCCCCAATGCCCTTTCTGCACGTGCAAGACAGGGTGCATGCGCTTGGGATTGAAGCCAGAAGAGACTCGAGCAAACTTCAGAGGCGTCTTGAGGAAAGTCTTCTCCACGGATTGCCCGGACTCGCTGTAGTACTTGCCTGTCTCACCTCCCGGCGCTTGCCACCAAAACGCCCGATGGGTGCCGGCCTTGCCTGCATACTCAGCTGCTAGAACATTTCCGTAGCCGATGAACTCGCCCTCCAAGTACTCCTTCTCCACGATCATGCGATAGGTATCGCCGGGGTGGGTGTCCACGTAGAAGTTGAGATCGTATGCGAAGACATCCACAAAAAAGGACACCAAGCTGGTGTCCTCTCCCGCTCGTTGTAGCGACTCATATAAAGAGCCTTCAATCTCGCCCCCAAGGGGCTCCTGTCTGAGTTCGGTGCTCGCCTCCAGCTTCTCGGCTATGAGCTTGCCGTCGGGGCCTCGTCTCGCCCGCACCCTCCTCACCTTCGTGACTTGGAACTCAAACTCGAGGAGCTCACCATTTGGCGCAAAGCGCAGTGTGAAGGTTTGCCCTGGGCGAATCTTGCCAAGGTCGAGGCTGCCACTTAGCGCCCGGATGAGTTCGTCCGCTGCACTGGCCGCCATGCCCTCACGGCGGAGAATGCGGCCCATGCTATCCCCAGAAACAACCTCGCCTTCGACAACTCGTCCAGGCACCAGCGCTGGTGTGCCCATCCCCAGCCCAGCATTGGGCACTGCTGCCTGCTGTGCCGTGCCCGGCTTCAGCTGCTCCTGGCTGCCCAGGAGGGTGCCAGCTCCATTGCCCGCGACCGAAGCCTTCTCCATAACCGCAGGTATTGACGTACCGCCTCGCCATAGAAAGACGTAGAGGTTGATGCCAACGAGGACGGCAATGACCAGCCCCAGTCGCAGCGTTCCCCGGCCCTGCGGCGCTCGCGATTCGCTATGCGGGCGTCGGGTCGAACGACTGTGGTGGGACGTTGGGCGGTTTCGTTTCTTGCTTCGCGACATCGTGACAGCGGACTCTTTTCTCCAAGCGGTCTTGGAACTCGCTCGATCCCCCCGGGATCGGCAAAGCCATACTTGCATAATCTCTACGTTCTTCAAAAAAATTGCCTATACCTTCTCCGCGAAGTACGAATTTAGGTACGTGTCAGACGAGCATCCTGATCAGCTGGATCTATTTCGCGATTTTCAAAGCGATATATCCAAGAGCACCACGGGCACTTCGCCCACGGTTATCGAATCGCCAAACACTGGTTTACGACGTATGGGCAGCAAAAAGCGCGCAATCGCACCAAAGGTAGTTAGAGCAAAGAAGCCGAGCAAGACGGCACCTCACGAGAGTGGCGGAGGCGCGTCGCCTCCAAAGGAGCCACCGTCTTCGGCGCGAGGTTCGGGCGGTGGCGGGGGCAACGAGCTAGATGCCTCCCTCATGGAGGAGACTCGCAAGCGCTATCTAACCTACGCACTCTCTGTCATCACCTCCCGTGCCCTTCCCGACGTGCGCGACGGCTTAAAGCCCGTTCATCGTCGCATTCTCTACGGGATGTTCGCTGACGAGCACCTCTACCCGGATGCGAAACATCGCAAGTCGGCCAAGGTCGTCGGTACCGTTCTCGGCAAGTATCACCCACACGGAGATACGGCCGTCTACGACGCCATGGTTCGCATGGCGCAGGACTTCTCCTTGCGGCTCCCACTCGTCGATGGCTCGGGGAACTTCGGCTCCCTCGACGGAGATGGCGCCGCCGCCTATCGCTACACCGAGGCACGTCTGGCAAAGCCGGCAATGGAGCTCCTCACCGAGCTTCGCCAGCAAGTGGTCGAGATGCGCACGAACTACGATGGAACTGCGGAAGAGCCAGCGGTCTTGCCCGCGCGCTTCCCCAACCTCCTGGTCAATGGCACCACCGGCATCGCAGTTGGCATGGCTACCAACATTCCCCCGCACAACCTGCGTGAGGTGACCAAGGCCGCCATAGCTCTCATCGACAATTCGGAGCTCACTACCACCAACCTTCTCAAGCATATCCAAGGGCCCGACTTCCCTACTGGTGGCCAGATTCTCAACTCGAAGATCGAGCTGCGAAGCATCTACGAGAACGGTCAAGGAGCCATTCGATGCCGAGCCACCTACAAGATCGAAGCGCGCCAGCGCGGCACAGATCTCATCATCATCAACTCCATTCCCTACGCAGTTAGCAAGGCAACGATCGTCGAGCGCATTGCCGAGCACATCATAAATCGGAAGTTGCCGCAGCTAGTCGATGTACGAGATGAGTCGACTACGGACATCCGCGTGGTGCTCGAGACCAAGAAGGACGTCGACCCTGACAAGATCATGGCATACCTCTTCAAGAACACGCCACTGCAGCAAAACTTCAACTGTAACTTCACGGCTCTTACTCCAACTGCCAATAATGAGGTGCTCCAACCCGTCCGTATGGGCGTCAAAGAGATGCTTCAGCACTTCATCGACTTCCGCATGGAAGTTACAACAAAGCGCTACGAGTTCGAACTGTCCGCCCTACTGAGGCGCATCCACATCCTCGAGGGCTTCATCACGATCTTTGATGCTCTCGACGCTCTCATCAAGCTCATCCGAGCTAGTGATGGCAAGAAGGATGCAGCCAAAAAGATCATGGCGAAGTTTGGTCTCGACGAGATTCAAACAGAGGCGATTCTTGAGCTCAAGCTCTATAAACTGGCTAAGCTCGAAATCAACATCATCCGCCAGGAGCTGCGAGAGAAGGCAACGGATGCCAAGCGCATCAAGGCAATCCTCAAGAGCAAGAGCAAGCTTTGGGGCATCATCAAGGGTGAGCTCACTGCTGTGGCCGAGGAGTTTGGTACTCCAAGGCGCACCAAAGCCGGCACGGCAGCCGCCGAGTTGGAGTTCTCTGAAGAGGATTTCATCCAGGACGAGGATGCGCACGTCGTGCTCACCAAGGATGGTTGGATCAAGCGAATGCGCGAAGTCAAAGATCCAAAATCCACTCGCCTTCGTGAAGGCGATGAAGTCATGGCGGTCTTGCCCGGCTCCACAAAGGAGAGCGTTGTCTTCTTCACCAACTTTGGTACCGCCTACGTTTCTCGCATAAACGACATCCCAGCATCGACTGGGTACGGAAGCCCTGCGCAGAAGCTCTTCAAGTTCAAAGACAAAGAACGCATCATCGCCGCGTTCTCGCTCGATCCGCGCCTTGGGCCGCCGAAGGAGCTATTGGCCATCAGCGGCAGAGGCTTCGGTCTGCGATTTGCGACGGAGTTGCACGCCGAGCCAAGTACTCGCAGCGGACGCAAGTTCGCCCGCCCTCCCAAAGAAGACGAGATTGTCGATGTCTGCAGCGTGCGCGAGAAGGACATTGTCGTGGTCGGCACACTCAAGAGCCATGTTCTCAGCTGCAAGGCTTCGGAGATCAACACGCTCGAGGGTGCTGGCAAGGGCGTCACGGTCATCAAGGCGGGGCCAGAAGATCGAGTCATTGGCTTTGTAGCCGGCACCGGTAAGAGCGACGTGCTCAAGATGGTGACCACCACAGGGACCAAGAAGTTTGAAGTCTCTGTCGACGGACGCCGCCTCTCCGCGCGAGGCGGCAAAGGCAAGCAACTGGTCAAGCGCTCACAGCTCAAGATGCAGCCCCGCGAGGTCATTGTGTCATCACTCGGCGAAGAATACTAGGAGTACCTGATATGGCTACGTCATACACCGCAGACGACATTACCGTTCTCGAAGGCCTTGAGCCGGTTCGCAAGCGCCCCGCTATGTACATTGGCGGGACAGACAAGCGAGGCTACCACCACTTGCTTTGGGAGGTGCTCGACAACTCAATCGATGAGGTCATCAACAAACACGCGACTCGCATCGATATCGTCCTACAGAAGGATGGCAAGACGATAAGCGTCGAAGACAACGGCCGCGGCATCCCCGTCGATACCATCAAAAAGTTCAAGAAGAGTGCACTCGAGGTCATTTTGAGCACGTTGCACGCCGGCGGAAAGTTCGAAGGTAAGAACTATGCCCACTCAGGCGGATTGCACGGTGTGGGTGCCTCGGTGGTTAACGCCCTCTCGTCTGAAATGCTGGCGGAGATCAAGAGAGACGGCAAGCTGCATACAATGGAGTTCTCTGCTGGCAAGGCCCTTGGCAAGATCAAGAAGAAGGCTGGCGCTCGCGGCACCGGCACGAAGATCACCTTCCATCCCGATGCCAAGATCTTCGGAGCCAAGCTCTGCTTTGATACCAAACTCATCACCGATCGCTTGGAGGCCAAGAGCTACCTGCACCGCAACGTCAAGATCAACTACCGCGACGAAACTGCCAAGCCTCCTCGAACAGAGACATTCCATCACGCTGGCGGTATTTCCGAGTACCTTGAGAAGATCATCAAGGACCGAGCGAAGCCTCGAGTCCCAGGAGACTGCAAGGCCTTCTTCATGAGCAAGATGGACGATGCCTCAAGTGAGCTGCCCTTCGAAGCGGCAATGGTGTGGACCGAGAGCACCGACGAGCACATCAAGTCGTATGTAAATGGCGTGCCAACTCCCAGTGGCGGCACCCACGAGAATGGCTTGCGGAGCGGTATCGTCAAAGCTGTGCGCAACTACATGAACACGCACAAGCTAGCGCCAAAGGGGGTATCTCTCACGGCTGACGACATTCGCGAAGGCATCACAGTAATCATCTCGACCTATGTCACCGAGCCACAGTTCCAAGGCCAGACAAAGGAGAGGCTCAACAACCCACCGGTCGCCGCGCAGATCGATAGCCAAATCCGCCCTGCCCTAGAGCAGTGGCTCAATGAGAACAAGAGTGTGAGCGATGCAGTCATCGCACGCATCGTTCTTGCCGCACGCGCTCGTGAAGCATCTCGCGCAGCTTCTGCCGCTGTGACGCGCAAGAGCGCCGTGAGCCACCGACTCAACCTGCCTGGCAAGCTCGCCGACTGCTCCTCAACAAACCCGGGCAATAGCGAACTATTCCTGGTCGAGGGTGACTCCGCTGGTGGTTCGGCAAAGCAAGGCCGCAACCGCAAGACACAGGCCATCCTGCCCTTGCGAGGAAAAGTTCTGAACGCCGAGCAGGCCTCGATTACCAAGCTCATGGCCAACAAAGAACTCGGCAATATTGTCTCAGCCCTCGGCTGTGGCATTGGCCCAAAGTTCGACATTAGCAAGCTGCGCTACGACAAGATATTCCTTCTCATGGATGCAGATGCGGATGGTCTACATATTGCGACGCTGCTTCTCACCTTCTTCTACCGGTACATGAAGCCTCTCATTGACAGTGGCCACATCTACATTGCTCAGCCTCCACTGTATCGCGTGGATATCGGCAAGAAGACTTGGTACGCTCTCGATGATTTTGAGCGCGACGACATCCTTGCGGAGCATCAAACCGGCACTCGCAAGGCGACGATCACCCGCTTCAAAGGCTTGGGTGAGATGAGCCCGGGTATTCTCAATGAGACCACGTTGGATTCAAGGGCGCGCACGACCTTGCGCGTGACCATCCACGAAGGCGATGAGATGGCGACCGACCTCTGTATCTCAGAGCTTCTCGGAAAAGATGCATCTGCTCGCTATCGTCTGCTTACCGAGAATACCGGAGACGTCTTCGAGCTCGACGTCTAGACTGTCGAGCGAAAAGAATGACCGAGAATGGTGAGTTCTGATTTTTCGAGTGCAAGGCGCGAATGAGAATTCTGCCTGGGCAAATGACGAAATGAGAAACGCTGCAATCGGGAAAGCAGGACCATCAGACCGATCATTGCTTACGCTCGGCAGTGTAGACCCGAGTTTGGCGGTGAGGCATTCTTCGACTTGACAAATCGTAGATTCCGAGCAGGATGAAGGCATGGCTTATTCGAATCGCTGGCCTCTTATCCTCGTACCGGTTGCGTTCGCGGCAATTGCTCTGCTAGCGACTCCAACTGTAGTTCGGGCGGATACTGCTGATGCGAGCGCTCTGGCCTATCCGCTAGATTCGCTTAGCCGAACGATTTCGCCACGTGGCAAGATGCGCTGCCCCAAGCTGGAGATGCTGCGGCACAAGGGCACGCACCTGCGGTATCACAAGCCCGTCTACATCTACGCCGGCTTCAAAGAGAGACTCGAGCGTTTTGAGGCCATCGTTTCCGATGTGGCCTTTGAAACCTACGGGCGCCGGCCGCGTCGCATTGTCCATGTGGGCACCTATAACTGCCGGCGCATTCGACGCATCCCGGCTCTACTCAGCGAGCACGCCCTCGGCAATGCCATCGACATCGAGGCTTTTGACTTTGGTCCGGCGCGAGGACGTGACGAGAGGACGGCGAGCCCGCACCGAAGGCTGCGACGCGGTTTCAAAGTCCGCATCGACAAGCATTGGGACCAAGCTCGAGGCCCTGGAGCATCCCACGCAGCATTCCTCCACAAGCTCACGGAGCGCCTCCTCGAAGATGACGTCTTCCGTGTCCTGCTGGGGCCAGCCTTCCCGGGGCACCAAGACCACTTCCACTTCGACCTGGCGCCCTACCGGCTCGTTTCGCTGTAGCCCAAGAAGCGGCATTGGGCGGCTCTCCGCGGCTGAAGATGGCCTCTCGGGTGGCCGCTGACTAGGCAAGCGAGGTTGCCAGACAGGCCCAACTATCTGTTTTTGCGACGGTGTTCTTTCGGCCTAAGTCTTGCTTAGCTCTGCGGTATACGTGCAAAACGAGCATCCCTCTTCGCTGTAGCTCCGATGGCCCTTGCGCTTCTACTCGCGCCCCGGCTGCGCAGCTGACGACGGCGCTTTGGATGAGAATGGCAAGCCCACACTCGACGGCACCGGCTACGAGGAGAGCCCGACTGGCAAGTCCGATGGTCTCAATGGAAGGCGTGGTCCCAATGCCAGCTTTGATGATGGCCCGACCGAGGTGTGGAACGTCACACGCGACTGGGGAGATACGCATTCAGAAGCCGGACTGGCATGGGGCGCCAACAGTGGCCTTAGCTGGGATGAGAAGTTCAGTGCATGGGTCGACTCCCTCGAGAAGAGTGGCGACGACACCTTCGTTCTAACAACACCGTACAATCGCAGCTTCGAGGCTCCCGACCTTGAGTGTGCAGAGACGGCCATGTTCCTGCGAATTACGTTCGCGAGCTGGTACGAGCTTCCCTTCTTCATGGAGGCCAGCAACGCCGGCAAACGCATCTACTTCGGACACATGGGAATCATTACTGACGACGGCACGGCCTGGGGTCGAATGCCCAACTTCAACTCTCGCTACCCGGACTACAGCTCACAGGCAGCCTCGGTCACAACGGATCCATCATCTTGGCCACAAGACGAGAGCTTGCGGTCGCGCAAGATTGGCGGCTCGGCGGGTGATGGGCAAACGGCCTTCGACGACGCTCACGCAGGTACCTACTTCGATGAGATCTACCTGAACAAGCGCGTCGGCTACTTCCTGACGATCCAACTCGCCTTCCTCGGTTCTATGAACCTTGCCGACTCCGCGAATACATTCAACCTCAAGCCTGCCGCCTTTCAGCCCGGCGACTTCTTGATCGAACGATTTGATCACACGGGCATCGGCCACACCATCGTCATCAAAGAGGTTCGTGAGCTCGAGACCACAATAGAGATTGACGGCGTAGACGTAGCGCAACGCGAAGCAGAAGTGATTTCCGGTTCGATGCCTCGTCGCCAAGGCGATTGGGAAGGTGCAAGTGGACGAACGTCGTGCTCGCAGAACATGCAGCTGAGCACGTCAACAGCACAAAGCACGACGAACTCGTCGCGAGACAAGACGTACTCGAAGACCTCATGCCTCAGCTCGACCCAAGAGAGCGCATGGAAGCACTGCTCGCAAAAGTTGAGAGCGACCGCGAGTGGCTTCGTGACCACCCCTCGAGCTGTTCGGCTCGAGAGCGACGCGAGACCTTCTTCAAGGCAGTATACGAAGCCGGTGCAGACCTTGGTCTGAGCCAATCGGAAGTCGACGCGGAGCACCGAAAGCTTGAGGACTACGTACTCGCTGAACTCGTCTACGACCAGAGCAAGACCTGCTGCTGGAACTCCTCCACCAATGAGATGTACCAAGTAATCATGAAGTACAATCAGTGCCTCATGGGAGAAGCAACCGACTCCGAGTGCGACGCTCTGGCCGAGGAAGATAAGGGCATGTGCCAACCAGCCCGCGTCTTCAAGAATCGCGATGACTCAGGAGACGGCTACAAGGTCTTTGCCGACTTCGCAGCTGCCAACGGACACGACTGGGTCGCATGGAGCGCCGACGAGAGCTGCCCTCAGGCAGGAGTTGCAGCGGATACCGAGGCAGAACATATCGCAACCAACTACTGTGAGCTGTCCGATGTGCCTGAGCCCGAGCCCTTCGCATGCGACTCGGATGAGTTTCTCTGCGACGGCGACAGGTGCATCAGGGACTCGTGGGTCTGCGACGAAGAAGTAGACTGCGACGACGGAACAGACGAAGTCGACTGCAACTACTAGCCTCCAATCATAGAGAGAGTCTGCAGCGGCGAGGGAATCCCCTCGCCGTTTACTATTTGGGGTTGGTCGCGGGCTGAGATTGGTCCGCTGAGCCACCCGGGTGCTCAGCGGTTCGGGTGATTCGGGCTCACCTCCCCGCCGCGGAGCGAATCGGCCGATGGCGGCGCCTTCGGGAATCTACCCGTGAAAACTAGGCCACGTCGCCAGCACGTCTTACGATGCATAGGTCTATGCAAACCCTCTACGTCGTTGTCGCCTCTACCTCCTGTCTAGCTCTTGGCTACGCCACTGCAGCCCACTTTGCCTCGTCTGCGAAGATGGCACTTCAGGCCAAGCTCAGCGATGAGACCAGCGCCCTTAAAGAGGCCGAGAAGCAAATCAAAGCGCTCAAGTCTGGCAACGGCGCAAAATCCTCTGGCAAGAGCAAGGACAAAGGCAAGAGCAAGGGCAAGGGCAAGGGCAACAAGACGGAGAAAGACACCAAGAAGCTCGAGAAGCAGGCAGCGGACGCAGCCCGTGAGCTCGAGCGCCTAAAGGATGCGCAAATGGCCTCGGACAAGGCCCACACCGACGCCTTGGGCAAGACTAAGGCACAGCTTGCCGAGGCAAGAGCCAACACTGAAACGGCCGTTGAAGAAGCAAAGGCCGAAGCGACAAAGGCCGCGGAAAGCGCACAGGCCGAAACGGCGAGCACCGATAGCACAGAAGACGTCCCCCCCGAGGTCATTGCGGCTCTCGGCTCAGCGGGCGCCTCCCTCGACGCAATCTTGGCGACTCTCGTCGAGCATGACGGCCAACAGGGTGCTCTCTTAGGCGATGCAAACGGCATCATTATCGCCAAGGCGGGTGACAAGGATACGGTTGAGAACACCGCGGCTGCAAGCAACACCATCGTAACGCTCCCACAGAAGCTCGACGGCATACTGCCCCTAGACAAGCACTTCACCTATCAGCTCGAAGATGGGGAGAATGCAATTGCAGGACGTGCCTTTGAATCGGAAGGCGAGCTTCTCGCCCTCACTACTGTTGGCAAAACCGCTCCGAATCAAGCGACGCTTGTGGCTGTGATTGAGAGCCTCTCAGCAGCACTAAGCTAGTACGAGAAAGGCTGTTTCGAAATTGCGCTACGACGGCAAATTATACCGACCTCCATCTGAGGCCCGCTCGTTCATTCTCCAGGCAACGATCGGGTGCTCGCACAATTTGTGTACCTATTGCGATATGTACCGGGACAAGAAGTTCCGCATTCGCAGTATTGAGGAGTCACTCGAAGACATAGAAGAGGCAAGCGAGCAGTTTCCGCGCACAGAGAAGGTCTTTGTTGCCGACGGTGATGCACTGGCGATGCCGACCAAGCACTGGCTACCGCTATTGGAAGCCATGCAGAGCTCGTTTCCCAAGTTGCGTCAAGTCTCGTGCTACGCCACGGCGGAAAATGTCTTAAGGAAGCCTCCAGAGGAGCTTGCCCTACTGCGCGAGCATGGCCTCTCCCTGCTCTACCTCGGGCCTGAATCTGGTGATAACACGACGCTCAAGCGCATCGTCAAGGGGGGGACGTTCGAAGAACACGAGCTAGCCTCAAGACAAGCACACGACGCTGGAATGCGAGTGAGTGTGATCATGTTGCTCGGCGCGGGTGGGGTCGACCGCACCGAAGAGCACGCTAGGGAGAGTGCTCGGCTCATCACCGCCATGGATCCTGAGTACCTGGCGGCCCTAACCCTCACGATCATTCCTGGCACGCCTATGGCCAGGCAGGTCGCCAAAGGCGGCTTCGAACTGCCATCCCCGGAGGCTGTGCTCCTCGAGCTGCGGACTATGGTCGACCAAGCCCGGCCAACTAGCGCGCTCTTTCGCACAAATCACGCCAGCAACTACCTACCAACTGGTGGACGGCTTCCAGAGGATCGCGAGCGCCTGCTCGGCACCATCGACGCTGCCCTCAGCGGTGCGCTGCCTTTGCGCGGCGAAGGCAGGCGAGGGCTATAGTTCGACATTGACTACGCCGTCTTCGAACGAGCTTGACTGACTTCTGCTGCGGTAATCGGAGTCATGACCAGAGATGCGCGACCGCTTGAGCTCGCGACCCAGTCCCCCGCTGGTGTGAATGCGACGCTGCGCGCTGGCCCGCTATGGGAGAGAATCGACTTGCACCCCCCCGTCACTGGATCCCATAGCCGCACGGTGCCATCGATGCTCACAGAGGCGAGTGTGCGTCCATCAGGTGAAAATGCGGATTCCCGCACGCGCCGCTCGTGGCCTTCGAGCACACGCGGCGAACCACCCTGCTCCCACAAACGAACGGTTCCATCCGAGCTAGAGGACGCTAGAATCTGACCATCCGGGCTGTACTGCACGTGCCAGACGATACCGGTGTGGCCAACGAGAGGTCGTGAGTTCCCATCACGCACGCGCCACACCATGACCATGCCATCGTGCCCTCCCGATGCCAGGAACTGACCATCAGGAGAAAAGGAGACCGAGTAAACCGCTCGCCGATGGCCAGTAAGAACAATTCGCTGCCCCGAGTCGTCCTTCCATAGACGCACCGTGCGGTCGTCGCTCGCCGATGCGATCGCGCGACCGGTGGGAGAGAACGCAACAGCGCGCACGGGCGAGGTATGTCCCGAGAGCATTTGCACGTTCCCGTTGCTCACGGTCCATAGGCGAACCGTTCCATCCGCGCCTCCGGATATGAGCTGCTCGCCATCGGGGGAAAACACTAGGGAGTTGACACGACCTACATGCCCCCGGAGCTCCCGCAGTTGATCACCGCCGTAGACAGACCAGACAATTACGCGTCCATCGGCTCCCGTACTAGCCAGCAAGTGGCCGTATGGAGAGAAACACAACTGCTCGACTTTGTCGGTGTGCCCCTCTAAGACAGCCAATTCACGGCCCTCGTAACTCCACAGTCGCACAGTTTGGTCATCGCCCGCGGAGGCCAATATGCCCCCAGCGGGGCAATAGGTGACTTTCTGAATTGACTGATTGTGACCTTGTAGACGAATCGGAGCGAGCGCCGCAATGCAAGCCGTCGTCCCACCGGTTGCCGCCTGCATGCGACGTTTCCGGTTGCCTTTGCCCTGCGCTCTCGGCGGCATGCTCACCGGCTTGGTAATTTCACACCAATAGCCGGTCTGTGGGATGGCATCGTTTTGGCCAGCCACGACCGCCGCTCGCGCGCCTGAAGACATGCCGGCGATCGTGGCCAAGTCCGCAATCATCTCGTTGAGACTCTCGTAGCGCTCAGCTGGATCCTTGTCGAGGGCCCGCAAGAGAATCGCATCCGTAGCGGGGTGAGAACCGTAGTTGCTTGGCGCTGGTGGCAAGCTTGAAATCTGCTGATACATCACGACTTGCACGCTCTCACCATCGAATGGGAGACGACCAGCAAGGGTGCGATAGCAGATCGTGCCCATAGCGTATACGTCTGTTCGATGGTCGAGGTTCTTCCCGATGCACTGCTCGGGGCTCATGTAGAGCGGTGTGCCCATGACCATGCCGGTAGCGGTAGTGTGTGGCCCAAAGTTGAGTTTCGCGATACCGAAGTCGAGAACCACGACCCTAAAGCGTCCGGAACGGCGCGGCACAAGGAAGATGTTGTCTGGTTTTAGGTCGCGATGAATGATGTGACGCTCATGGGCGGCATCAACCGCGTCTGCGACCTGTCGCAAGATCGGAACGGCCTCGGTAAGACTCAACCGCCCCCGTTCCTCTAGGAGATCTTCTAGGCTAAGCCCTTTGAGATACTCCATGACGTAGTAGTGGCGCCCATCGTCGAGACGGCCAAAGGCGAAGACATCAATAATGTTCTGATGGTCAATCGAGTTAACTGACCGAGCCTCGGTGACAAAGCGGTTGACCAAATCTTCATCAGCAGCCACTTCCGGCCTCAGCACCTTGATTGCCACCTTCTTGCCAATCACGGGGTGAATGGCGAGATAGACAACACCCATCCCCCCGACACCAATCTGCTGGACGATCTCGTATTCGCCCACGATGGTGCCTGCCACAATACTGTCGTCACTCATGCTTACCCTCGTCTTCTTGGTTCGGTCAGGGTCTCAGTGACTTAAGACGCCGAAGCGGATGATTGAGGCCATTGCCGACGCATGCTGGGCCCGGTGCTTCCACTGCAATTGCCGGCACTTACCCCTTTGCATCCACGCATCATCTCGCTGCGACATTCATACCTATCTGTTTTTACTCGAGGACACGGGCGCACATGCCTAGGCCTCTTGTGCCTGGGACGACGAATCAGCCCCACGGATGCTCCCAGGGATGGGATCTCTGCAGGGTACTCGGCTCCGGTGACGCGCTACAAGAGACCGTGAATGCCAGCACCCTCGGGACTTCCAGAGCATCGAGCACTTCTCCCAGGCATCGAAGTGCTTCCTCCTGAGTGGGTAGCGCAACTCTCATGCCCCAAACAAATAGCAAGGGAAACAGGCCCAATCGCTTGAGACTTCACGGCTGATCCCGTATTGAGTCTGGCAAAATGCGTTGGGCAAGTGCCATAGCGACTCCCTCACGACTCGAGGATGCGATCGACGAAGCCGCTGAGAGCATTCTCGCAAGCCTCGGTGATTCGCCAGACCTGGTTATTGCCTTCGTCTCTGGCACCCATTCGGACCACTACTCCTCGCTTCCCGCGAGCCTTCGCAAGAGCTTCCCGCACGCCACGATCTTTGGCTGTTGTGCTGGCGGAGTTATCGGAAACGGCCAAGAAGTCGAAGGAGAGGATGCGGTAACGCTCATGGCAGCGCTCCTCCCTGGCGTCTCCATTCAGAGTTTCCATCTCGGCGCCGATCCGGTGGCCTGGCCGGCGCAGGTGGGCGTCGATCCGGACCAAGCACCTGAGTTCGTCGTACTCACGGATCCACTCAGCTGTGACCCTGCCGTGCTTGTGCCCTGGCTCGACGCGGCCTTTCCCGACAGCACGAAAATCGGTGGGGTTGCCAGTGGCTGCCACGTAGCCGGCGAGTGCGTGCTGCTCGAGGGAGATGAGCTACATCGCACCGGGGCCATCGGTCTCGCGCTTGTCGGTAACATCGAAATCGACACAATCGTCGCCCAGGGCTGCAAACCAGTGGGAAGCCCGATGTTCATCACACGGGCCAAAGGGCAGGTGCTCTACGAACTCGATGGTCAAGCCTCCGTGCTCACCTTGGAGAGGCTGCTCGCCACACTGGATGACGACGATCGCGAACTAGCGCGAAACTCGCTCTTCGTCGGCATGGTCATGCACGACAAGAGAGAAGTGTACGAGCACGGAGATTTTCTGATTCGACAAATCGTCGGTGCAGATGCAGAGGGCCAGGCGCTGGCAGTCTCTGATGAAGTCCGAGAAGGCTCCATCGCCCAGTTTCATCTGCGGGATGGCCACACCTCTGCCGCCGACCTCAAGGAACTGCTCTCCAAGCACCAGTACTGCAAACCCGAGGGCGCTCTGCTCTTCAGCTGCATGGGCCGAGGCCAAGGGCTGTATGGAGAGGCCAACCACGACACCAAGCTCTTCCACAGCCAAATGGGAGACGTGCCGATGAGCGGCTTCTTTGGCAATGGGGAAATCGGCCCCGTGCAGGGCCAGACTTTCCTGCACTCCTACACCTCCGCCTTCGGGCTCTTGCGCCCCAAGCATCCGTAGCAAAGTGCCCCCCTTACCAACCGCCCTCCTGCGGTGTGCTCGTACAAGGTGTAGAACCGTTGGATGGGACGAAAGAGAAACGGCCGGGATGACGCAAGTGGAATACAGGCGGTGCGGCGCTGGCGCTCTAGACCGACGAGCGTAAACAATGATCGGCCTGATGATCCTGCTTTCCCGATTGCAGCGTTGCTCA
>JAAEPE010000078.1 GCA_024222395.1 Myxococcales bacterium
AAACAGAGATCGTTTTCTTCCGGTTGCAAGGAAGGCATGGACGGCGCTTGCTTCGGTTGTCAACGAAGACGGCAAGGTTGGATGGAGTCAACCCGCCGGCGGTGGTCCCGGCGAAGTTGCGGAGACAGACACCTCGAAATTTAGTACGGGTATCTTCCTTCTTGCCGCTAGCGAGATTCATTTACTCTTTGAAAATAAAGGAAGTAAACAATATGACGTCTGTGTGTACGGCGGCACGCCGGGGGGGATCACAGCCGCAATCTCCGCAGCGCGAGAAGGAGCTTCGGTCGTGCTTCTCGAGCAGACCAGGCACGTCGGCGGGCTGACCACGAGTGGATTGAACCGCGATGAGTGCAACCACCTGGATCGCCACACATTGAGTGGCCTTTGTGAACAGTTCATTGAAGAGGCCGTCAAACGAAGTGACGGCAGGTGGACAGAGGGCAATAGCCGCACTTGGCAGTCCGGAATCGCCGAGCGCGTTTTACTCGAAATGCTGAAGAAAGCCGGGGTGGAGGTGCGATACGAGCAACTGCTCGATCAGGTACGGAAAGACGGCACCCGAATCACTGAGCTTCGGGTGCAGGGCAATGCGACTTACCGGGCGAAGGTCTTCATCGACGCGACCTACGAAGGCGATTTGATGGCGAAAGCCGGAGTGTCCTACTCCGTCGGGCGCGAGTCTGCGGAGCAATATGGCGAATCGATTGCCGGCGTTCGCTACCTCGACGACAAGGTCGCCATCTCGCCTTTCGATGACGAAGGCAATCTGCTTTTTGGCGTGATGCCAGGCAAGCCGCCTGTAGCCGGTTCTGCGAGCGAGGTTCCGATCTGCTACAACGTCCGCCTGAACCTTACGACAGATGAGGCCAACAGGGTCTCGATCGACAAACCGAGCAGCTACGACCCAATGCAGCACGAATTGCTGGCACGCGCTCTCGAGGCCGGCTTGCTCAAAAATCTCACGTCCATTATCGGTACCTACCCAATGGGCGAAAGCAGGAAACGGGA
>JAAEPE010000079.1 GCA_024222395.1 Myxococcales bacterium
GCTCAAAGAGTCGCGACGCATCGCAACCAGATTTGAGAAGACCGCGATCAACTTTGGAGGCATGGTCAAGCTTGCCCTCATTCACCGCCATTGGGGGATCCTATGCCTTTGAAGGGAAACCGGACGGAGCCTAGTAATCGATCCCGAGTCGCTCTGCACGTTCCTCTAGGTACTGCTGGTAGCCGATGGGTCTGTCAATGTTCTCTTCGGGACCGAGCTCGACCACGCGCGTAGCCAAACTCTGAATGAACTCGACGTCGTGCGAGGCGAAGAGCAAGGTGCCTGGGAACTTGAGCAGAGCACGGTTGAGCGCGGTGATCGATTCGAGATCCAAGTGGTTCGTCGGCCCGTCGAGAACCATGCACTGAGGTTCTTCGAGCATGAGCTTGGAGAGCATGCAGCGCACTTTCTCGCCGCCCGAGAGAACCTTGGCCATCTTCTTGGATTCTTCGCCGGTGAAGAGCATGCGGCCGAGAAAGCTGCGCACGAACTCTTCCTTGTTGTCGTCGCTGAATTGGCGGAGCCAGTCGATGAGGTTCAGTTCCACATCCTGGAAGTAGTCGTTGTGGTCCTTCGGGAAGTAGCTGTGATTCACTGAGGAACCCCAGGAGTAGGTGCCACTGTCGGGCTCTACGACGCCACTGATAATAGCCAACAGGGCTGTGGTCGCTTGAGAGTCTTCGGATGTGAAGACGATGCGGTCCCCCTTGGCCACATTGAGGTCAAGATTCTTAAAGAGAACCTTGTCGCCCTCGGACTTGCTGAGACCTTTGATGGTCAGCATTTCTTTGCCCGTTATCTTCTCCGGAGAAAAGACGATGTGTGGGTACTTGCGAGTCGACGGCTTGATGGAGTCTATATTGAGGTTGGCCAGCATCTTCTTGCGGGCTGTGGCCTGTTTCGACTTGGAGGCGTTCGCGCTGAATCGCTGGATGAAGTTCTTGAGTTCCTTGGCCTTGTCCTCTGACTTCTTGTTGGAGTCGCGCTGTTGCTGCAGAACCAGCTCGCTGCTCTGCTGCCAGAAGTCGTAGTTGCCGGAGTAGAGCGTGAGCTTCTGGTAGTCGATGTCGGCTATGTGAGTGCAGACATGGTTGAGGAAGTGACGATCGTGACTAACGACGATGACGGTATTCTTGAAGTTGGCCAGGAAGTTCTCTAGCCAGAGAATGTTGTCGACGTCGAGGTGGTTGGTCGGTTCGTCGAGAAGAAGGATGTCGGGGTTGGCGAAGAGAGCCTGAGCCAATAGGACGCGGACTTTATTGCCATCGTCCAGGTCCTTCATTTTCTGGCTCTGAAATTTGATGGCCATGCCGAGCCCGCCGAGAAGCTCGCCAGCTTGAGAATCGGCTTCCCAACCATTGAGATCCGCGAACTCGGCTTCAAGTTCCGCACTGCGAAGGCCATCTTCCTCAGTGAAGTCTTCTTTGGCGTAGACGGCTTCCTTCTCCTGCATGATTTGAAAGAGCCGTTTGTGCCCCATGAGCACAGTGGTGATCGCGTCGACATCGTCGTACTCGAAGTGATCCTGCTTGAGCACACTCATGCGCTGTCGGCCTGGGATAACAACCTCCCCGTCTGTGGGGTCGATCTCGCCAGAGAGGATTTTGATGAAGGTCGACTTGCCGGCGCCATTGGCACCGATAAGGCCGTAGCAATTGCCAGGCGTGAACTTGACCGAGACACTCTCGAAGAGGACTCGAGACGAAAATTGGAGAGAAAGGTTAGCGGTAGAAATCATCGTACATCCGTAGGCTGGCTGGTGGCCCGTAGATACATGAAGGAAGGCCCCAAAGAAACGTCAAATCCAGGCCAGCTTGGGTGATCCTTGCTTTCGATGGGCCCCCGCTCTGTGTAAAGTCCGGCGCGCCCGCTGTTTGGGCCCACCACAGCCGAGGAACCCCAAGAATCATGTCATGTCCATGCGGTAGCACCCAAGAACTCGCCGAATGCTGCGAGCCCTACGTCAAGGGCGAGAAAGTCGCCCCAACAGCCGAGGCACTCATGCGCTCACGCTACACCTCCTACACCATGGAAGAGGTCGACTACATCGTCGATACCCACCATCCAGAGGGGCGCGAGGACGTGGACCGAGATGCTGCTCTGCAGTGGTCCCAGCAGGCTCACTGGCTTGGACTGCAGATTGTGGACACCGAAAAAGGGGGGGAGAGCGAGGACGAAGGCGTAGTCGAGTTCATTGCCAACTTTGGCTTGCAAGGCAAACCGCAGTCGCACCACGAGCGCTCCAATTTTAGGAAGGTAGACGGCAAGTGGTTCTACGTCGATGGCGAGATGACAAAGCGCAAGCCGATTGTCCGCGAGGAGAAGAAGGTCGGTCGGAACGAGCCTTGCCCGTGCGGCTCGGGCAAGAAGTACAAGAAGTGCTGTGCATAGCCAACGTTGAATCGCTTGTCGATTCAACAACAGACTAGATGTCCCTAGCGGAAGTGCTGATAGGAAAAGTTGCCAACTCTGTAAGATGAGATCATAAGGGTGGTTCCTGGTCAACGAAAAGGATTGAGAATGGCCCGACATGCGCTCGTGATAGAGCTTTCGTCTCGACAGCGAGACACTTTGAATAGATGGGCGAATGCTCATAAGACTTCGCAACAATTACTGTCGCGAATACAAATCATCCTGCTGGCGTCGACTGGGTTGAGCAATGTCGAGATTGGGGCTAAGCTCGGTATAA
>JAAEPE010000080.1 GCA_024222395.1 Myxococcales bacterium
GACTCTCCGAGGAGGACGAGCCGGCGCTACTCATCACGCTGGTTCCGCGAGCCAACGGCCGCGCAGTGTGCTCAGGTTGCGACGAAAAGCGCCCGGGGTACGACAAACTCGGCGAGCGTCGATTCGAGTTTGTCCCTCTGTGGGGCATTGCGGTGTCCTTCTTATACGTCACGCGCCGAGTGGACTGTCCTCGTTGCGGCGTCACTGTGGAAGCTGTGCCATGGGCCAATGGCAAGCACCAGCTCACCACAGCCTACGCCTGGTTTCTCGCGAGGTGGGCCCAGCGTCTGAGCTGGAAGGAAACAGCGGAAGCATTTCATACGAGCTATGAGAAGGTGTTCTCATACGACCGTCTGTTTGGACACTGAGCCTCTGTGCGACCGGACGGTTCGGGACGAGTTCCTCATGCAACGCGACGCCGGCTACCGATACAGTGTCACTGCCACGCGCTCTGTCACACAACGGAGCAAGTTAGTCGAAACCTCCAAGGCGTAGTGAAGCGCTATACGTTCAGCTGCTTCGGCGTATGGCTCGTTGACTGAGAAGTCGATCAAGCGCTTTTCCAAAGCCTCGCTTACCTCGCCCTTCTCTCGTAACTCCAACTTCCGATCCAAGGGATAGAAGCCCTTCTCGCAGCTACCGCGGTAATGGTAGTGGCGCCGAAATTTGTGCCCTCGCTCGAGTTTGTGATTCCGTTTTGGCAAGGGCCTGGCATGTTTGGTGACCGCATCTGCATCGCTGCGCTCATTTCGACGAGCGTTTGGCTTGTCACAACTCTCGCCACGAAAGCTCCAGCCCCAGCCAGCTTGGTAGCGTTCTACGAACAGCTAAATCCACCAGGAGCCTGGGGCACCGTCGCCAACCTGGCAAAGACGCCGAAACCCTGGCCCTACCGAACGATTGTTGGTCGGTGGAGTTGCCTGCATAGTCGCTGGCTGCTCGCCTATCTTTGCAGTCGGCAAGCTGCTCTTCGGCGACGCAATGCAGGGAGTGATTCTCTTGGCCATTGCGCTGGGCGCCGCTGCGCTCTTCATTCATCAACTCCGCGTGATCGACCAGCGTCCCGCGCCTACGGGTAGTGAGAAAAACTCTTACGATATCCGACCGTATCAATAGCGGATCCGCCCAGCGCGATCCATTTCTTCACATAGAGGTCGAACCACTCACAGTCGCCGTAGTTTGCAGCCGCAAGAAGGGCGCTCTGAAATAGGACCCTCTGCATCCTTGAGAACTTTGGGGACTTGCCACATTGCTTAACAAGTTCGTTCTCGGCGAGGTGAATCCCACGGAGTCCAGAGGAGACCAACCGCTGTCTCATCATGCTCTCGAGCCCAACGTTGTAGGCGGAGTCATCGCACGTGGCAGCGTAGGGAAGCGATCGATGATCTCGAGCCCCATGAGTGCTCGATAGGCAAGATAGTTTTGGGCTTCTTGCTTCGATAGTGCTCCAGGGCGGTGACTCCCAACGTAGGCCTTGGCTTCGGCATAGAGTTTCGCCTTGTCTTTGAGAACCTTCGCGTCACGGCGTACAGAAGACTCGGCGAGCTTCCGAACAAGTTCCGCGTGCTTGCTACGAGCGAGGCCAAAAGCCGGAGCCTTCGATACCAAGGACTTCATCAGCACAGCAGCCTCGGCGTCATCCCCCTTATCAATGAGCGCGAGCCCCTCGGAGTACGAGAGCAGCGCCTTCAACTTTGGAACCTTGGTCAGTGGCAGCTTTGGAGCAAAAAACTTGTGATTGAGCTTGTTGAGAAGATCGTCAACCAGGCGTTGCTCCAGTTGGAATACGTTCTCGTAAGCGCCCCGTACTTTGGTGCCGAGTACCACTTTCCCAGTCGCTACCTCGATCATACGCACGTCGATGCGGAGTTGGGGCTTGACCTCCATGAAAGAACCGATCAGCACGTAGTGCGCCCCGAGCCCCCTGCCGATCTTCACGGCGGTTTTGCGATCAAAGAACCTACTACGCTGCAGTCTTGCCTCATTGAGCAGGGCTTGCAATTCTTCGCGCTCCACGACCGTCACAGCCCCCGTGCTACTGATGTCGGTAATCAACATGTCCGCAAATCCTTTTGACAGAACGTTGAGACTCGCGTCGCCGCTGTTATTGTCAAAATACAAGACAGCAACCGTGGGCTTGCCAGGGGCAGCCGCGAAGGACGTCGCCTCAGCTAGGAGCGCGACGACCGTTATGAGCAGGATGCGCAGCACGGTTCGGAGTGTGTCGGAAGAAGACGCTGGGAAGGCCCAACTTCTTCAGGTAAGGTGCGAAATACCAATGCCTGTTTTGCAACTACGTGGATTCCTTATTGGGCTGGCGAGCTTGGCCGCACTCCTCTTCACTTTGTTGCCTGGCGCGACTGTGACGAATGCGGAGAACAAGAAGGCCGTCGTTCCAGCGGCTTTGGTCAAACCTCGAATTGCGGTTCTGTATTTCGATTACAGCGGCAACGACGAAGAGATGGGATTTCTCCGCAAGGGCATGGCGCAGATGTTAGTTACCGATCTCTCCGCGAAGGGGGACCTTCAGATCGTCGAGCGCGTCGATCTCGAAGCGATTCTAGAAGAGCTAAAGCTCGGTCGCACAAACAAGATTGATCCGAAGTCGCGCAACAAGATTGGGAAGCTCCTCGGTGCGCGCTACCTAGTCACCGGCGGCTACTTCCAATTCAGAAATTCTCTGCGTGTCGACGCCAAAATCATCGACGTAGAGCGGGGAACAACGAAGAGCTATTCTGCCCAAGCATCTCCGAACGACTTCATGAAGATCGAGTCAGAACTCACGACGAAACTGCACGCGGCACTCCTCAAACTCAATGCGAAGAATGCGACCTCGAAGAAACCGTCGAGGAAGGGCAAGACTGCCAGCCACAAGACGCGCAAGTCGCCCAAGGTCGCTGCGAGAACGGTCGCCCGCTACGGCCGCGCACTCGACGCTCTGGACAAGGGCAACAAGAAGATCGCTGCCTCGGAACTTGAGACCGTGATGCGCGAAGCTCCGCACTTCAAACCAGCAGTGGACGACCTCCGGGTTCTCCTGCGCTAGTACTCGAGATCGGAAGTCCGTTCCGGGTTATTGGTCGACCGGAGTAAGGGGCCATGAAAGATTGTCGATGACGACTTGAACCAACTCATCGAGATTCTCTAGAAAAGGAGTCGGCTCCAATCAACCGTGATGATCTGCCATGTCGAGGGTAAGATCTCGCCCTGCCCCCTCTTTCGAGAGTCGCGGAGCTATGTTTGGCGCTTCTGTCGCTTGAATTCGTGGGGGAGAAGAACTTCGCCAGGGCTCTAGATCGCGACTGTCGCGGCGGCGAGCAGATATTCGCTGGGATTGACGTCGAGCGTTCGGCACGTTCCGATGAGGGAGCAAAAAAGGCGCTGCTACTTCGGTTCCTCATTCTTTCGATGGCAAAGAGCTTGCGCATAATCGCAATCGCCTCAGAACTTCGAGGGTAAGCAGCTTCGGCCTCGATGAATTTGCGCCTCGCATGGCTCCAACATAAGGCAAGAGTCAGATCTGGGTGCAGCTTGACGAGCTTCTTGTAGGCTCCGTGGGCATCAACAACCAGGAGGGCATTGCTGCCATCAAGCACTTGCAGAGGGACTTGATGTCCGCGGCTTGGGTCGATGCAGATATATTCGGAATCGTAGCTTGAGAATGTCCACGCCCACCATTTCTTGCTGCCCTTCGAAAGAAGTGGCCAAAGCGTTTCGTCAGCATGGATAAGTTCTGAGTTGGCAACGTAGTCACCGAGGGCGTCATA
>JAAEPE010000081.1 GCA_024222395.1 Myxococcales bacterium
ACGGGAAGTTCTCAAGGACGGTTTGAACGAGCTCGTCAAGATTGGCTCGGAAAGGAGTGCGTTCCCATCGGCCGCGATGGTCATCCATGTCGAGGCACCAAAGGTGCACAGTGTCTCGACGAACACGAAAGTGCTTGATTGTGTCGGCGGCCGGTCCGGGCTCCACGGGCACAGCGGAGCCGCGCTTGCGAGCACGAAGGTGTGCAGCGCCAGATTCATGGAGCAGCTCTTCAGCGCGATCGGCGTCGAATGGTTCAATCTTGCGTGAAGACATGGAATTGGATGCGCAGCCGCTCAGGTAGCGTTGCGCTTCCGATTCTGCAGCTTGTCAGTGCGCCAGGTCCAGCGAAAAGGATGACGCTCTGCTCAGTTCCAATGCCTGATGAATCCCAGAACGCGCTCGGCCTGCTCGTCACGGCTGACGAAGTCGCCGGACTTTTAGATTCGCCGCTCAATTATTGAAAACCGAATCTCGACCTGATTCATCCACGAGGCATGGATTGGTGTGTAGATGAATCGAAAACGACCGCCATGACGCTTGTTGAACTTCGTCCATCGTTTGTCTTTCCAATCGTAGTGGGTATTGAGGTTGGCCCAGAGGACGAAGATCTTCTTCTTGGGGTAGCGACGAGCGAGCGCGTTCATAAACGACACCAGCGCATCAGCAGTGCGATGCTGCACAACTCGGCCGAACATGCTGCCAGTCTTGACGTTGATTGCAGCGAACAAAGACTGTGTGCCGTGCCGTTTGTACTTGTATTCATAGCGAACTGAGCCATCGCTAGGGTCCACGCGCGTGGGATGCTCTCGCTCGAGCACCTGCATCGGCTCTTCGTCCACACAGATAACAACAGAATTCTTCGGAATGTTGATGTACAAGTTGCAGATGCGCTTCGCCTTGGGCAGGAAGTTGGGGGCTGAACTCTTGACCCATCGCCGAATGCGATGTGGCTGGATCTTCTCAAAACGCAAGATTCTACCGACTTCACTGACGCTCAGCCGATAGTCGGTTTGCTCTTCAAGTGATCGAGCAAGCGACTCGTATGTCCAGACGTCGCGGAGCGGCGCCGGAGACTCTTGAGCCGCAGGCCGCTCGCAGGCGATCTTGCAGCGGATTTCAACTGGGATTTGCGCAGGCCGACCACTGCGCTCCTGATCCTCCAACGACTCCGCTGATGGGTTCGCCGAAAAACGTGCCTTCCACTTGCGCATGTTGCGACAGGAGCAGCTCAGCCCCTCCGAGACTTTCCTCGTTCCAAGCCCTGATGCGCCATGAGCACGATTTTCGCTCGCTGGATCACCACATGC
>JAAEPE010000082.1 GCA_024222395.1 Myxococcales bacterium
AGGAGAGTGCGTAGTCGGCGTGTTCCTCGATGCCTGTGCCGACGGTTAGAATATTTGGGTCGAAGATGATGTCTTCGGGAGGGAATCCGGCCTTGTCCACGAGCAGGTGATAGGCGCGAGTGCAAATCGCCACACGCCTCTGGAGGCTAGGATATCCCTGATGGCTTTGCCATCAAGGCATACTCAGAGGGCAGCTTCTGGGGGAGCACCGATATCTTCACATCCTCCGACACCAACATCAGCAGCAGCAGCCCTGTCCATGACAACATCTCATCCCTTGAGGTCCTGCCCGCTGTAACGGTATTTGACTACACAAGCTACACAGGGGAAAAAGAAACCTTCACAGAAGGCACCTACTACGTCGCCGACTTTAACGTCATCAACAACGATGACATCTCAGCACTCATTGCTGCACCTGGCGTCCATGTTCGACTCTGCTCCGAGCAGGGCTGGGGCGACTAAAAAAAGTTCAACGGAACCGTATCTCTGTCTGGCAACAGCCTCAATCAGAACGCTTCTTCGGTTCAGGTTAGCCTTGGTGCGACCGTCTATTCCGCGATCGACTTCCAGGGCACATCGGAAGCACTCAAGGTCGGCATCTACACGAATGCGGGATTTGAGAAGATCGCAAACGACTCAATCTCATCGCTCATCGTAGCCCCCGGAAAATCTGCAATCCTCTGCAAGGAGTCCAATGGCACTGGCGACTGTCAAACATTCACAGGACAGGTCCCGTACGTAGGAATCGACCTAAACGACAACACCTCCTACATCCGCGTCCTATAAGACGAGAGGCGCTTGCGACCATGATCGCTTCATGGTCGCATGCGAGCCAACGTGTCCGTCTCAAACTCCCTCATGAAGCCGTTCCGCCGTTCCGTCGTAGTGGCCAGAGCTGCGCTGCGTTGGCCACTGGCCGAGCGAAGCAACCTGGTGCTCACCCTTGTTGCCTTGGCGATCCTGCTAGGGAGTTCTGTTTGGTTCTTCACAGCCAAGGATGATCGAGGAAAATCAGCGCGACTTACGGCTGACGCTTGGTACTACCATGCATACCTTCCATCTCTAGTCTTTGACCAAGATCTCGATTTCGTCGACGAGTACAAGGTCACAAAGAATTGGTATCGACTAGGTAAAACACCTACTGGTCGACAGGCCAACGTTTTCGGCATTGGTCCGACGATCTACCAGTTGCCTTTCTTTGTCGCAGGACATGGGCTTGCATCGCTCACCGAAGACCGAGCTGACGGCTTTTCAAAGACCGAAGTGAAGTTCAGTCTGTATGCCTCGCTCTTGTTCTCACTGGGAGCACTATTCTTCGGCACCCGATTGCTCGCCCGACGACTCGGCGGACGATACGGGCCGCTTGCGGTTGCACTCGTGGTGGCGGCGGGTGGGCCTGTTATCTATTACGCGATACGGCAGCCTGGTTATGCTCACCCGTTTGCAACGTTCTGGGCAGCCTGGCTAGTTGACTACTGGGATAGCTCGTTTCGCCCAGAAGACTCGTCTCCCAGAGGCCAGCGGCACTGGGTCTGCATGGGCCTACTCATCGGTGCCGCATCTCTCGCGCGCCCTCAGCTTGTCTTGTGGAGCCTTCTTGGCGGATATGCTGCCGTCTCCGACCTGTTGCGTGCGCGTGCCCTTGGCCTCGAGCGCGCCGCTGTATTCCGAATCGTCCGCTCTTGGTTTATCGGCGCCGGCTGTGCGCTGCTAATTGTGCTGCCGCAGCTGTTTGCATGGAACGCCCTCTACGGCAGCGTTGTCGCATCTCCGCAAGGGGAGGGGTTTATGAGATGGGGAGAAAGTGCGTGGTTCGAAACCTTGATGTCGTCAAGGAATGGTCTCTTTCCTTGGGCGCCGATTTACGCACTGGGCTTTATTGGGCTCCTGGTTGGCATGAGGCGACACGCCAGAATCTGCTCAGCACTTATCTTAGGCCTGCTCCTGCAGGCCTATGCGAACGGTGCAGCCTGGGACTGGTGGGCCGGCGGCTCGTTTGGTGGGCGCCGCTTTGACTCTTGCTACATCGGCTTTGCCTTTGGGTTAGGCGTCCTCCTGCTCAGCCCCTGGCAGCAGCAGACTCACCCTGGCAAGCGCTTCCCAGCTCTGAGAGTCGCAAGCGTTGGCCTTGCCGTGTTCAGCGCGCTCCTGGCCGGTGCAAACATGAATTTTGCCTCCACGCAGAGCGCTCCGACGGTACGCATCTATGGAGGGCAATCGGCAAGTAGCATTCTTAGAAAATCACCTAGTCTCTTTGGCGCCACCGCTGGATGGGCATCCTCCGTTAGCAATCTACCGGCACGCCTTCTCTTTGCCTGGCGTAACGATGTGAGCATTCACGCCTACGATAGGGTGGTTGGGGTCCACGTCCTGGGAGAGCTCTTTCCTGGCCTCAACTCCTTTCGCGGCAAGAAGCGCGAGCCGGTTGACTTAAACCCGACTCATCCACGTGTGACCGGCCTAGAGAGAACCAGCGGCAAGAACCTGTCACCCTCAGGCAGGGTTCGTATCCTAGTCGGACTCAACAGGGTGGGCCCTGTGGAGGTCTACCTTCAGCTCACCGGCGAGCCTCCGACGGTTCATGTCAACGGCGAAAAACTCTTAGTGCGGCCACTCGACAGCCCGACAGGGGCATACAGCGTAAAGGTTTCCAGGTACGAACGTGGGAGTAATCGCCTCGACATCCAGTCTTCGCCCGGCTTTATTCTGAGCCGAGTTGAGCTAAGAACATCCGTCAATGCTGCTGGGCATACGCCTCGCTAGCACTGCCGGCTTCCCGCCTTCGGCGGCCGGAAAGCCGGCAAGACCCACCTCGTGTTAAGTGCCAATTTTTCCTTGCCTGCGCTGACGCGCAAGACTGGAAGAATAGATCATGGAATCACGAAAACTACTATTGCTCTTGGCGCTTGGAGTGCCTCTCGTCGGCTGTGAAATGGAAGACGAAAGCTCTGATGTAGAGCAACAACGAGAGCCCATTCTTGGCGGAACCGCAACTAACTCATGGTCCGGAGTCGGCAGACTCCCTGGATGCACCGGAACTCTTATTACCAATACCACGGTGCTAACAGCGGCACACTGCGTATGCTCTACCTCTCCCTTTGTTGACATCGCCACCAGCTGTAGCACCACCAGTTCGATCACCTTTGATGCCATTGGAACTTCGAAGCCCGGCAGCGTTACCGTGCACCCCGAATTCTCTCTTGACGGCGTATGGTATGCCAACGACTACGCCACCATAGAACTAGACGACCCTGTCAGCACCTACACAAGTTCGGTCGCCCCAACTTACCTTGACCCAGGATCCTCAGCTCCAAGCGTTGGAGCGTCTCACCAGATAGTTGGCTACTCCAACAACGCAAGCTGTGGGGCTACCACTACGACTGCGAAGCGAAAGGGCTCAATCACTCTCGACCAATACAACGTCCGCACCCCAACGGGC
>JAAEPE010000083.1 GCA_024222395.1 Myxococcales bacterium
AATCAACGTCAAGACTGGCAGCATGTTCGGCCGAGTTGTGCAGCATCGCACTGCTGATGCGCTGGTGTCGTTTATGAACGCGCTCGCTCGTCGCTACCCCAAGAAGAAGATCTTCGTCGTCTGGGCCAACCTCAATACCCGCTACGATGGGAAAGACAAACGATGCACGAAGTTCAACAAGCGTCATGGCGGTCGTTTTCGATTCATCTACACACCAATCCATGCCTCGTGGATGAATCAGGTCGAGATTCGGTTTTCAATACTTGAGCGGCGAATCACGAAGTACGGCGACTTCGCCAGCCGTGACGAGCAGGCCGAGCGCGTTCAGGGATTCATCAGGCATTGGAACTGAGCAGAGCGTCATCCTTTTCGCTGGACCTGGCGCACTGACAAGCTGTAGAACCGCAAGCGCAACGCTACCTGAGCGGCTGCGCATCCAATTCCATGTCTTCACACAAGATTGAACCATTCGACGCCGATCGCGTTGAAGAGCTGCTCCATGAATCTGGCGCTGCACACCTTCGTGCTCGCAAGCGCGGCTCCGCTGTGCTCGTGGAGTCCGGACCGGCAGCCGACCCAATCAAGCACTTTCGTGTTCGTCGAGACACTGTGCACCTTTGGTGCCTCGACATGGATGACCATCGCGGCCGATGGGAACGCACTCCTTTCCGAGCCAATCTTGACGAGCTCGTTCAAACCGTCCTTGAGAACTTCCCGT
>JAAEPE010000084.1 GCA_024222395.1 Myxococcales bacterium
GCTCGTAAGTGGCTGGCCCCTCCGCCGCCTGAGCGAGCTCATCCCCGACCAATGGGCGAGAGATCGAGGGCTGCTTGGCGCGGCCGGTGAGCCCGATTAGTAGTGCCATCGCGGTGGACATCGGCCTCTACTCTGCAGCAGGCTGGCGTCTGCGGCTAGAGGGCGGTCGGTAAGGGGTTCACGTTCGAAAGACGAAGCCGCAGAGGACGCAGCAGCCCTCGAGTCGCCGGCAATGCCCAGACTCACCGGCGACTCGCAGAAGTTCATGGTGAGTTTCGGCGGAGCGTTCTAACTCTCTTTCGTTCGATCGCATTTCACTCTTGGCGATCGCATGCGAGACGTGTATTGGTTTAGGCGTGGTTCCAAAGCCCTTCACGGCGGCACCGTTCTACCCACCGGCCCCACACGCCGACCGGAACGTCCGCACACGGCCCATCCGGGCCTACGCCCAGGTTCGCGGCTATACCTGTGGCTTCGCCTCGGCGCTGACGGTGCTGCACAGCTTCCAGCGAAACGTACCGCCCCGCGAGTTGTACAAGCGGCTGGGAACCAATCGGGAGGGCACCGGGCAAACCGCCATTGTCCGTGAACTTCGCAGTGCCGGAGTCTCCGCCAACCTCCGCTACGACATGGACTTTGCAGCCCTACGCCGCACCATCGACGCCGGCAAGCTCATCATCGGCTACCACCACCGGGTCGAGCACTGGGTGGTCATCTATGGCTACGGCCTGGCGCCGGAGCGAGTCTTCGTGGCCGACCCCGTCATCGAGTGGCGCAGCGAGCACCTCTGGGAGCAATACGGGCCCAAGTTGTCGGACTTTGGTATCGTTTGTTCTCCGCGGCGGCGCCCAACAGCCCCAATCACGGCACAGGCTATTCCCGTCGCGACTCCCGGCCGTACCCATGAAAGTAGCCATCGTATTTGATTCCAGCTTCCCGGCTGAACCTTCCTACTACGACGAAGTCTACGACGAAGTCATGGCCCCCGG
This sequence comes from Myxococcales bacterium, assembly GCA_024222395.1. GTDB lineage: Bacteria > Myxococcota_A > Polyangia > Haliangiales > Haliangiaceae > NORP324. The sequence goes on from JAAEPE010000084.1 coordinate 990, forward strand.
ATTCAAGGGCGAGCCAGACCCGGAATACCAGATTGCTGCCGCCCTCCGGAGTCGGGGCCACAAGGTCAAGCTCTTGGGCGCCCACGACGACCCAATGGCCGTCATGCACCATCTTCGAGAGGAGCCGGTGGATATCGTCTGGAATGCTTCCGAAGGCTTCGGCACCATCGACAGCCTGGACTTCCTGCTCCCGGCCCTTCTCGATGCCGAGAGGGTGCCGTATACCGGCGCCAGCCCCCAGTGCCTCATGGTGACCCGCAACAAGGCCATGACCAAGAAGGTGCTGGCCCACCACAATATCGAGGTCCCTCGCTTTCTCACCTATCGTATTGGCGAGGGGGTGCGAGACGAAGACGAGCTCTTTTTCCCGGCCATCGTCAAACCCATGCGCCTCGACGCCTCCCAGGGCATCTCCAAGGCCTCGGTGGTCTACGACCGAGAGGCTCTGGTGCAACGGGTCGAGTTCGTGCACGAGAAGCTGCACGATGCCGCCATCGTGGAAGACTATATTGAGGGCCGCGAGCTCTACGTCTCGGTCATTGGCAACGGCGAAGACTTGAAGATTCTGCCTACCGTGGAGCTGCTCTTCGACCCCGAAAAGAGTAGGCCCGAAGACCGCATCGCCACCAAGAAGAAGAAGTGGAAGGACCAGTACGGCAAGAAGCCCAAGGTTCGTCAGGTCTTCGCGCGGCCCATTTCGGCGGAGGCCAAAGAGCGCATCGAGCACACCTGCACCGCGGGATTTCGGGCCCTTTGGCTTCGCGACTTCGCCCGCTTCGATCTGCGCCTCGACGCTGACGATCGGGTCTGGGTCCTCGAAGCCAACGCCAACCCCTACCCGAGTAAGGGGCACGAGATTGCCAATTCCGCCAAGAAGGCCGGCATGGACTATCCAGAGTTCATCGAAACCGTCTTGAAGCTGGCCGTGGCGCGGGCCAATGGCTAGGCATGTTCCCGCTGTTGGCGGCCTCGCTGCTGTGGGCCTTCTTCTTTGGCCTGATCAAGGGAGAGCTGACCGGCCTGGACCCGCAGCGGATCGCGCTCATCAGGCTTGCGCTGGCAGCGCTGGCCTTTAGCCGCCTGGTAATTCGCGGTCGTGAGCACTGGCGCCAGGGCACTCGCGCGATGGGGCTGGGGGCGGTGCAGTTTGGTCTGATGTACGTGCTCTACATCGCCTCCTATCGCTATCTTGGGCTAGAAACTACCGGCTCCGTTTGGATAACTGTGCTGCGTGTCAACAAACGAAGCTCTTATCGCCATCTCCTCCCAGGGGGAAGGTGGCCAATGGGAGAGGGTGTGAGATCGATCTGAGATCTAGGCGGCGCGGCGGAGCGCGTCGTAGAACTTTCGAGGCCCCGCCGTCCTATATGCGGCCCAGAGGTGCGCCATTTGCTCTGCGCGAGGCTAGCTCCAGTCCTGTCCAGCTCGCTTCATTCGCTTTTTGAGGACGTGGCGGTGGCCACTCTCGACCAATCCTGAGCCGATCATGAATCCCTCATCTCGGAAAAAACGGTATCTCATTCGGTGTTGATGATTCGAGTAGTACCGCTTCAGAGCTCGAACGGCCTTCCGCTTCTTGCCACGACACGAGAATGCAAATCCTTCTAGGTCCATCAGGATCTCGTCAAGTCGACCTTCTGCGAGCACGCGCTCAACTTGCTGCTTTCAAATTCCTACTGATATTTCATCACCATCAAATACGACTTTTGCGCAATCCACGGCATGCTCGATTGCGTGTGGCCAATCCTGGATCTGGATGGCATTGA
>JAAEPE010000085.1 GCA_024222395.1 Myxococcales bacterium
AACGGACACGAAGTAGATTGTTCCGAATTTCTATATGCTTCGCTCCAAGGAGCTACACATATGGTTAAACATTCAGTTCTTCCATAATCTCTCGCTATTCAGTTTTCAAAGATCGACGCTTGCGTAACTTCCGAGACCAGGGCGAAGTCCTTCGATGAAGTCCTTCGCAGAGTTGGTCGCTGTATGTCTTGCGGAGCGGGAGCCTAGAGGATTCGTCGGTGGGAAGCAAGAGCTTTTCTCGTTTTCTTTGAGAAGGTTTCTTTTTTTCGTTTCATCCTGCTGTGGACGATCGGAAGTCGCTATTCCAACCTGGTTTGTCCCGAGGGACATTCCGCTTCGAATCTTCAATTGTAAGAGAACTAGTGGGCCTGGAAAGATTTGAACTTTCGACCCCTCGCTTATCAAGCGAGTGCTCTAACCAGCTGAGCTACAGGCCCATGTCGTCTTGGACGGCCAGGCGTATACCCCCCCCTGGCTACGCGAGTCAACGGCGCTTTTTGATAAAGTGAAATCTAGATGTTGGAGCGGATCGGAAACTGTCGAATCGTCGATGAGGTCGCAGCTGGCGGCATGGCGGTAGTCTATCGGGCGATTCAGGACGCACTACATCGGACTGTCGCTATCAAGGCGCTTAAAAGTGAACTCTGTGGGGACGCGCAGCTGACCAGGCGGTTTGAGCGAGAAGCCGAGTTTCTGGCTGCGCTTCAGCACGAGAACATTATTAACGTCTACGACTTCTACCGAGAGGACGACCGGCTGTTCATCGTTATGGAGTACGTGGAAGGGATCGATATCTATGATCTGCTCGACAAGTGCGGTCGCCTCCCCTTCGATGTCGCCACCATCATAGCGATCGAGGTAGCGCGCGCGCTTGACTACGTACACTACCGGGCCGTGATCCACAGGGATATCAAACCGGCGAACATCATGATTTCGAGACCGGGCGGAGTGAAGCTGATGGATTTCGGCATCGCCCAAGACCACAATCTCGGCGAGGACCTGACACAGACCGGCACCGGAATTGGCACGCCTTCGTATATGTCGCCCGAACAGATTCTCGGGGACAAGCTAGATGCGAGCTCGGATGTCTTTTCCTTGGGCATAGTCCTCTATCAGATGGTGACCGGTAGGAAACCATTCATTGAGGACGAAGAACGCTCGGTGATGAATATCATCCGGCTGCAGCCACACACTCCGGCCCGCAAGCTCAATCCAGAGATTCCTCGAGAACTCGAGCGCATCATCGACAAGTGCCTCCAGAAAGATCCGAAGGACCGATGGCGCTCGGGACAGAGCCTGGTTATGGCATTGCAGAAGTTCTTGAGCAAATACGTGGAAATGAACTACCAGACACGGCTCGTACTATTTCTCAAGAGCCAAGACGTGCTCACACAATTGGAGGCTGACGAGTACCTCAGCCCAAAGATGCTCGCGATGGGCAATGCGCTCTCCCAGTCCAAGGTGCAGGCAAGACGTCAAATGCACCATGCCATCGTCGTGCAGGGGGCCATTCTCGCTATCGCGGCTCTCATGGTCGGACTCATCCATCTGGCACCAGTGGGAGCAAAGGTGCCCGCCATCGTCGTGCACTCCGAACCCGAGACCGGATTTGTACAAGTCATTGCCAACCCGTGGGCAGAGGTGTTCATCGACGGCGTGTCAGTCGGGCTAACGCCCATGGCGGCTCCGTTGCAACTCGAAGTTGGGGGACATGACTTGGTACTGAGAAATGAATTCTACCCACCGCACTTCGAAACACTGGAAATTGCGGTTGGCGGGCTCTCTGATGCCTACATTCTTCGCGTCGATCTCGACATTAAAGAGCAAACGGAGGGCAGCTAGGTGTTTTTCCTGCGCTTCATTCTCGTGGCGACTCTCGCTATCGCCCTCCCCGCTTCCGCTAACGCCAAGCCCACCTCCGGCATCGAGCGTTACAAAGTGCGCAAGGGAGACTCGCTCGAGCTCCTTGCAGCTGAATATTACGGCAATCGCGTCCACAAAATCTATCTCATGGTTGAAAACGGGATGGATCATCAGCGTCCGCTCAAGCCCGGAGAGAGGCTTCGCATTCCAGTCTCAGCAACCATCACAACAGCTGCGGGCGATACACTCGGTGGCCTGGCCGAGTCGTACTTGGGCAGTTCCAACAGGGCAAAGTACCTCGCCGAATTCAACGGCTTGGATGTAGAGACCACTCTGGCGCTGGGGCAGGAGCTAATTGTGCCGCTACGGGTTCGCTATCGCGCCAAAGGGGATGAGAACTTGCGAGACATCGCTCTGGGACTCTTTGCCGACGCAAGTCTCGCTGAGCTCCTGCGCGACTACAATGATCTAGAAGGCGACACACTCGCTGCAGGGCAACTCATTTCTGTTCCCGTCCCCAAGATCAAGGTCCAAGCCTCGAAGAGACGTCCGCCCTCGGCCGATGAGGATGCGCGGGCGTCAAAGCGCACAGACATGATGCGCAGAGCCGCCCTCGCGCTGCCAATTGCAAAGTCGGCCTGGCGAGCAGGCGGTTTCGCTACGGTGAAGCGCGAGCTAACGCGGCTCGAGCTCGACTATCTCGACGCTAGCTTCGCGACTGATGCAGGGATATTGCTCGGCTCCGTCTACGTGGCTTATGACGATGTCGATTCAGCCCTGGCGGCGTTCACCAAGGTGCTTAGCAGAGCCCCTGGGCTTGTCTTGGACGAGAAGATTCATTCACCCAAAGTGCGGGCGGTATGGAACCGGGCCAAGGAAGCGCCCCCCTAGGTGCCGCACTCACCAATAGCCGGCCCGAAGCTAGGCTGTGCAGTCTCACTACTTCTGACTTGTGCAATCGGCGCATGTAGCGACGAGCCGCCGGCTCCCACCGACGGACAAGTCGAGGGTGCACGACTGGCGGTAGCACTCTCGGACCATGTTCTCGTGACGTCCGAGTTGGTTGCACCACATCGCTGTGCCCGCTTCCAAGCGGACCTCGCCCCGCCCACCATCGACGGGGTCGGTTGGGATGCAACCACTGGGACGCTTGTGATGGCTTCGCAAAGCAAGCGAGCGAAATTGGCTACGATTTCCGACGCTAGGGTCGACAAGTACGACGCCACGGGGTCGCTCGAGCGGCTCCGCAGCTCGCTCAACGCAGAGAAGATCGATGTGCTTATCTCGCTTGGCGGGCTCGCGACTACCGAGGCCACACTCGAATCCATCCTCGGTGCGCTCACTGAGAATTCGAACTACTTGGTCTGGGCGCTTCCAGGAGATCGTGAGTCACTTGTCGCGCACAGAAGGGCTGTCTCGAAACTGGCGCGTTCCGGTGCTCGAATCCTGGATGCATCACACTACCGGAAGGCGACACTTGGGCAGCTACAACTCATTACGATGCCGGGAATCTCCAAGGTGGCCAACCTAGTCACAGGTGTTGCTGGGTGCACTCATACCGAAGCAGACGTTACCGCACTAGTCGCGCAGCTAGAGCCGAACGAGAACCCCACGCTGCTCCTCTCGTACGCTCCCTGGAGACAACAAGGTGGCTCGGCCTCAGATCTGGGCGTCGGCGCCGTTCACAGTGGAGAGCTCTTGCTCGAGCCTCTGAAGTCGTCGGGGCGAGTCGGAGCGCTTGTGCATGGCATGCTAACGCCTTCCCACCTGGAAGAGAGCGGCAGTGTTCGACTAGATCAGCCTCCCGCATCCATCGCAAGTGGCTCCATAGCATCGACAGACATCGCGGCTTCGGCACTGATGCTCTCGGTACAGGGCGCCAAGCTTTCCTGGAAGCGGTTACCAGTGCAATAGAGCGAATAACGCGTTACCCTCTAGGCCGGCATGCACACGCCCTCAGCGAAGTATTTCTGCCCCCATTGCAGAAGCTCGTTTCCGAGCGACACGCCCTTCTGCGGCGAGTGTGGCGCGGACATGCGCAGAGCGTCCGTGCTCCAGCGCGCTTCTATTGAGGACACTGGCGCATCAATCGTCGGCAAGACAGCGGCGCGCAACAAACCAGTCGGTGAGCGACGAGGTGCAGACCCATGGCTTGGTCGACTCGTAGACTCCCGGTATCGAGTAGAAGAAATCTTAGGCCGCGGTGGCATGGGTGTTGTCTACAAGATCAAGCACCAGCGCATGGGCAAGATCGCCGCGATGAAAGTCCTGCACAGCGAGATGGCGAAGAACCCTGAAGTGGTAGCCCGCTTCCAGCGAGAAGCCGAAGCCGTCTCGCGTTTGGCCCACCCAAACACTGTGCAGGTATTCGACTTCGGCACCGCGGAAGGCGCGCTCTATCTCGTGATGGAGTACGTCCGAGGGCAGGACATGGGTGCGCTAATCGATCGAGACGGTGCGATGTCATTCAAGGACGCGGCTCCCCTCCTGGGGCAGATTTGCGGGTCACTCGAAGAAGCCCATGATCTGGGGGTTGTGCATCGTGACTTGAAACCCGAGAATCTCTTAGTTAGCCGCACCCACTCGGGGCAGGATTTTGTCAAAGTTCTCGACTTTGGTCTGGCGAAGCTTACTGAGACGGAAGAAAGTGCATCGGTTACTTCGGCCGGATCCATCGTTGGAACGCCCTATTATATGCCTCCGGAACAAATCCGGGCAGAGGAGGAAGTCGATCACCGAGCCGATATCTACTCGCTGGGGGCACTCATCTATCGACTGGTCACGGCAGACAATGCCTTCAATGCCAAGACCCCGGTCGGAGTGCTAACAAAGCACCTAACCGATGATGTCGAGCCGCCCAGCAAGCGCTTTCCGGGACTTTCCATCCCACCAGGGCTAGACACCATTGTTCTCAAGTGCATGGCCAAGGATCCGGAGGATCGCTATGAGAGCATTCGCGCTCTGCTAGACGACATCGAGCAGCTCTACGTCGAACTATCCTCTGATACCAGCGATATTCGCCAACCCCCGACAAGCTGGCTTGCAGATCCTGGCGATGGCACAACTCCAGTCGCTGCCATCTTTGAAGCTGAAGTCGACCACGGCATGCAAGACGAGATGCGCCTGCGACGGGGAGACCTGGATGACTTCGAAAAGCAGCTGCGCCGCCGTCGCTCCGTGCGCCTCTTGGGCATTCCCCTGTTGCTTCTCGGTAGTGTTGCCGCAGCGCTATACTTTGTCCTACTTCGCCCTGAATCGGCCCACAAGAGCGAGCAGGAACCGAACAACGATCTTGCTTCGGCGACGCTAGTCGCCTCGGGGAGTCAAGTCACAGGCTTCATAGGCAAACGCGAGAATAGGAGCACACCGGACCGCGACTTCTACCGGCTCAACACAAAGCCCAACACCGACGGCAGCGACGTTATCAACGTCTCTTGCTCGGCGCCCCCGAACGTCGATATCAGCATCGACCTCTACGACACCAACGGCAAGCTCATGAAGCATGTTGATGAAGCGGGCGTGGGCGAGGGAGAGGAACTTCGCAGGTGGCGAGCTAGTAGTGCGGTCATTGTTAGCATCTCAGGTGTGCCCCCCGAGGACGCTGGCATTCTGCCCACAGAGAACGTGAGCGATGCTTACTCCCTTGCAATCGGAGTCGCCCCGACCGACGAGAGACTCGAGAGTGAGCCCAATGATAGTCGGGCGGATGCAAATGAGTTAATCGTCGGCACGCCTGTTACCGGTTATCTCGACACGATGACCGATGTAGATGTATTTCGGGTGTCAGCACAGGCCGGGTCCTACAAGTTCCTGATTAGCGGCGGTCCAGACGTACCATTTGAGTGGCGACTCGATGAAGAGTTGTCCTGGCGCGGTGCGCTAAAGGGTACTGTGGATCTTGTGACAGGCAGCACCCTGGCGATTCGCTACAAAGACGGCGCTACCGAAACGACGAAGGGCGCCACTGCGCCCTACACCATCGACCTGCGCAGAGCGCTCTAGCCGCCGAGCAATTTCGCCGCGTCCAACGCGTGGTAGGTGAGCATCATGTCACTGCCTGCGCGCTTCATCGCCAGTAGATTCTCCATCATGACTCGGTCGTAGTCTGCCCAACCGTTAAGCGCAGCAGCCTTCACCATCGCGTATTCGCCACTCACGTTGTACGCGGCAATCGGCAAGTCGACTTCGCTGGCGATGCTGTGGATGATGTCGAGGTAAGCTAGGGCTGGCTTGACCATGACGATGTCGGCCCCCTCGGCGATATCGAGTGTGACTTCGCGCAGAGCCTCGCGGCCATTTGCTGGATCCATTTGATAACCACGCCTATCCCCCGACAGAGGTGCGCAATCGGCTGCATCGCGGAATGAGTCGTAGTATGCCGAGGCGTACTTCGCAGAATACGCCATAATCCCCACCTGATCATACGCCTCGCTATCGAGTCCCTCTCGCGTTGCCCCGACGAAGCCGTCCAGCATGCCCGACGGAGCCACGATATCGACGCCAGCTTTTGCGTACGAGAGCGCGACTCGCTGCAAGTTTTCAAGGGACGCGTCGTTGTCGAGCACTCCCTTCGTCAGAACTCCACAGTGGCCGTGATCTGTGTATTCACAGAAACACGCATCTGCAATGACGACCATGTTTGGAATCTTGCGCTTAATCGCGCGAATGGCCTGTTGAACGATGCCTTTGTCGTTCCATGCTTGTGCCCCGACGGAGTCCTTGGCTTCGGGAATTGCAAAAAGGATGACACTGGGAATGCCAAGGCCGTATGCCTCTTCTGCCATCTCGACAGCCATATCCACACTCAGATTGTACTGACCGGGCATGGAGGAAATTTCCTTCTTAACGCCGGTACCGGCGACGAGAAAGACCGGGTAGACAAAGTCGGCTGGGCTGAGAGTTGTCTCTTGAATCATGCGACGCAGGTTCTCGCTACGACGAAGGCGACGTGGGCGGTAATCTGGATACTGCATGCCCAGATGCTACGTCGACACTGAGCAAAGGCAAAGGCAGCTAGGCAGGCGTGAGTGCTAAAAACGCCTCCGCGATCGCCTCGGCCATATCCTCTGAGGAGGGAGACCTGGCGACGGCGTGGGCCTCAAGCCCAGCCGAGCGGAGCGCAGCAGCGGTCGTAGGACCAATTGCAGCTAGCACCGGCACCTCTCCGAGCAGCGCGAGAACGTCCTCACCCATGGTGCATAGCGCGTGAAACTGAGAGGGCGCAAAGAAGGCCACCGCGTGAAGAGCACCTGCTCGGAGCTTGCCGAGCGCATCGACGAGAGCCGGCTCGCTACCGTCGCGCGCGATACTCCTATAAGCGCTCACGAGGTTAACGTCGCAGCCGGCGTCTACGAGCCTGGCGACTGCATCTTCTCGGCCTTGATGAGCCCGCGGATAGAGAATACGCGTAGCGCTGCCCTTCTCCAAGAGAGCGAGGAGCCCCTGGGCCAAGCCTATTCCGTGGCTCTCGCAAGGAACGAGGTCTGGGATGAGGTCTGGGGTGAGGCCCATCTCGCCTAGTGCTGCCTGCGTAGCGCGACCTACAGCGGCAATGCGGCCGCTAGCCAATGCACGAGAGTCGACGCCCCGTGTGACTA
>JAAEPE010000086.1 GCA_024222395.1 Myxococcales bacterium
AAGACTTCGAGACTTCGACACTCAGGCCAGAAGAACAGCGGCGGCACCAGCCACGACGACTGAGGCGAAACCAGTCATCGTGGCAGAGCTCGGTGGCATGGGGCTCGGCGTCGGCTTGGGGCTCGGCGTCGGCTTGGGGCTCGGGGCCGGTCCAGGGGCAGGCGCAGCGGTCGGCAACAGAACACCAGACGAAGGGAAATACACCTGATCTCCACCCACGCACGTCACCGGCTTTGACACCTCAACGTCGTTGGTCGGTCCCTTGATGGAGAGTCCATCGGCGGCCGCCTCAGCCTCGCCCTCGGCCTCGCCCTCCTCCACAGGTGCAGCCACAACATCGGCCAACGTTGCCGGCTTGCCGGCCAATTCAAAGTTCAGCTTGTCTCCAGAGATGGCGGTTGCATACTCGGCCGAATCATCAGCGGCAATCGCGACGTGGACGGCGAGAACGTTCGCCAAGAGGTCGGTGTCAGCCAGGAGCTCCTCGGCAGTCAGGTCGAGCTGCTTCAGGACAGCAGCGAACGCATCATTGTCGGGCGCGACCACAATCAGCTTTCCGGCGGGAATGTCACCGATGACGACATCCTTAGCGGCCGCGAGGGCAGCCGAGAGCGTCGTATAGTTCTCCCCGGCGAGAATGTCCTTGGCGGGCGTGCAAAACGGAAGCTGTCCGATCGTCGTATCGGCGCAGACTCCGGAGACCAAGGCTGCATGAGCGATTGGTGCGATAAGAGGCGATAAGATATGCGATGAAAGGCGATGAGAGATGCGATGAAAGGCGACGAGGGGCGCTGACGCGTTCCGGGCGCTGACGCGTTTGGGACGCCATCGAGATCCGCAAACCTAGATCCGAGGTCGGCAAGATCAAATCTTTGACGCACCGAGCGTGGCAATAGCGATAGTAGATTTCATCATGATGCAAGTTGAACTCTGTTGAATAAAAGATTTATTTGAAGTACTACCCAGGTAGTAGAGTTGGCTGAGATCGAGTGGCTGAGAATGCATCGCATTACAAGTCATCCACGATGGCCACGGCCTCTTCCTCGATGCCTTCCACGGCCATCATGACCGCCGCGATTGCCCTGACCGCCGCGATTGCCCTGACCGCCGCGATTGCCCTGACTGCCGTGCCTACC
>JAAEPE010000087.1 GCA_024222395.1 Myxococcales bacterium
CGATTATCTGCTCAAGTACAAGGACTGCATGCGCTATGATGAATACCTAGCCAAGGGCTTCCCCATTGCCACTGGGGTCATCGAAGGAGCGTGTCGCCACCTTGTCAACGACCGCCTGGGCATCACCGGTGCCCGTTGGGGGCTCAATAGCGCGGAGGCCGTGCTTCGACTTCGCTCACTAAAGTCCAGCGGCCATTTCGACGACTACTGGCGCTGCCATGAGGAGCGGGAGCACCGTCGCAATCACGCCGAGCGCTACGAGAATGCCACACCGGCAGTTGCTGCTCAACTGGAGCAAGGCCAGAGACAGCGTATCGCTGGGGGCCGTCGAGGAGAAAAACAACCGGTTGAAACTGACTTTCAGAAAAAGCTACGGTTTTGGAACCCTCAGAGCCACCGAAATCGCCCTCTATCACACCATGGGGCAGCTACCGGAGAAGCCGATGATTCACAGATTCTGCTGAGGAGCCGAAAAATCTTCGTAGGTATCATAGGTGAGCGGACGCGCATCGAATACTTCGACGAAGGCATCTGCTGTGGGAGTGGCGTCCGGAACGCTGGGCATAGAGCCCGAGCAAGCGGCCAAGCTCAAGAAGACGAGGCCTAGGCCGAGCGTTCTATGCACTCTCGCCTTTGCGTTGCCGATACAGCGCTGGATCGATGACGGTGGCCATCTTGTCAGTGTCGAGACCGGCATCGATGAACTTGGCGACTCTCGCGATCTGGCTCTCGGACTCGCCCTGCATACGGTTGTAGCTGACGAAGAGCACATCGACGTTCTCTCGTGCTCGCATCCAGCCTTCGACTTCTTCTACGTGGCCCGCGAAGTTCGACTTCATGTCATCATCGACGGCGTTGTCTTGCTCGTCACGGTTGACGAGCATCTTCTGCTGCGAGGCAAGAACTTCGTCGAGGTTGCGCCGCATGAAGACAACTTTGTAGTGCTCGGAAGTCGGCAAGTCTTGGAGGAGTTGCGAGATGACTTTGACTACCTTGCCACGTGCAGGTTCTACCCAACTTGAATTCTCTTTCGTGCGCTTGACCGCTTCGAGCTCGTAGTACCCCTTTGGGTTGTCATTGTCTGCACTGCGGATGCCATCGATGATTGGCTCAAGCCCACCGGCCTCGAGCATCTTCATCATCATTGAGGTACCGGAACGGGGGAGGCCCGAAACAACGTAAATCGGCGTGGACATGCCCTAGAGATAACACAGAAGACCTCATGAAACGCGTCTTCACGAGGCCACGTGCGCATTGCCACTGGCCCAGATGCTGGCGCTAGCCGAGCTCGATCTTTCGAGCCTTCAACTCTTCCTTCTTGGTGATGCGAATCACCAAGACACCCGCCTCGAGCTTTGCTTGCACGTGCTCGGCATTGGCATCCTTTGGGAGTTTCATGCGTCGCTCGAATGTGCCGTACTGACGTTCTCGTACGAGAAAACTGCTATTCTCGCTGCTGCTCTCCTCGGAACGTGAGCCAGCCACGCTCAGTACGCCCTCATGAACTGTGATTTCGAGGTCTTCCTCGGCTATGCCGGGCAGATCGGCGTGTAGCCGGTACTCATCTTCCGTTTCGACGAAGTCAAAGCGGGGTGCATGGGTTGCCACGGACGCACGTCGAGACGTGGCCGGGGTGCCAAAGAAGTCACGAGCTAGTTGAGCAAATGGGTCGGTGTTCTTGGTTCGGTTGTTGATTCTTGTGAGTTCATACATAGTGCGTTTCTCCGGGTTGAGGCCAGTGGCCGTTGCCCTATCAAGATAGGCACCAAGGCGGTCAGTGCAAGGCCTTGACACCTCGTGGTTCGTGTACGGGTACCCAAAAAACTCTCTGGTGGGTACTACGCAGCCGTTGCGAGAGAGCTTTCCATCTGTTGGCGGAGGTTGGCCAGAGCGTTTGCATGTGCCCGGCTTGCCCAAGACTTGGAAATGCCCATGGCTTTGCCCGAGGCCTGTAACGTTGTATCGCCAAAGTAGTGATCGACAACGAGAGTCTGCTGCTGTGTTGGCAGGTTACGAATGGCAAGCGCGAGTGCGTCGTGCAGCTCTTTGCGAGCCGCGAAGTCCTCTGGGCTCAAACCTTTGCGTGGGTCGATGACGTGCTCGGGCTCCATCTCCGCCGAGTAGATTGCGTGGAAGTCACCGACGCTGGCGGCGTGGCGGTAGTCCTTGCGAGACAGTGGGGCTATTTTGCCAATCCCGTCGAGCATGGCGCCGCGAACGCGGTAGTAGGCAAAGGTAGCAAGCGTCGCTTCGCCACCAGGGATGAAGCGGTCGATCGCCTCCAGCAGGCCGGTTGTTCCCCAGGCCACAAGCTCCTCGAGGTCTGCTTGGCCGTGGGTGCGGCGGAGAACTCGTTTGGCGATCCGGCTAACCATGGGGAGGTGGGCAGCGACCAGCGCACAGCGCTCCTTGGACGCCGCCTTCTGAGCATCGCCCGTCTCGACGCGCTTGCAGGGGAGGGGAGTGACCGTTTGCGAGTTGCTCGTTGCGATGTTCATGAGCGTCTCCTAGAGCAGGGGCTGTACCACTTCTTCGCAACGCTAAGACATGGAAAGTATAGGGATGTTCCGGGCCCGGGTGGATCCGATTTGCGACCTCCGACTCTTCCACCCACGTTCCATCCTGTTCCACCTGTTCCACCTGTTCCATGGAAAGGCTATGGTGCAATCGCATGCTGGAGTCGTCGGGAACCCTGTCCTACGTCGGTGGCGAAGAGGGCATTCGAAGCACTTTTCGTGCGCCGTACCTAGTACTGCTCATGGTGGCCAATCGGCTGGAAGTCGGCAGCGTTCGACTCTCACTCTCCGAGGTCACGCGTGTAAACGTCGGCCGAGGTGAAGCATTGGTGCACAGCCGAACCCACAATGGTGTTGAGGCTGAGATGCATATCGAGGTTCCAGACGGTTGGATGTCGACTCGCCATCTAACACTACAGTGCGAGCCAGCGGGATGGGTTGTGCGAGATGCAGGGTCGAAGAATGGCTGCTACCACAATGGCAAGCGATGCGGAGAAGCAGCTCTCGTCGACGGTGACCTAATCGGCTGTGGAAATGCCAGCTTTCTTTTTCGCAGCGATGTGGAGCGAAGTCACCTAGATCCTGCGGACGTCAGCTCCCTGCAGCTGCGTTCTCAGCCCACTGCGTCTCAGACCCTGAGTCTGCCGCTCTCTCATCTCATGTCGGAGCTAGCGCAAGTCGCGACTTCGCAAGTTTCAGTAATACTCGGAGGTGAGACGGGTACGGGAAAAGAAGTGAGCGCCCGCTATGTGCACAAGTGCTCGGGGCGCAAAGGTAGCTTTGTTGCCGTGAACTGCGGCGCGCTGCCAGCTACGCTGATCGAAAGCGAGCTTTTTGGGCATCGGAAGGGCGCATTTTCTGGGGCCAATACTGATCGCGTTGGCATAGTTCAGACCTCTGACGGCGGCACACTCTTCCTCGATGAGGTCGCGGAACTACCACTCGAGGCCCAGGTGAAACTCTTGCGATGTCTCCAAGAGAGAGAAGTCGTACCAGTTGGCGCCACTCGCCCTGTTCCCGTCGACCTGCGAGTCGTTGCCGCAACCCACGCGGATTTGCCCGCCCTCGTGCAATCCGGCGATTTTCGAGCCGATCTCTACGCACGGCTGGCTGGTGTGAGCTTTCGACTACCCGAGTTGCGAGAGAGACGCGAAGACTTGGGGCTCCTCGTAGATGCTCTTCTGAAGCGATGCGCTGGTGAGCAGACCTTGCATTTGGAGCGAGAGGCGGTATGGGCCATGGCAATGTATGGATGGCCACTCAATATCCGTGAACTCGAACAGGCACTGGTTGCAGGAGCAGCATGGTCCGAGCGTGGTGTTATTGGTCTTCGTCATTTGCCACCATCGGTGCGTGCCGTCTTGCAACCGGAAGAAGCAGTGGAGCAAGACGCACTCAAGGTCGAGTTGGTGACAGCTCTTCGCAAGCATGCCGGTAATGTGAGTGCGACTGCTCGCGAAATGGGAAAGGCGCGAGTCCAGATCAGGCGGTGGTGCAAGCGCTATGAGCTCGACCCAGCACACTTTCGATAGGGTGGCATGCACCGATTCATACTGACCATCTTTGTCGTAGCGCTCGTCGCGACGCTTGGCGCGACTGCCAGGGCTCATCAGAGCTCATAATGCCCATGCCTCCATGGCTGTTTCTGAGTCTGGTACCGATGTCGAATACGAGATCCTCCTAGGCGCTACCTGGTCACGCTGACGTTTGGTCTCATGCACGGCTTGGGCTTCGCGTCCATGTTGCGACCGTTGTTGCCGCCGAAGGACGTTGTACTGCCACTATTGGTTTTCAACGTCGGCGTTGAACTCGGGCAGATTGCTGTTGTTACCGTAGCTCTGCCGCTGCTCGCACTCGCCCTGCGGGCGATTGGAGTTGAGCGCTATCGCCGCATGCTGTAATCCACAGCTTCTGCCCTGCTCGCGACTGTGGGCAAGCTTTGGCTGGTGGAACGGGCGATTGGCTTTTGGAGCATGTCGGCCTTGGCGCTCGCGAACAATAGGACCGTAGTATCCTACTACTCCACTGGTGATCTTGAAGAGAATTTCCACGTCCCATCGCAAGCGATATAGCGTTGCGAGCTGCTCGGCAGAAATCACCTCCGGAGACAAATTGGTAACCAGCCAGAGGTCCACGTACTGCGATGACCCATCCTCCATCTTTTGCAACACAGAAACGCCAACCACGCGGAGTGTTTTCGGTCTAGCACCCCGGATAGAGAAGGTCGCGTCAATATCGAGATCCCCACAGTAGGGCAGATCATCCACAAGCGCCTTTCCTACGTGTCGTTGTCCAAGCCCGCAACGGATCTTCGTAATCGTCGGAATCGACGTGGTTTTCAGTGGGGTGAGAGAGAATCCCTTGCGGCGTTCGATCTCAGCGAACAACGAATGGTCACTGTATCCGCGATCTAGCAGCAACAGCTGGTTGTTCAGCCAACGATCGAGTTTGAGTGCTTTACGATCATGGGTACGCGCGTCGGTAAGGTCAATCC
>JAAEPE010000088.1 GCA_024222395.1 Myxococcales bacterium
ACGATGTGACGATGTGACGATGTGACGATGTGACGATGTGACGATGTGACGATGTGACGATGTGACGATGTGACGATGTGACGATGTGACGATGTGACGATGTGCCCGAGGGGGCCGGGGCATTTCCCTCGACCGCCCCCATGGATATGATTGACCGAGGCGGGACGCCGGGAATGCGATATTTCGCCAATATTTCACTACTGTTGGCTGGTGTTTCGGGGAGGTTCTTCGGCATCATGCGCCCATGAGCGACAACGGAGATACTCCTGTGGCTGAGACAACGGAGCATGGGGATGGCCACAGCGGATCCCGATTCATCCAACACCACTACGATGGTGCCCAGCATCAATTTGACTCGGCGAAACTCGGAATCTGGGCATTCCTTGCTCAGGAGATCATGTTCTTCTCCGGGCTCTTCGTCGCCTACGTTATCTATCGAAGCACCCATCCGGAAATCTTCGCGTATGGAAGTCAGTACCTCGACGTCAAGATGGGGGCGATCAACACGTGTGTGCTGATCTTTTCCAGCCTCTCGGCTGCATGGGCGGTGCGTGCTGCGCAACTCAATCAACAAGGATTGCTCAAAATATGCCTATTGGTGACCATCCTCTGTGCATTTGGCTTCCTGGGAATCAAATACTTCGAGTACAAGCATAAAGTCCATGTAGGTGCTCTCTTCGGTTGTCGCTTCAACCCCAGCGAAGCCGAGGATGGGCGACCGATGCGCTACAAGATCGCTAAGGCTGCCAAGAAGACCTGCGCAGATCGCGGCATCGTGCTCAAAGAGCATCCACGTCCGCCGCGCGTCAAAGGCAAGAAGAAGCCGAAGGCGCCACCACCAAACACCGGTATGTTCTTCAGCATCTATTTTGCGATGACGGGGCTCCATGGCATCCATGTCATCGCCGGGATATTCGTCTTCGGCTGGCTATTGTGGCGAAGCATGAAGGGGCATTTCACGCCGGATTACTACTCGCCGATCGATGCCGCAGCGTTGTATTGGCATATCGTTGACTTGATATGGATCTTCCTCTTCCCGCTTCTCTACCTGATCCACTAACTTCGGCGAGACCTAAGGGCCTATTCGAGCAAGCAATGCTCGACGATTCGGGGCAGGTGCAAAGATTGCCCGCTTCCTTCGTATCATTTGCAACCAAAGTCCACAGCAGGTGCACAGCGTGCTTGTCCTACCTCCTGCTCTTCGATAGTGTCGCCGCATGAATCAGGCGTTTAATGCAATCCGAATCCCCGCGCTGGCACTTCTTCTTGCCGGCACAATGGCATGTGGCTCCGAGAAGAAGGACTCTGGCAGTGCAGAGCCAGCCGCTACTCCGGCCGCCAAAGGCACACCGGCAAAGGCAGCGCCTAAGGCTGATACAAAGCCAGTCGCAGCTGCTGCCGCTGATGATGAGGGAGCAAAAGCTCTCTTCGCAGCGCGCTGTACTGCTTGCCACGGCGACTCAGGCAAAGGCGATGGCCCTGGATCTGCTGCCCTCAATCCTAAGCCTCAGGACTACACCAACGCGGAATGGCAGGCATCTGTCACCGACGAAGACATCTCAGCAGCGATCGTCAAGGGTGGTCTGGCTGTCGGCAAGAGTGCGATCATGCCAGCCAATCCAGATCTCAAGAACAAGCCTGCCGTTGTTAAGGGGCTCGTCAACATGATCCGCGACTTCGAAGAGTAGCTAGATGTCGCACTCGAGCCTGATGGCTCGGGCGCCGATTGATTTTTATACAAGAGAATCAAGTTGAGTCGCCGCTTAGGCGACCCGACTTCACCTGTAGCTACTTAGAGGGTGAACCCCCTCTTCATCTTACTTGCCGAGGGAGATGCCGGGCAGATCGAGGCTCTCTTCGAAGAACTCTCAGCTCAGGCCGAGTGCGTCCACTGTTGTGCGGGAAAGTCGTAGGAGGTCATAAGTGCCTCTTCGTCCTTCCGCAGGCACTTGACGGCCTTTGGGTACTTGGTATCGAATTCCTTTTCGAAATCGTTCATGGCTTCGATGCAAGCGGCTTTGGTGGGCGCATTCATGGCTTCGTGCAGCAGGCTCTTAGCCTTAGCCTGAAGGCGCTTAGGCCGCTTGTCCAGGACGTTCGCAATCTTGTGCACCCAGCATCGCTGCCCCCGTGTTTCGGGCCAGATTTCGCGTGCTGCCGCCCAGAATCCAAGGGCGCCATCACCCGTGACAACCAGAGGCGTGCGCATGCGACGACTCTTTAGATCTCGCAGGATGCTCGACCAGCTCTCTGTGCTCTCTCGGTAGCCATCCTCAACAGCAATGGGCTCTTTCGTGCCGTCTGCCAGCGCTCCCATGACCACCAACGTGCAGAGCCTATCCTCCTCAAGGCGCATATTGAAGTGGATGCCATCCAACCAGACGTACAAGTACTCCTTGTCCTTGTCCTTGTCCTTGTCCTTGTCCTTGTCCTTGAGCGAGCGAGCGAGCGATTGCGAAATTCTCTGTAGTCGCTTTCCCAGACATTGGTCATCTTTGCGATCGATGTCGGAGAGAGCCCAGACGCGTCCTTGCCGAGCAATGCCGGCAGGGCTTCTCGAAAGTCGCCCGTCGACAAACCTCGCAAGTACAGAAGTGGAATCACCTCTGCCACCTTTGGGGATTTGCGCATGTACGGTGGCAAGAGCTTGCTTGCAAAACGCTCCCCCTCACGCTTGTCATTCCCGAGCAACGCTGCAATCGGGAAAGCAGGACCATCAGACCGATCATTGTTCACGCTCGACGGTCTAGAGGGCGGTTGGTAGGAGGGGCACGTTAGGGGTCGCTACTTTCCGCGAGTCGTAGTCCAAGCTTGCAAATCCTCCCAGGACTTTACCTGGGCAGATATGCGGCTGGCCAGGTCTTCGGCTTCAGCAGCTGTCGAGTACGAGAGAATGGGCGTTCCCATGACTCGCTTCTCGAAGCCCACTACATAGGTAGATGTAGTGGCATTGATCCAAGGTCGCAGCTCCGTCTTTGACGCGATTGGATCTGGATCCGAGTCCATCGACTCGGCATAGATTTGCACGACCTTGCCGTGAGGCGATGGAGCCTCGAGGTAGGTGATCATGTCGCTTAGCGAGCAGAAAAAGAGCCGGGTGGCGTCGTTGTGCACGAGCTGTCCGCGCGGGGCTGGTTGATCTCGAACGGTCATGCCACAGGCAGCACACTCGTGGCCGGCTAGCTCTTCCGCACCTTGCTTCGCGCTCCCGGTCGTGGCGTTCTTCTCGCTGCACGACACAGCACTGCTTGGAAGCACCAAGACGGCAAGCAGCAGCCCAACAAGTCTACTCATCGAACTCTCCGCCGACTGAGAATGGCCCAGCTCACGACCAGGGGACCGACGATCCAGCTACCCCAGATGAAGGCGATCAGAGCGCCGGAAGGGGGGGCCACAGTCATACCAAGGTTCGCCAGGGCCTCGGCCCCAGAGAGGCGACTTAGCACTTGAATTCGGTAGAGGCCGGCAGGATTGGCGATAACGAGATTGCTGATGGTCTTCGTAGAGATGTAGCCGTCAGTGGCCACCAAGAGACCGAGCAGCGCAAGATCGAAGAAGAAGACCAAGACGAACCAGACGATGACCACCATGGTGGAGGCACTCACGGGCCTAGAGCTAATCGATGAGATGAGCATGCCGATGGCGAGGAATGCCCAGCCCAAGAGCAGGGTAGCGGGGATGAGCTGGAGTAGCACTGCCCCTTGTTCCTTGCCCGCAACGACGCTGGCAAGGCCAAGGCCGGCGCATACCGAGACTGCCAATGCCGCGCCACGACCGATGTACTTGGCTACGATGACCTCCCAGCGACGAACCGCTAGAGACAAGAGCAGACCCAGTGTATTGCGCTCGCGCTCGCCGACGATGGCATCGTGGCTCAGAATCATGGCCACTAGTGGCACTAGGAGACTCACCAATGTCGCAAGACTCGGGCCTGTAAGTGCGACGGCATTCGCTCCCGCGGTAATTCCGTAGGCGCTCACGGCGGAAGCAAGTAGGGCGAAGACTAGGCTGCTGGCGATGACCCATCGATCGCGAAGGCGCTCGATGAATTCGTGCACAATGAGGTGGAGTCCGACTCGTCCCATCATGCTGGTATCTCCAGTAGGCGCTCGTAGATCATATCCAGAGTCGGTTCTTGTGTTTGAATCCCTTTGACGGCGTTGGGGTGCCGGGCGCGAATATCCATTAGCTCTAGGAGTTTGCCTTCTTCGAGGTGGACGGTGAGATTGTTGCCAACAAGCTTGCCGATGCCGTGTTTCCAGTCTTCGACGGCTTCCACAAATTCTTCGACACCATCGTTGGAATCCTCGGAGAGAGAGAGCACTGCTTTCTGCTTGAGGCCCACGCTGGCGCGCAGCTCGGCGGGGCTGTCGCAGGCGAGCAGTTTGCCGTCAAGGAAGACACCCATCTTGTCGACACGTCTCTCGAGCATGGCGAGTTGATGGCTCGCCATGAAGACCATGCGCTTCTTCTCACGCCACTCGGCGAGGATCGACCAGAGGACTGAGAGGCCCTCGGTGTCCAGGCCACCGGTGGGCTCATCGAGAATCAGGAGCTTTGGCTCTCCGATGATGGCAACGGCCAGGCCCAGTCTCTGTCGCATGCCTTTAGAGTAGCCACGGACAGAGCGCCCCGCAGCGTGCTTGAGACCGACTCGATCGAGAACGCCAGGCACGGCCTTCGAAGAGACGCCCCGGGCGCGTGCAAAAAATCGCAGGACCTGTTTCCCGGAGAGGGAGTCGGAGAACGAGACGGCTTCCGGGAGGTAGCCAATGGACTTCTTGAATTTGTTGTTGATGGGACAGACCTCACCATCGACTCGGACAACCCCCGCGTTCGGACGAACTAAACCGAGCAGTACGCGGGTGAGGGTCGTCTTGCCTGCGCCGTTTGGGCCCACAAGCATGAGTACTTGTCCGGCCTCAAGCGAGACGGAAGCTGAGGAGAGAGCATAGAGCGTCCCAAAGCGAACAGTGACCTTCTCTAGTGCCAGGGTCTTCATCGCTTGATGTCACTCATCTGTGGCCGTCTATCGACTACCGTTGGGACCTTCAGGATGGGAAGTCGTTCCTGCATATACGTCAGCATCTCAAGCGCCGGGCTGTGCAATAGCATGGAGGCCGCCGGATAACGATACACCAAGGTGGATGAGAAACTCTCTGTCTCGTAGGGGCGATCACCTATACCATCGCCATCTTGATCCCAGCCTATGTAATCGCTCCAGTAGTTTCCTGGGTAGTCTTCGCTCAGTACGAGATCTTTCGTTCCAACATAGAAGATTTGCTGTCGGTTGCCGACGAATGCGTTGAGCGAGATTCTGTTGCGCAGGCTGCCAGCCCAAATCTTGGCTCCCACCTCGTTGTGGAAAAGATGGTTGTACTCAATCGTATTATCCACGCTCGAGAAGAAGAACAAGCCCTGTCCGTTGCGAATGAGCTGATTGTTGCGAATGAAGCAGTCCTCTGCATCGCGAAATAGAATGCCAGTACGCTCATTCTCCTCAGCGATGTTGTCTTCTACGATCAGCTCACGACTCTCCATCAGGGCAAAGCCACCAACGTTGCGGCGGCTTGTATTGCCGCGGAGGGTGTTGCGATAGGAGAACATGTAGTGAACGCCGTAGCGCTGGTCTTCTACGATGTTGCCGCGAATGAGGCTGTCGTCGGTGGCGGAGATGTAAATGCCGTCACGAGCACCGCGTACGACGTTCTCCCCCACAACAAGGTTTGAGGCATCAAAGAGTTGAATGCCATTGCCGCGATCGGTGGTGCGCAACTCCGAACGGCCGGTGATGTCGTTGCGCAGAATCTGGGCGGCCTCGCTGGCGTGAACCCAGATTCCAAATGAGCAATCGTGCAGCCGATTGTCTCGAACGATTGCCTCTACAGCTGTCGCTCTGAGAAATATGCATGAGTCAGGCTGCAGCCCCGAAAGGTCACTGCCACTCGCTAGGACCTCGAGCTTCTCAACTACGGCGCCGGCCGCCTCGACGACAATCGTCGTACCTTCGCCGCCGCCATCGATTGCTCCGCCAGTACCCCGGAGCGTGATCCTCTTGCGTATCACGATGGGCCCCTTCCACGTTCCGGGAGGCACCTCGACGATGTCACCTTCGCCGCTGAGATCTATGGTCGCTTGCAGTGTAGGCGCGGTGACGCCCGCTCTCAACGTCTCAGCCCTTGCCGCCGCGCTCGGTAGGAGCAGGGTGGCAAGTACCGAGAAACCGATGACTAGAGCTTGCACGGGGCTTTGGTCACTACACGTCTTTGCGTGCGTCTTTCATCTTCTTGAGCTGCACCAGATCGTGCTCCTTCGGAGAAGGGTTGCTCTCGATCTTCTTGATTGTGATTAGGGGAGGGCACTTGTCGTCGTTGCGATAGACTGCCTCGCATTCCATACAAGAGAAGCACTCTCGTGGGTCGATCGTGCCGTCTTTTCTGAAGGCATGGGGCTCGCAGGTCTTGGTACAGATCTTACATGATGAACAGAAGTTGCGTCGCCTGGGGCCCGAGAAGCGGAAGCTTCCGAAGATTGCGAGAGCCGCGCCCAGGGGACAGAGGAACCGGCAGAATGGGCGCCACATGAAGATGGAGGCTGCAAAGAGGAATAGCCACCAACCGAAGAACCCCCAGTTGCGCTCCCATGGAACTACCAGGAACGTCGACTTGAAGGGCTCCACCTCCGCCATCACTTCGCCCAATGCAGCGTCCCATAGGAAGACGCCGCCCAAGACAACCAGGACCACGTAACGCAGATAGGTGAGCCTTTTTGGAAGCTCCTTTTGAGGGACTTTGAGTTTGATCGCAATCTTGTTGAGCAGCTCGGTCATGGAGCCATAGGGGCAAACCCAACCGCAGAACACTCCGCGGCCCCAAATCAGGGAGACCACTGCGATGAAGATCCACAGGATGAAGATGAGAGGTGCAACAAGGAAGAGCTGCCAGTCCATTGAGCCTACAGCTGTGCCAATGAGCGTGAGCACCTGCGTGACCGATGGTTGCGCGTGCATGTGGAGACCGATGAGCACGAAGCCCACTGCCATCAGAGCTACGTGAATGCGCATGAGCCACTTGAGGGTCCGAGTGCTGTAGCGACGGAAGATGAAGACGCCTAGAACCAAGGCGAGATAGCCGAGCAAGAGCCAGACATCCATCATGCGATTGCGCCACGCTTGAACGTAGATAGGTTCGTCTAGGTTGGATTTCTCCGCCCTGTAGATGCTCCTGGGCAACTTATGGCTCGACTTGAACTCGATGAACTCTCTCTCGTAGGCACCGGTGTAGCGACTGCCGAGAAATAGGAGTTCGTACTTCTGACCAGGATCGATTTGCGCTCCCCTTGAGACAAACACAGCGGCTTCTTTGAAGTACGGAGCGCCGTCGGCGTTTATCGTGATGTTTGTGTAGTCGGTATCGCGGAACGTTAGATCGGTTAGGCCTTGTGCGAATCGGACTCTGTCAAAGATGCCTCCTCGTACAAATGCAGAGCCCTTGAAGGACCCTGATCCATTGCCGAATACAACGAAGAGGTGCTCACCCGCTTCGAGCTTCTTCATCTGGTGCTCGTATGTGAGGTCTCCAAGCAGCCCGCGTCCAATATGAGGAGCGTCTGCAATCGTGTAGAAGAGATCGACGAGGATGCCTTCAGAATTCTTGATGCCAAGCTCTTCTTCGGTGACGGTGAGTCGCCCAAAGGTGCCAGCCTGGGCCATCTCATCCCAGGTCCATGGCCTGTCTTCGACGATGAATTTGCCTGGGCTCATCTCGGCGACCGAGACGGCACCTGTCGCCATGCCGACGGTGCGCGCGGTCTTGAGGATTGTTTGATTCTGGGCGAGCGCCGTAACGGTCGCACCCGAAATCATATCGACTTCAATTGCCTCTGGGTCGGAGGAGTGACCAACCACCACACGGCTTGTCGCATGCAAGTCGACGTAGTACGCGATGAAGTCGTGGAGTTTTGATTCTGGGATCCCGACCAAGAGGATGGGTTCGCCGTGCTCGAGGAGCTTGGCTCCTGAGATAATGCCCTTTGGGCTAATTCCGACCAGGGTTACTAGAGGCTTGCCCGAATACGCTTTGATATCGACGATGTCTGTAGACCTGGCGGCCCAACCGACGACTCGGTCGGAGGCGTCGAAACCCGTTGCGAAGAGGTTGTCGTCTATGGTCTCAAAGCGCTTCGCGTCAGGCAAAACTGCCGAGCAGCCCAACTCGACACAGTCGATTGGGCTCTCGGCAATTGCTACTCGGCTACTCAGCGCTAGAAACGCAAGACCCGCAAGTACAACTTTGAATGCGAGGCGTGGTTTCATTTTCTAAGCTTCGACGATCATCCTGCCGCGCATCTCCAAGTGGAGAGCGTGGCAGAACCACGGGCAGTAGAACCAGTAGACGCCCGGCTTGCCTGCCGTGAACGTCATGCTGTTGGTACCCTGTGCGTTGACGAGGTAGTTCACATCGTGTCCGGTCATGTTGAAACCGTGTGAAAGATCCTCGACCTTGTCTTGGTTCGAGACGATGACTTGGACGGTGTCGCCAGCTTTGACCTTGAATTCTTGCATGCCAAATGCTGGTGCAAGGCTGGTCATGTATACGCGGACGTTCTTGCCCTTGCGTTTGACCACGTTGTCCTTCTGCAGGTCGACGCCGTCTTCCCTGGCCCACTTTTCGTACATATCGAAACGAGGCCCCGTGCGCGGTGAAATCTGTACAGGCTTGAGGATGTCACGCTTGACGATGACGCAGTCGTGGGGCTCGGGGTAGGTCGGTCCATCGTGAGTGAGTTTCATCTTCTCGCCGGAGATGTCGATAAGCTGATCGTTCTCTGGGTGCAGGAGGCCAACGTTGAGGAAGCGATCCTTGGAGAACTTGCAGAGTGCGATGAGCCACTTGCCATCCGCATCCTTGGTTTCACTCATAGAAGCGTTGGTGTGACCGACCTGGTAGTGCACGTCCATCTTCTCGATGATCGGATCAACCTTCTCGCCATTGTGTGCAGCAATTGCCTTGTTGATGCTCCACTTGGTGATGACGGAGTCGATGAAGATAGAGGTGTAGGCGTTGCCTCTGCCATCGAACGCGGTGTGAAGCGGTCCGAGACCAACTTCTGGCTCTGCGACGACGCAGTCGCGTGGCTTGATTTCGCCGGAGAATGCTGCCGCAATCTTGGAGACGTCGACAACGGAGCAGGTGGGGGAGAGCTTGCCAGATACGATGGCGTACTTGCCCGTTGGGTCCATGTTGACGCCGTGTGGGCTCTTTGGCACCGGGATGCGGAGAACGAACTCGCTATTCTCGCCACGAGCATCGATCACTGGAACTTTGGAGTCGCCAACGGTCGTTGTCTTGCCAGCGGCAACAGCCTTCTCGATGTTCGCTAGGTTGAAGGCGTAGAGGACGTCCCGATCGGCCGCCATCATGCCCTCAAGGTTGAGAGCACCCTCTGAGTTGTAGCAGGTGGCAAAGGAGTAGAGACCGGTGTAGTCGGTGGCACAGAGATCCATGTTGCCTTCGACCATGACTTGCCATTTGACTTCCATGGTCTCTCCATCGACAGCGGTGTGCATTGCACCCCACTTGCTAGGATCGTCCATGTCCGTCTTGCCGTCGTTTGGCAGTGGGAGGCGGAATTCGCTGTTGCAGAGGACGAGGCCCGTCTTGTGGCGCTGCGGGAAGATTCCGTGAGTACCTGCGGCGTTTGGCAAGTCGACGATAGCGTCGCACTCGAAGGTGTCGAGGCGAAGACGTGCAAGCCGGGCGCTGGCCTTGTCGTTTACATAGGCGTAGCGCCCATCGTAGGTGCCGCCATCGTAGGAGAGGTGCACGTGGTGGGTATCGCCACTGTTGGTGCCACCAAGGATCTTCGTCGAGTAGTCGTCCCGTCCCCAACCGGAGGCGGAGTCGCGGTTGAACACAGGGATGCGCTTAAGCTCGCGCATCGAAGGCACGCCTACGACACGAACTTCACCGGATTGGCCACCAGACCAGAAGCCGTAGTAGTCGTCGAGTTGGCCGGGGGCCACAGAGCCGTGTGCTGGAGCGTGTGCTGGAGCGTGTGCTGGAGTCGCTTTGGTGCCAGAAGTCTTTGGAGTAGCTTTGGCGGCTGGAGCAGCCTCCTCTTTCGAGGAGCAGGCAATCAGCTGGGCGCCGACGAAGCCTGCACCGATGCCTGCAATACCGCGCGTGACGAATTGTCGTCGCTGCATGGTCTTGCTTTCGGTTGTAGCTTCCCCTGTCTTTAGGGTTTCGTCGTCGATTTTGTTGGGATCATTCTGCTCGTTGTCAGCCATGTGCGTTCTTCCTGGTTTAGGGCGATATCTCTATTGCTATTTGAATTGTGAAGGTCGTGCCATTCTCAAGAATGATCTGGTAGGCACTAACCACGTTCTTGAAACGCCGGAATAGTCACTCTCTTTCCAGCGACATGTCCACAACGGCTTGAGCAAAAATGCCGCACGCTTGTAAGGGGAATGCGCAAATATGTCGCACCCCCCCCGCCTCTGCCTGCGAGGGGGAATCTCACGTTCTGCTTCACAACGGAACGCGCACCCATTGCCAAGAAGTGAGGAGGGGTTGAGTCGAATGGCTGGTGTGGCGCTTTCCCGACAAGCCTGCCGGACTGTGACTTGCGGTGGTCTCCTTGGTCTAGACCGCCGAGCGTAAACAATGATCGGTCTGATCCATACTCGGCGAAGACGAGGAGCTATCTGAGCTACAAGCGAATCCCGTTTGATGATCGCTGCCCCAGGAAGTTGGTGTCCAGCGCAAGCGGGACGGGAAATGATGGTGGTTCCGGGTGAAAGCCAGTGTGCAGCTGCAGAGATCAAGCAGAAGGCCTTAGCAAAAACGAGGCCAAGGGGGGCCGCCGCCCATGAGCTATCGCGGTGGTGCAGGCCGAGTTTGGCGAGCCGCTTGAGGTTCGCGGTGGCACAGAGCAACGAGGGACTTGAGCGGAACCATGATTCTCTGCGGACAGCGAACCGTCTGCCTTTCCAGATCTATATCGAAATCGCTCTTGGAGAAGAGGCCGGCTTTGTTCTTATCAATGTCCTGTCCCACCACCGTTGCCAACAGCTCAATTGCCTGACCGACGTTGGCATCCACTTGGTGTTCTTCCATTGCCGCTAGAGCCGCGTAGGCGTCCTGCGCCAATGCATCGACGAGGATTTCGCGAGCCTCCTTGTCATCCCATTCGCAGCTCGGTTCTCCTTGCGCAAGGTAATCATCATTTCGTTTGAACACAGAGCGGATTTCTTCTGCGTTCTCTGGCGACACGGCACGCAAGAGTCGAATAGCAGAACGGATCAAAGTGACCGTGTCCTGCGTCGCGACCGCATCCTAAAGGGCCGTCGTGTCTATCACACGCTTACGACCAACAAGCCCTGCTTCTTTGCAAACCGAAAGCACAGCCTCGAAGATGCTTTCGGGCCGCTCGGAATCAGGAAGTCGCGCACGCATATCGACGAGCACCGTGTGCACAAAGCTCGGATAGTCAAAGTCCAAGCCACCGGCGGCATACTTCCAACGCAAGTCGTGGCAAAAGCGATCCGCCGTCTCCCGATCACTCAGCCCTTCAGCTCGTTGCAAGACCATCACCACGGCCCCGATGCGAGGCGGCACCGAGCGTCGACCGATGTCTCGAAACAGATCAGCGAAGCCAGCGTCGGGAAACAGCCGGTGACTCTCGCTGTACAGCAACGAATAGATCGAATTCTCAGCCAGCCTCGCAGTAGATCGAGCTGGAACCCAGAAGGTCCTGCTGAGTTGGTGTTTCAAAAAACACCAGATTCCTAGTATTCCGTCGAGCGCTCGACGTCGCTTGGAGAGAGGCTAGCAATCTCGTCCGAGACAGGCTTGAGAAGCGCGAAGCCAATAAACAGGCCAACAAGCGCTGCCGCAGCGGTGCCGATGAGAATCGCGAGCTTGGCCAAGGCGAGAAGAGCGGGCTGATCTGCAAAAGCGAGCTCTGCAATGAAGATGGCCATCGTGAAGCCAATACCAGCGGTGAGGCCAATGACAAGCATACCACTCCAAGACAGGCCCTTGGGAAGGCTAGCATACCCTGTGCGTACCAATAGCCAAGAGATCAATAGGACCCCTAGTGGCTTGCCGAGGGCGAGTCCTAGACCAATTCCCAGCATGACCTTCATCGCCCCCTGATGTCCGAAGTCCACGCCACCGAGGTCAACACCGGCATTGGCGAGAGCGAAGAGGGGCATGATGCCGAAGGCTATCCAGATGTGCATCTGATCGAGCCCACGAACCACCGGTGAGATAGCTTCTCTGGCTGCGAAGTGCAGTCGCCTGATGGAGGCGAGCAACATGGTCTCGTCGTTGTCCTTCGTGCCCTGTTCGAAGTGTCCCAGAGACTGTCTTGCTGCCAGAAGGAACTGCTCCTTGCTGAGCCAGGGCTTCACTGGTGTCGCAAGTCCAACGATGACACCTGCAAGTGTTGGGTGCACGCCAGCAACCAAGAGCCCAGTCCAAATGATGGCGAGAGGCGCTAGATAGGCTGGGCCAGGGCGCAGACCGATCTTGAGCCAAAGCATGAGGACGACGATGCCGGCTCCGGCAATGCCAAGCCCACTCATTTGAAAATCTGCGGTGTAGAAGATGGCAATCACCAAGATAGCGCCAAGGTCATCGATGATCGCCAGGGCGAGCAGCAGGATCGTCATGGAGGCGGGAACGCGCTTGCCGAGAAGCGAGAGGATGCCGACGGCAAAGGCGATGTCGGTTGCCATGGGCACCCCCCAACCCGAGCTACTCGGCGCAGACGGGTTGAACGCTAAGTAGATGAGGGCTGGGGCAAGCATGCCGCCTGCAGCGGCGGCGATGGGTAGTGCTGCCTTGCGAATCTCAGAGAGCTCGCCGTGAACGATCTCGCGTTTGATCTCCAAGCCTGCGAGCAGGAAGAAGATCGTCATAAGGACATCGTTGATGATGAAGTGGAGGTCGACTGAGCCGTGCACGCTGCCGATGTCAAAGACCATCGGTGTCTCCCAGAGGGCGTGGTACGAATGGGCGTAGGCGGAGTTTGCCCAAATCAGCGCGACTGCTGCGGCAAGGAGCAGCACCAGGCCGCCGGATGTCTCCAGATGGAGAAAATGCTCGACGGGGCCGCGGACCTTCAGCGCCATCTTCCGAACGTTTTCCGACGCTCCGGGAGGGGCGTCGAATCGCTCATGCTTGGAGGTGCTATGGGGCTGTGTATCGCTCAACGTATGATCTGGGAGGGGAGACGGCGCATTGGCAGATTGCTTCTGCCGAGCCTTCTCGATGTCTGATTTGGGCATGCTTTGGACCGGCCTGGAGGAAGATGATGCCATCGTCCTCCTTGGGTCGGCCCAGATATCGGCGAGCTGTAGGCTCGCGCGAACGAGCCCAGCACTTGGGCTAGCGCTTGTCGAGCTCTACGAAGGGGCGGGCGTTTTCGCCAGTGAAGATTTGCCGCGGACGACCGATCTTCTTGCCGGGGTCTCGCATCATCTCGCGCCACTGCCCAATCCAACCTGGGAGGCGGCCCAGGGCAAACATGACGGTGAACATATTCACGGGGATACCGAGAGCTCTGTAGACGATGCCACTATAGAAGTCGACGTTCGGGTAGAGGTTGCGTTCGACGAAGTACGAATCTTCGAGAGCGATGGCCTCGAGGTTCTTCGCGATGTCGAGCAGAGGGTCGTCAACTTTGAGGTGCGGAAGGAGCTTGGCTGCCATGTCCTTGAGCACCTTGGCCCTGGGATCGTAGCTCTTGTAAACTCTGTGCCCAAAGCCCATGAGTCGAACGCCCGAACTCTTGTCTTTGACCTTGTCCATGAAGCCCTTGTAGTCGCCGCCCGAGTCTTGAATCTCTTGCAGCATCTCGATGACTGCCTGATTGGCACCACCGTGGAGCGGCCCCCAAAGGGCTAGGATACCCGCACTCACCGCTGCGTATAGGTTGGCGTTGCTGGACCCAACGAGGCGCACCGTCGCGGTTGAGCAGTTTTGCTCGTGGTCTGCGTGCAGGATAAGCAGCGTGTTGATCGCCTTGACGATAATGGGATCCGCCTCGTAGGGCTCTGCAGGATTGGCGAACATCATGTGCATGAAGTTTGCGCAGTAGCTCAGGTCGTTGCGCGGGTACATGGCTGGATGGCCGATGGACTTCTTGTAGCCGAAGGCAACGATGGTGCGAATCTTGGAAAGCAAGCGGGTGATGTGAATATCGTCAGCCGGGTCTGCATCAAGGCAATCCGGGTAGTAGGCGGAGAGGGCACAGACCATTGACGAGAGAATCGACATTGGGTGACCCGAGGACGGGAATCCGTCGAAGAGGTGTCGCATATCCTCGTGGATAATGCTGTGGTCTCGGATCCCCTTCTTGAACTCCTCGTACTCATTAGAGGTGGGCAGAGTGCCGTAGATGACAAGGTAGGCAACCTCGAGAAACTCAGCCTTTTCGGCAAGGTTTTCAATCGAGTAGCCGCGGTGGCGAAGGATGCCCTTCTCGCCATCGAGATAGGTGATGGAGCTAAGGCAAGAACCGGTATTCTTGTAGCCACCGTCGATGGTTACGTATCCGGTTTGGTCTCTCAACTTGCTGATGTCTATGGCTTTCTCATCTTCACTGCCAACAACAATAGGGAGCTCGTATTCGGTTCCCTCTAGGGTCAATTTTGCACTATCAGCCATAATCGGGCCGATTATACCAGATTTCCTGCGATCTCCAACGGTGGCCAGGCCCTTATTAGTCGGGCTCTCGCGATGCTCCGATCACCGAGTCCGCCTTCGAGGCATTGCCAGGATTCGGTTATGCTTGTAGTAAGGAGCCCTTGAGCGAGAAGTCGACAGATCGAGTGATTCGGGCGATGACCCAAGACGGGCAGTTCCGCGTAATTGCCGTGACTCTGGGCGATACCGCCGCCGAAGCAGCAGTCCGTCAGAAGGCACCTGATGATCTCGTGAAGCGGCTGGCTGAGCTTATGTGCGCTGGTGTCTTGCTGCGGGAGACCGTTCAGCCAACAAATCGCGTACAGGTGATCTTCAAGGATTCCTTGGGCCATCGGCTCGTGACGGATTCGTTGCCAGAGGGCAGCAATCGCAGCATCGTAGATCCCGGCAAAGAGACCGCGGCCGTCAGCGAGGAGGGCATCTACCAGGTGGCCTATACCCTGCGCAATGGCGAGCTGCATCAGGGGATCGTCGCGGTTGCAGATGACATCGACGTGAGCCGCGCTGTGATGCGCTATCTCCAAGACTCAGAGCAGATCACAGCCTTCGTGAAAATCTCTACTCAAGAGAGCTGCGCTAGCTCGCGAGCCGTGGGCGGCTTTGTCGTGCAAGTAACTCCAGAAGTGACTCGCGAGGGGCTTGAGGCCATGACCTCGCATCTTGAGACCTACACAGGGATGCCTGGCTGGTTGGCAGGCGAGCACCACCCAGCACTTCTCATTGATGAGCTCCTCCGGGACCACGAGTACACGATTCTCGCAGATTCGGATTTGCGCTTTGGTTGCACTTGTAGCCAGGAGCGCATGCTTATCGGTCTCTCGACATTACCCAAGAGCGAGATCGGTGAGATTCTCGCAGAGGGCGAGGGCATCGAGCTCGATTGCAACGCTTGCGGCCAGAAGTATCAGGTGAGCACAGACGAGTTGGCGACCTTGTTGCTGCCTACATCCGACCCAAAGACGCCCCCTAACTAGAACTCTTTGGCCTCCGATCTTCTCGCCTGCCAGTTGCCCTAGTCCAGTTGCCCTAGTAGCGAAAGCGAACCACCTAAGAGCTTTACGCAGCCATGTCCGAATCGACGATTGATCTTCTCCTCGAGCTCGATGATGACGAGAGTCTCGAGGCTCTGACCAAGCGGGCTGCCCGCAAGCGCGGCGTGAGTCTCGAGCGCCTGGGCCCCATCGAGATTCTCAAGCGCTCGATCGACGCACGCCGCGGTCGGGTTCGAATTCGTTACCTGGTGCGTGAGCGACAGTCGGATTCACCTCCGCTTGGGGGCGAGCCTCTGCGCGAGTGTAGGGGGGGCGTTCGGGTCGCAATTGTTGGGGGAGGTCCCGCTGGGCTTTTCTGCGCATACCAGCTCGCACGCCACGGCATTGCCAGTGTCGTGCTCGAGCGCGGCAAGAAGGTGCAGCCGAGGCGCCACGACCTGAAGGGCTTGACCAAGGGTGGGGTTGTTGATGCGGATAGCAACTACTGCTACGGAGAGGGCGGTGCTGGAACGTATAGCGACGGCAAGCTCTACACGCGAGCTCACAAACGCGGCGACGTGCGCGACGTCATCGAAGTCTTCGTGAAGGCGGGCGCCCCTGCAGAAATTCTCACGGATGCTCGGCCGCACATTGGGTCCAACAAACTGCCCAAGGTCGTGACTTGTCTCCGCGAGCAGCTCGAAGAGGTGGGCGTTGTCTTCCGCTTCGGTGCAAAAGTTGTTGGACTCGAGAAGGATGGCAAGGCCGTTACCGGCGTCAAGCTCGCCTGTGGCGAGGTCGTATCGGCCGAGTCGGTCGTTATGGCGACCGGCCACTCAGCACGCGATGTCTATTCGCTACTCGAGGAGGCGGGGGCCGAGATGGAGTCGAAGGGCTTTGCGGTGGGCGTGCGCATCGAACATCCGCAATCGGCCATTAATCGCATTCAATACGGCAAGGCTGCCGGCCATCCAAAGCTCCCGGCAGCAGCGTATCGCCTCGTGCAGGACATTCGCGGTCGCGGTGTATTCTCGTTTTGCATGTGCCCTGGAGGCTGGATTGTGCCGGCTTCGACTGAGGCGGGTGCATTGGTTGTCAACGGTATGAGCCTATCGAAACGCGATTCGCCTTACGCCAACTCCGGAATGGTTATCGGCCTCTCGCCCGAGGATTGGCAAGATGTTCCTGGGCTCGGTGGCCCGCTTGGGGGCGTGGTGCTCCAGCGCCGTATAGAAGAGGCCGCATGGCAAGGTGGCGGGGGTGGCCTAGTCGCACCCGCAACTCGCCTAGGGGATTTTCTTGAGGGGTGGCAATCCTCGAGCCTCCCCGCGACGAGCTACGTTCCTGGGCTACAATCCGCGGACATGGAGGCAATCCTCGACTCCGGGGGCGTGCCCATCGCCGCGCGCCTGCGGGAAGCATTTGAGTGCTTTGGCAAGCGCTTGCGAGGCTTTGTCTCCGATGACGCCGTGTTGGTCGGAGTTGAGTCTCGAACGAGTGCACCAGTGCGGGTGATGCGCGATGGAGAGTCGCTGGAAAGCACATCTCTCGAGTCTCTCTATCCCTGCGGTGAGGGGGCGGGCTATGCCGGGGGCATCGTGAGTGCAGCGATGGACGGTATGCGGGTCGCTCGAGCCATCGTCGTGAAGTACAAAGCCGGCTAGTGTCGAATTTATCGAAGAACGCCGCAGACATTCGCGGAGTCCGGGTGCTCTTGGTCGACAACTACAGCTCGTTCTCTCAGAGCTTGGTGCACTATTTGGCCGAACTGACGGGCTGCATGCCGGTTGTTGTCACTAACGATGTGCAAGTCATCCCGAATCTCGACTGGTTTGAAGCGATTGTGCTCTCGCCAGGTCCAGGGTCACCCGCGGAGGCTGCTGATTTCGGAATCTGCGCAGCGCTCTTGGCGCAAGATGAAGTTCCGGTTCTTGGGATTTGCCTGGGACACCAGGGGCTTGGCACCGAGAATGGCGCAACCCTAACCCTTGCAGACGAGCCGTATCACGGTCGCTGCAGTGCTGTGGAACACGACGGGGATGCTCTCTTTGATGACATCCCCGATAGCTTTGTGGCAACTCGGTATCATTCGCTTGTTCTCCGTGATCCCTTGCCTCCGCAGCTGCAGTGCATAGCAAGGAGCAGCGATGGGATAATCATGGGCCTTCGCCACCGCGAGCGCCCTCAATGGAGTGTGCAGTTTCATCCCGAGTCGATCGCGAGCGAATACGGGCACGCGCTGCTAGCCAATTTTTCTCGCTTGGCCAGGCGTCATCGTTCGCTAGCCAATGCCTCCAGTGAGACGGAACGAGGCATGCCAGTCGCAGCGCCGGCCGTGGAGGCGCGCCGTGCCTGGTCCGCTCGCACCCGAGTGCTCGATAGCAATTGCTGCGTTGAACAGGCATTCAGCGTGATCTACGGCAACTCTGATACCGCGTTCTGGCTCGACGGGGGGGCGGGTGAGAGTGTTTCCTATATGGGGGACGCCAGCGGTCCGCATGCCTACCGAATGACCTA
Organism: Myxococcales bacterium; assembly: GCA_024222395.1. Classification (GTDB taxonomy): domain Bacteria; phylum Myxococcota_A; class Polyangia; order Haliangiales; family Haliangiaceae; genus NORP324. The sequence goes on from JAAEPE010000088.1 coordinate 18,206, forward strand.
CGACGTGGGCAGCGGTGTGGTGCAGCACTCTCACGGTCGCACCGATGCCGACGCCTGCGACGATATCTTTTGTTACCTCGGTGCCTTGCTCAAAGCGAATCGCGGGCCGGTGGGCATGCCCCCAGGCCTGGCCTTCACTGGAGGGCTGGTAGGGTACTTTGGCTACGAACTCAAAGGAGACTTAGGCGCGCAAAATCGCCATCGCTCTCCCTGGTCGGATGCCCAATGGCTTTGGGTCGACCGTTTTGTCGCCTACGATCACAGGACGAAGCGAGCGACTCTCGTGGCGCTATGCCCTGATGACGAAAAGGCTGCGGCGCAAGAGATGTGGCTCGACGAAACCGCCGCCGCGCTCGCTGCCACACCTGGCCACGAAATAGCTCCGACGTGGGACGCGTTTGCCCTGGAGTGGCGAGATAGCCCCAGCGAATACGAGGGACTCATTGAGGCGTGCCAGGAGAATATCAAGGCGGGGGAGAGTTATGAGCTATGCCTCACGACCCAGCTTGAGGGCAATGGCGAGGTGGATGCGCTCGAACTTTTTCGCCGCATGCGGCGACGCAATCCAGCTCCCTATTCGGCCTTTCTGCGCTGCGAGGGCTTTGCCTTGGCCTCATCTTCACCCGAGCGCTTTCTGCATATTGACGCCTTGGGGCTAGCCTCTTCCAAACCCATCAAGGGGACCGCTTCCAGAGACCCGGATCCCGCACGTGATGCGGAGCTTTCGCAACAACTCGCCGCGAGTGAAAAGGAGAGGGCGGAGAATCTAATGATTGTCGACCTCGTACGTCACGACCTTGGTCATACGTGCCAAGTTGGTTCCGTCAAGGTAGATAGCCTAGCTCTTGTTGAGAGCTTCTCCAGCGTACACCAACTGGTAAGCACCATCCGTGGGCGCCTCCGAGAAGACGCAAGTCCTCTGCAGTGCGTCGCCGAATCCTTCCCCGGCGGATCGATGACAGGGGCCCCAAAGAAGCGCTCGATGGAGATTCTCGACGAGCTCGAATCGGGCCCTAGAGGGCCGTACTCTGGCAGCATCGGCTACCTAAGCATGAACGGCGCTGTCGACTTGAGCATCGTGATTCGCAGCGTGCTCGTCGAACCCGGCCGAGTACACCTGGGCGTAGGTGGCGCCATTACCTCGCTATCGGAAATTGGGAGCGAGGTCGGCGAAGTGCGACTCAAGGCGCGGGCGCAGATTGACGCACTTGAGAATCGTTCCTAGAGCGGCGAGCTGTGCTTCAGGCTGTTCGGGGCTCTAAGCCGCCTGGGTGTAGATCGTCTGGGATGGAAATGCGAAGTCGAGTTTTGCTTCCGTGAATCGCTCGAGGATCTTCATGTTCACTTCGGTCTTCGTAGCCATGATATCGGCGTCCTTCCGAATGTAGTAGATGTACTTGATCACCATCGCCGAGTCGCCGAAGGAATCGAAGCCGCTTACAAAATTCTCCTCGAGGCCCTCAGTGCTCTCGGTAATCTCTTTGACAATCTGCAGGGCCTTCTTTAACCCCTCTGGCGTCGTCTCATAGGTGAGCCCCAAATCCACTGCGACCTTGCGGGATGGCTCGAGAGTGACGTTTTCGACTGCCGTGTCTGAGAAGGTGGCATTAGGAATCGTTACCACGCGGCCTTCGAGTGTCTTGAGTCGCGTGCTGCGAATACCAACTTCCATAATTGCACCGTCATACCCGGAGACCTTGACTCGATCGCCGACGACGAACGGCCTATCTGTAAAGACAGTGAAGCCTCCGAATATGTTGGAGACCGTGTCTTTTGCGGCCATGGCGAGCGCGAGTCCACCGATGCCGAGACCAGCGATGAGCGCTCCGACATCGTAGCCCGCGTTGTTGAGAGCTACGATGGTACCGAGAGACCAGACAAAGACCTTGGTGCCTTTGCGAACAAGGGGCAGTAGTTGGTCGTCAAGGTCGTTCTCCGATTTGTCTGCGATGGGGGCGATGAGCTCGCTGAAGACGGCTTCCACCAACCTGGCAACGAGCCAGGTAATGCTCATCATGATGATGAACTGCCGGAAGCCCGCAGCCCAGCTCTCCGCTCCCGCGGAGAGGTTGAGTGTGCCAACTCCCACCATAACTCCGACAAGGCTAAGGCCGACGATGATTGGTTCCTCGGCCAGATCGACGATCAAGTCATCGAGGTTGCTGCGTGTCTTCGCTGTGACCTTCTTGATGACCGAGGAACACACCCAGTACAGCACTTTGCCGGCGATGAGTGCGCCAAGCATGATGCCCATGGCAGTCGCCCATTCTAGGACCGTATTGTTGTAGTAGGCCTTATCCAATAAGTCTGACACTTGCTCTCCTCGGCTAGTTCCTTGCGAGCGCCAACTCGGGCCCTCGCAGCTAGGAGAGCCCGGTTTGTCTCCCCGGGCAAGTTCGCTGCGGAATTGGATCGAACCAAGACCTGCTGCGTTGTCTTTGTGGAGGTCCTAAGTAAGGATGTCAGCTTCGCCCTACACTGGAGAGATATGCATGAGCGCCCCCACTGTTGAAACGAGTCCCGAGACACCACTCACGAGTCTGGCGTCGACGATACGAGCTGTGACGGTCTACCGTAGTGGGGCTGTGGTCACGAGGGCTGCGAAGCTCGCGGGTGGGGCGAAGTCGGCGCTGCTGTGCTTCGATGAATTGCCTCTGAGCCTATTGGACTCCTCACTCCGATGTCGCATTACAGGTGGTTATGGCCTCCGAGCTACAGAGCTGCGCTGCCAGCTCTCGCTACCCGATGCGCCGAGTAAGGGAGGCGATTCGGAGATCGAAGAAAGCAAGGCTGCGGCCATCAAAGTGGCGCAACTGCAGAGTCGCCTGGCGGTGCTCGAGGAAGAACTCTCTCTCAAACTAGGCCTTGGCGACCGGGGCAAACCGGAGCCAGGCGTGGCGCCGATGGCGTCTCCGCTTGGGGCGCGACTGGCCACTCTCGAGGGGCTAGATACTCGGCTCGCCAATTTGCAGAGCAAGCACCGGGAGACAACGGAAGAACTCCGTTTGGCTCACCTTAGGCTCTTCGAATTCGAGTACATCGAGCAGAGGGCGAGTAGTGATCGAGAGGCGAGGGTGGGCGAGCTTCGCAAGAGCGTGATGGTCTTGGTGCAGGGCCAAGGAAGCATGGAAGGGGCCGACATCGAGCTTGCCTACTTTGTCCCCGGAGCCAGGTGGGCGCCCTCATACGCACTCAGGCTGGGCGCGGGGTTAGATAGTGGCGAGTTGGCGATGCGCGCCATGGTGAGCCAGCGCAGTGGCGAAGACTGGTCCGCTGTAGATCTCACTCTCTCGACCGCCGACTACCAGGCGTGGGCTGAGATTCCAGAACTGAACTCCAAGCGTATCGGTCGGCGCCAACCTTCTCCCCAAAAGAAGGGCTGGCGAGCGCCGCCTGTGGGCACGGAGCTTCTCTACCAAGACTACGATGCCAGCTTCGGGGGGCCGTCTTCGGTGCCGCATGACGTTCTTGCAGGAGCACCTGCTGGCCCAGACGCCACACCTAGGGCCGCGTTCGAAGCAGCAAAGGAGATGATGGTGCCGGATGCGGATCTCGGCTCCGCGGTCTTCGATGACTACGACGATGACTGTGACGATGACTGTGACGATGACTGTGACGAAATTGCGGAAGAGGAGTTTGCAAGCCTCAGCGTTGGAGCAAACATGAGTTCGATGGAGGGGGGCGAGGCCTTTGGCTCCGCTCCACCGCCTCCGATGGCGATGGGCGCGCAAGCCCCCATGCGCAGTAGTGCGCCGGATCCAAGAAAGAGGATGGCAAAGAGCAAGCCGGCAATGCCTGGTCGTGGCGGACCCTCGAGGTCGGCGCCACCACTAGTCCCAGAAGCTCTTCAAGTTGATCTCGACTTGATGCAATACGCGCGTTTGCGCATGCCAGGGCCGGGCACTACGCAGCGAGGCAGCCTGCGAATTTCCACGCGCATCGAGATGTATGCGGAGGTCTTCGCCTCGCAGGGAGAGGTTTTTGACTCCGCTACCCGCGCGCATCTCGATGCAGCACAGCGTAGTGCTGAAGATATTGCCTCGATGCCGACTGGCCATCGAGAGCCGTGGTCTGAGGACTTCGACTACGCCTATCGTTCGGAGAGCACGGTCGACCTTGAATCCGATGGGCAGTTCCACAGCCTTCCTATCGCCATCGCCACAGTGAGCTGCTCGCCTCTTCATGTAGTGGTGCCTCGTGAGAGCACAGACGTTTTTCGCACTGTCGCCGTGGACAATCCCATGAATGCGCCGCTCCTTGTCGGGCCCTTGGACGTCTACTGGGATGATGCTTTCTTGCTAACTAGCGCGGTCGCATTTACGGCTCCGAAGGGCCGAGTAGACCTCGGGCTGGGGGTAGACCAAGCGGTCAAGGTCGTTCGCAATACCCACTACCGCGAAGACACCGCCGGGCTCATGGGCGGTTCTCTAGCGCTATCACACAAGATCGTCATCGAGGTTGCCAACGAGGGTGGCCACGATATCTCACTCGAAGTTCGCGAGCGGGTGCCGGTTGCGGCGAGTGATGAGGACGATATCAAACTGGAGATCAAGGGTGTTTCTCCGCCATGGGAAGAGTACGAGGCTCATGGCGAGAGCGCAGGTGCTCCTACGGCAAAGGGCACGCATCGCTGGAGGGTCTCACTTGGGTCCGGAGAGCGTAGCGAGCTTTCGGCCAACTACGAGGTCAAGCTGCCTTCGAAGTATGAACTCAGCGGTGGCAACCGGAGGGAGTGGTAATTATGGATGCGAAATCTACCAATGATGAGCAGGGCGGGAATCCGCAAGTTGTGTTCGATGCCCCAATCGATGAAGTCTGTCTGATGGAGGATCGAGGTCGGGTGAGCAGGCGAGGCTCTGCGTCTCTCGCCCCGGGACGTCACCGATTACATGTCGCTGGCGTCTCCCCTGTGCTCGTCGATAAGAGCTTGGTCGTGGCATCGGACGGAGCCAATGCGTCTCTGAAGATTGTTGATGCCCGAGTGATTCGTGAGCTCGTTCTCGAAGGCGACGAGGGGGCCAAGAATACTGAGCTAGGTCGTCTTCGCGAGATGGTGCGGACGCTCAAGGTCGCATCTGAAGTACGGGGCGCGGAAACCGAGCGCATCGTCCAGCGCTTTCGCGGAATGAATCGGGCGGTTCAACTCGGGTTGCAAGAGCTTGTCAGCGATGCATCTTGGGACCGGGCGGCTACCACGGAGGCTTTTGCGCAACTCGAGACACTGAGAGAAGAAGCAATCGAGGTGCTTGAATCGAAGGCACCTCTGGATAGCGAGCAGAAGGATAGCGAGTCGGAAATTAGCCAGCTCGAAGGGCAGATCTACGCGTTGCGAACACCATCCCAGACTAGCCGAGCGTTCATAGAGATCGATGTCGAGGTCACGGCAGCTTGCGACGCGAAACTGCAAATCGGCTACTCGGTTCCAGGCGCTTGCTGGAGGCCAGCACATCGCGCCCAGCTTGTATCTGAAGAAGAGGGGCACTCCGTCCTCTTTGAGACCGACGCCTGCGTTTGGCAGAACACAGGTGAGGATTGGGATGATGTGCAATTGGTGCTTTCGACGGAGCGCGCATCCCTTGGAGTTGAACCACCGACGTTGTCGAGCGATATCTTGCGAGTGCAGCGCAAGAGCCAAACTGTGCAAATCGAAGCTCGCGAACAAGCCGTTGACGAACTCGGCCAAGGCGGAGGGGGCCAAGGCGGCGGTGCACCGAAGTTGCCCGGTATCGACGATGGCGGGACCGCGCTCAACCTCAGGGCACCGCAGCGTTCGCGGCTTCTGTCGGATGGGCGCCCGCACCGAATATTTCTGAGCACATTCGAATCAGGGGCAGAGGTTTCGCTCGTAGCCTTTCCCGAGATTGATCCATGTGTCTTGCTCAGTGCCACGTTGGAGAACGCCGGGGCGCGTCCCATTCTCGCAGGTCCTGTCGACCTCATTCGAGACAGTGGAGTGGTTGGCCGGTCGAAGGTGCTCTACGTCGCGAGTGGCGAGCGCTTTGAGCTTGGCTGGGGCCCAGAACCTGAACTGCGGATGCGACGGGACATAGAGAGCACCAGCGAGACCAGCAAGATGCTCAGCTCTTGGCGCGTGAAGACTCACCATACGAGTATCCGAGTGAGCAACATCGGACAGCGTACTCATGCAATTCGGGTAACCGAGCGAGTGCCGGTATCGGAAATAGATAGAGTGAAGATCGAGGTAGACAGTGCCAAGACGACAGGGCGTCAAAGCGCGGACGCCAATGGCTTTGTCACTTGGCAGTTGGGGGTGGCTCCCATGGCCCAAGAGACGATATCGCTGACATACCTCGTCAAGAAGCACGAGGACGTCGAGGGCTAGGTATATCTCCTATGTCGGGCAACGTGTCGGGCAACGTGTCGGGCAACGTGTCGGGCAACGTGTCGGGCAACGTGGTAACGGGGTCAGTGCTAGCGGCGTAGGCGCTTCCACCAACGTGCCTTCTTGGCAGTTGGGGGCGAGTGCTCTTGTTGTGTAGCCGTCTCCATGCAGACCTCTGGCTCTGGCTCTGCAGGGGCGCAACTCATCTCGCTCACCGAAGGTGCTCTCTTGCGCGGCACGATGCACCTTAGCTCTTCGAACCAAACATCTTTTGGTGCAAGCATGTCGACCCCCGTACCCATGCCGATGTCGGCACGAGAAAACTCCTCCACCTCTGCGTCGGATAGTGGGTTGACTAGCGACCTATTCATCGACACCGCAGGAACAACCGACGGGGTTTCTTGCGCGAGGGACCAGCCGGCTCCCAAGGTGTGCTCTACCGCTTGTACATCGCGAATCTCCTCGGGGCGACACTCTTCTTCTAGGCACCAGTCATCATCTAGCTCTGCTGAGTCCCATTGTTTCTCGAATGCTGTTGTTGCTGCGCCCATTACTGTAGCCCGTGCAATCCGGGGGCCATGTCTAGGAGCAGGTCTGTGCAGACCTATGGACTGGATATTTCTAATGCTCACTTCGCGACCACTGGGGGGCGAATGTCCCAGGTTCGCCCTCGACGCCCCCAGCTAGAGGTCAAGACTCGCTGGTAGCCGGTCATTGGGAATTGGCAGTGATCCAGTTTAATCAGCACCTTGCCCGAGTTTCTTCTGCCCTCCGGGCTGGGCGCTTGGGTATTGTGCGCCCATGAATCGGCGATCATTGGCGTTTGCGTGTGTTCTTCTTATCGGATGTGGCAATTCGGCCACAGAGCCAGTGAGCGACACCAAGGTGGTATTCGATCTCGCTGCGGACACCAGGTTCGAGGGCAGCTTCTTCGATGTGCCATTTCCCTCGGATGCCAGACTCCTTGATGGGCGGCCCGATCTAGCCGGGTATCCAAATCCCGGCGACATCAAGCTGCTGAGCGACCTTGTTCCGCTCGGCGAGGGCCGCAACGGCTTCTCGACCAATATGGCGAGCTTCTTTCAATTCACTGGAGCGCTATCCCCGAGGGTTGAGACCGACGTTATCGCAGCCGAGGCTGCTTCACCGATTCTGCTGATTGACGTTGACCCTGACTCCTCGGAGCGTGGCCGCCTCATTCCCACGGTTGCCCGCACACTCGTCAAAGACGACTATGTTCCCGAGAACGTTCTCGCAGTGGCCCCGCGCCCAGGGTTCATTCTGAGCGGCGAGCGCACGTACGCCATGGTCATCATGAAGAGTCTTGGCGACGCTGCGGGGGAAGAGCTAGGCGTGTCCGACGTCATCCGAACTCTTGCTGCCGGTGATGTTCCGGATGGTTCCGAGGGCGAGACCTACTCAGAACTCTACCAGCCTCTCTGGGAGACGCTAACGATGCTCTCGATTGATTCGGCGGATGTCGCCGCCGCCACTGTCTACACTACGGGGGATGTGGTTGCGGAGCTGGCTGAGCTCAGTGATCAAATGCGCGGCGAGTATTCGGTGACTATCGATGGACTGGAAGTGGATGCGGACGATGGAGACCACGAGCGCTTCTGTGAGGTGCTTGGCACGGTGGACTTTCCCCAGTTTCAAGTTGGTACTCCACCTTTTCAGAGCGAGGGAACGTTCAGCATCGGGGACGATGGGCTGCCCGAGCTTCAGCGCACTGAACAAGCAGGAGTTGTACTCACATTGCCGAAGGGGGAGATGCCGGTCGGAGGCTATCCATTGGCGATGTACTTTCACGGCAGCGGCGGTCTCTACCAACAAGTAGTCGACCGAGGGCGCGTTACCGAGGTTGGCGGCGAAACTACCAAGGGAGAGGGGCCTGCCTTTGTCTTGGCTCCCCACGGTTTCGCGATGGTTGGATCCGCACATCCAGTCAATCCAGAGCGTCTTCCCGGAGCCGACGACATCGAGTACCTCAATCTCAACAACCTCGCGACTCTGCCCTTCACGTTCCAGCAAGGATCCATCGAGCAGAGGCTACTGCTCGACGCTCTGCTCGAAATCTCCATTCCCGAGAGTGCCCTCGAAGGATGTACCGGCATGAGCCTTCCAAGCGCGGAGGGCGGCTACCGCTTTGCCGAGGAGAAGATTGTTGCCATGGGGCAGAGTATGGGCGGCATGTACACCAACATCATTGGCGCCATCGAGCCCCGGATTGGCGCCGTTATTCCAACAGGTGCCGGCGGCATGTGGCACCTTTTCATCCTAGAGACCTCCATCGTCAAAGGCGCGCGGGGGCTCCTAAGCGTGATCTTCCGAACGCCTGAGGCCGAGCTCAGCTACTTGCACCCGGTACTGCAGCTACTCGGGCTCTCATGGGAGGTCGCAGAACCCATGGTCTACATGCCGAGGCTCGGTCGAGATCCACTGCCCGGACATCCCGCACGGCCGGTCTATGAACCAGCCGGAGAAGGGGATAGCTACTTTCCAACGGTCATTTACGATGCAGCTGCTCTCTCCTATGGCAACGAGCAGGCCGGTGAGGAGGTCTGGACCAGCATGCAGGAAGGGCTCGCTCTCGACGGCAAGGAGGGGTTCCTGGAGTACCCGGTGGTTGGAAACCTGATGTCCTCCGCAGAGGATGCCTACACGGGAGTTATCGTGCAGTACGAGGGAGATGGTATCTACGATCCACACGCCATCTACGGTCAGCTCGACGAGGTCAAGTACCAGTATGCTTGCTTCTTGGAGACCTTCGTCGAGCGAGGGGCCGCAACACTCCCAGCACCAGCGCCGCTTGGCACGCCCTGTCCATAGATTTGCTAGACCGTCGAGCGAAAAGAATGACCGAGGATGGTGAGTTCTGATTTTTCGAGTGCAAGGCGCGAATGAGGATTTTGCCGGGGCAACTGACGAAATGAGCAACGCTGCAATCGGGAAAGCAGGGCCATTAGACCGATCATTATTTACGCTCGGCGGTCTAGAGGCCGGCAAGTGCCAGGGCCGCACACACCACAGGCGTGCCGAATTCGATCCATCGCAATCGTGCATCACCGAGTCGGACTCGTATGTTGCGTCCCAGAATATTTCCTAGAAGGATGGCTGCCGCAATAAGCGCTACAGAGTACAATAGGCTGAAGTCGATAATGCCTGTTGTGGAGTAGCCGAGGATGCGGAATGTGTGGATGGCTGTTCCTGCACTCGCTCCCACCGCGATATAGCGGCCCCCGGTCATTCCCGCACTGAGAAGCAGAGGGCCGAGCAGGAAACCACCTCCTCCGGTGGTTGCGGAGAGAAGGCCAACGCCGGCCGCTCCCAGGCCGAGAAAGCGTTTGGGAATGCAGAATCTGGAAGGTAACGCGAAGCGCAGAATCGCCAGTGCAGTCATCAGGGCTATGGCAACTTGCAGGATCCAGGATGGCGCCCTGCTCGCGACAAGAGCTCCCGCAAGCGCCCCTGGAATCGCGCCCATGACAACCGGAATAGCGATCTCGCCGTCCCAATCCTTGCGAAAGAGCCAGAGCCTCTGGGCGTTGCCAAAGACGAGGGCAAGCGAGCTCAGCGTAAGGGCCGTTAATGGGTCCCAAAGCAGCGCCAATGCGGATATTAGCAAGAGCCCACCTCCAAAGCCGCTTAGGGTAGTGATGAGTCCTGCGAGAATTCCTAGTGAGGCGAGCAGCAGCATGGGAATTACACTAGGTCACAATGATGTATATGAAAATTCGATTGTTTTTATGGGTATTATAGGAAATGGTTATGTATGATGATTTGAGACATTTTCTACTCATCGCCAAACACGGCACCTTCACCGCTGCCGCCGAGAGAGCGCACCTAAGCCAACCCGCGCTCTCCGCCTCTGTGAAACGACTGGAAGAGGACTTAGGGGGGCGGCTCTTTGACCGTGGACGGCATGGCGCAGAACTCACAGCCGCCGGAACTGCACTATTGCCCCATGCAAGCGCTATTCATGCCGCGCTGCTCGCTGGCCGTCGCGCCGTGGCCGAGATCGAGGGGCTGCTGGCTGGCGAAGTCCGAGTAGCTGCTGGTGCAACAGCGACAACGTATCTCTTACCCAAGATTCTCGCGCGCTTTCGCCGCAAACACGAAGGTATCAAGTTCCTCCTGCGCGAAGGTTATGCCCTCGACATCCGAGCTCACGTGGCATCTGGAGAACTCGACCTCGGCATCGTCACCGGAAAAGGTGACGATGTCTGGATGCAAGACGAACTCATCGTTGTAGCGTCGCCAAAGATTGATGCGCGAAGAGCAGGGTTCCTCACATTTCCCGAAGGCTCCTCGACCCGCGAGCTCTTGCAAAAGCACTACGGTGACGTGGAAATCGTTATGGAGTTGGCCGGTATCGCCGCGGTAAAGGGAAACGTGCGAGCGGGCATGGGCAAGGCACTTCTTAGCCGCTCTGCTGTCGAGGCGGATCTAAGGGCAGGGCGCCTGGTCGAAGTTCGTAGCCGCAAGAGCCCGATTCGTCGCACTCTGAGCTTGGTGCACAGAGGCCAGGCCCGCTTGCCACCCGCGGCGGCAGCATTGCGGGTGGCCATCCTAGGATAGCCCTCTGGCCTTGTCCTATCGCGAGGCTGTTGCGGCGCTGTCCAGGCGATGCAAATAGAGTGTCCTAGCAGAGCGCACGCCATCACTCTCGCGAGCGATAATGGTCACGCGGTTGCTGCCGGGCCACAGTGGAATCTGTGCTTGGAAGTCGAGCTCCGCCACCGATGCGCCGTTTCTATTCGAACGATAGTAGACCTTTCGGTTGTCGATCTTGGCTTCTCGATTCGAGACGAAGATGTAGACGTCCTCAACTTTGGAGTCGTCCTTGACGGTACCTGCGAGGCTGTATGTTGCACTCTTGGTTTCGAAAGTCGGGACCTTGAGCGAGAGGGCTGGAGGCGTGACCTGCATCCGCGCATCGACTCCGCCGAGTTTGGCTGCGCCGCCGCTCTTTTGTGTCATGCCTCGTTTCACAAAGCCCGGTCGCCCGTTGCCCATGTCTACGCGCAGCCAATCGATCAGTCTTCCTGTCACACGGAAAACAGTCCCCTTGCGCGCCTGTGCGATGAACGCAGATGTGTCGCTTGCACCCTCGAATACCGCTGCATCCTCGCTAATGCGGACTGAACCCTTGGCTGCGGCTGGGCCGGCCGATGCTGGACTCAGCGCATAGCTCAGCTTCTCGCTCACAGATTCGCCCAATCCTCCATCGTAGACTTGGAGCTCCACAGCTATCTCTTTGCGCTTGGTACCAGGGGCAACAACGAATACGAACTCCACTACTTTGCTCTCCCCAGGGCCAAGGCTGTCGAGATCGAAGCGAGCTTTCTCGAGTTTGACCGAATCCCCAGAGGTATTGCGCAGTAGGGCAACCGTGTCCTCTGCCTCGCCCTTGCCTGTGTTGCGCACGGTGATGCGAAGCTTGTGCTTCTCGCCGGCTTGCACAAGTCCGTCGCCATTACCCTCGTCGATGACTTGGTGGGAGTAGGCGAAGACCGGCCGATCCGCCGCCATTACCCGCAGGCGGATGGGCTTCGTCGCAATGGAGTCGCCGGTTGCCTGGTTGGTTTCGAAGCGTAGGTAGCTCACTCGGTCTGGGGCGGAGCGCCGGATTCGAATGTGTGACGTCCAGGTCTTGGTCTCGCCCGGAGCAATGCTTCCAAAGAGCATCTCCCGGTCCTCAAATCCCATATCCTGAGATCGAATACGAGCCTGAACTCGATATGCCTGGGTCGTACCCTTGTTGGTGACGCTGCCTTTAACTTTCACGACGTCACCAGCCTTGGCTTGGTTGCCGCCTTCGAGCTCATAGGAAACGCCCAACTGAGGACTCTCGTGAGCCGCGGGTGCTGGAGTCCAATCGATCCCAAGCGCAGCAAGCTTCTCATGCAGGCGCTTGGCCGCCGCGGCTCGCGGGCTTGTGAGTGCGGTCGGAACGCCCTTGAGCGTCTGGCTGCGAGTTTCCTTACCGATGCTGGCTATGAGGTCTCGCGCAAAGCGTATTTCGAAATCCTCGACGATATCGTCGCTCTCCTCGTCCTCGAACTCTCCTTCTGGATCATCCGGCTCCAGTGGCTTGGTGCTCGACCTCTCGAAGACGAATCTGAGCTCGGCACGGCTGGCATCAGTCTCCTTGGCGTAGCTCGACTTGAGCGACGCTTTGAGGTCGCTCTCGCGATAGCGCTTCGAAGGAGGAAGTAGGCGAAGGTGATCGCTGGGTGCGGTGTTCTTCTTAGGTACGAACATACGCCGTAATTGCACATCAGGGGAGATGCCAAGCCCCTGGATGCTAAGGTCGCCGGGGGTTAGGTACTCCGCAATCGTAAGCTTGAGCGTTGAGGTATCATCGTTGTCGTAGAGGATTTGCACCGACCCCTTACCAAAGGAGGTGTCTCCGATGATGATGGCTCTGTCGAGGTTCTTGAGAGCGCCAGCCACAATCTCCGATGCGGACGCCGAGTTGCTATTCACTAGGACGGCCAGGGGGGCACGACTGAGTGTCTTTGCCCTGGATGCGCGATGCGCCTCTCGCTCGGAACCGCCTACCGTCGTCACGATGGTTCCACTGTCGACGAAGAGGTCAGATACGCGGATTGCTTGGTCGAGAAGACCGCCAGGATTGGAGCGCAAATCGAGCACGAAGGACTTGGCCCCCTTGTCGATTAGGTCGTGCAGGGCCTTCTGCGTCTCCTTTGTGGTTGGACTAGAGAACTGCTTAAGCTTTATGTATCCGACGTTCTTGGAAAGCAATTTGCTCTGGACCGAGGCGACGCGAATGTGGGCGCGAACTAGGTCAAACTGCAGCTCTTGCTCTTGCCCGCGACGCTTGACGAAGACCGTTACCTTGGTGCCCTTCTTGCCTTTCATGCGTTTGACCGACTCTGTGAGCGTGAGATTCTCCGTTAGCTCGGCGTTGATTCGCACGATGTGATCACGGGCGATGATTCCTGCCTTGATGGCGGGCGTATTCGGCATAGGGCGAATGACTGTGAGCTTCTTCTCTCGCATGCCAATGACAATGCCCAATCCCGCAAAGCCCCCGCCTGTGCTGGTGCGCATGTCGGCAGCTGCCTCAGGATCGAGGAGAACCGAATGGGGATCGAGGGTTTCGAGGATGCCGTTGGCGGCTGCATACTCTACAGCAGCCAAGTCTGCCCTCGGATTCATATTGGCTTCGACGAAACGGAATATGCGCTTGAGATTCTTGGAGAGTCGCCAGGGCGAGTCGATATCGCTAGTCGAGAATGTCTGGCGCTTGTCGTTGACGTGCACCGTTATCGAATCATTAGCTCTGTCTGGATCGACAAGCACCTCGGGGATATTGAATTGCACCGAGTCGAGTGCAGCGAAGAGCATTTCCTTCGGGTCGATGCGGGATGGATCCACGTAGGACTCTTGCACCTTGATAAGCGTCTTGTTGACGATGTCGAGCGCCGCCAGATTGTGCTTCTGCAGCATGTCCGCGACTGCCACTCCGGGGGCTGCTCGCACTGGGCGATTGCCAACACCTATGTCGATGAGGCCCTCGGGGGAGGGGCGGGTGATGGTGAGTAAGAGGGCAGCGAGAGCGGCGCTGCCGATGATTAGCCAGGAACGGCTCAATCTGCGCATTGCAGTTAGTATAGCGCCTTGTCGTCTTGGAGCACGAAGCTTCCTCGTTCAATGCCTCACAACTTGATCTCGAATTCGCCTACTAGTCGTACCTTTGCCGCCAAGGCGCTGAGGATTTTCATACGATCTTGCCCTCTCGGGAATTCACGGCGTACCCGCTCTAGTTCCGCAACGATTGTGTCGATACCCGAGCCGCTTGCAGCCAACTTCGCATCAAGCTCACGGCGAAGGCGGGCGGCCAAGGCGGGGGCCACCCCTTGGGTCGAGATGGCGATGCGCAAGGCGCCTCTTTTGGCGAGGGCGGGGAAGGCAAAATCCGAGAAGGCCGGCTGGTCGTGAGCGTAGGAGAGCGTCGCGTGCTCTTGTGCCCACGTGGCCACCTCCGCATTCAAGGCGTCGACGCTCGAGTGCGCCACAACCAAGAAGTACTTCTCTGTCGGCCGCGCACCTTCTTGCCAGCGCTCCTCGGTCATTCGCTTGACATTCGCGTCGCCGTCTCGCAGGCGATCGAGGCGTTCATCCGCTCCGGGGCCGGTTCCTACGAGGAGTACGGCACGGTCGCGAAGATAGAGGCTGAGACTGAGGGCTGGGCGAGATGTCACTTTTGGTGCTAGCGTAGGCCTCCCTCATGGCGCGGCGCAAGACGACTTCGAAATCGAGCAAGGCAGCTGCCGATGAAGCTGCGCGCCTGGAGAATGAGGCTCAGGAAGAAGCGCTCGATGAAGCGGGTGAGGTAAGCGAGGAAGAGATGGTCGCAGAGCTGGGCGATAGCGACACGGATGACGAAGGCGACGCTGAGGTCGAGGTCATAGGCCGGGCGGAGAAGCGGGGACTGAGCAGCTCAGAGCGAACCGAGCTCGCACGACGAGATCCACTCAGTGTCTATATGCACGATACCAAGCGCTTTCCTCTTCTCAGCAGAGAAGAGGAACACGAGTTGGCTGTGAGTCTCGTCGAGGACGGGGACTCCAGTGCGGCACGACGACTTGTGGAGTCCAATCTCCGCCTCGTAGTCAAGATCGCCTACGAGTATCAGCGAGCGCATCAGAACCTGCTCGACATGGTCCAAGAGGGTAATGTCGGCCTCATGCAGGCGGTCTCTAAGTACGATCCATACCGCGGTGTCAAACTCTCAAGCTACGCGGCTTGGTGGATTCGCGCGTACATCCTTAAGTTCATCCTCAACAATCATCGTCTTGTGAAGGTTGGAACAACTCAGGCACAACGGAAACTCTTTTTCAACCTCAAGAAAGAGAAGGACAAGCTCGAAGCCGCGGGATTTAGTGCGGACGCTGCATCGATCGCAAAGGCCCTGGATGTACGAGAAAAGGATGTGGTCGAAATGCAGAAGCGTCTCGCCGCGCCCGATGCCTCATTCGACGCTCCTCTTTCCACGGGAGACGACGGCGGGGTTCGAACGCGTCACGACGTGATGGAAGGCGCCCAATCGGATAGGCCGGACGAAGCTGTCGAAGACTCCCAGTTCCACGGTCTGCTAAAGGAGAAGCTTGGAGTCTTTGCCGACACCTTGGAGGGCCGTGAAGAACGCATATTTCGGCAGCGTTGGCTCACCGACGAGCCGATGACACTGCAACAGCTGGGGGACGAGTTTGGCGTGAGCCGTGAACGCGCTCGCCAACTCGAGAAGCGACTGCTCGGCCGAGTGCGCGAGTACCTCGAAGAAGAGCTTGGAACGGCCGTCGATATCGGCAATGCCGAGCGGGACTAGGAAGCACCGCATGTCGGACGAAGAACGAGGGCTCCTCTACGTGATCGGAACTCCTATCGGAAATCTTGAGGATGCAACGCCCCGCGCCAAGCGGCTTCTCGCCGAGGTTGACATCATCGCTGCGGAGGACACCCGGACCGCGAGGCACTTGCTCGAGCACTTCAAAATCGAGCGTCCGAGCATCGTTAGCTATTTCGAGGGCAACGAAGCCATGCGCACGCCTCAGCTCCTTGAAGAGATGGCCGTGGGCAAGTCGGTGGGGCTTGTCTCGGAAGCCGGAATGCCCGGTGTCTCGGACCCTGGGCAGCGATTGATCGAGGCCGCTGGCACAGCCGGCTTTACAGTAGTGCCGATTCCCGGCCCCTCTGCGGTTATCAGCGCTGTTGTCGGAAGTGGTTTGCCAACGGATCGATTCACCTTCGTTGGCTTCCTGCCCAGGGAGAGTGGCTCGCGGAGGCGCGCGCTGGGAGAGCTACGCAGTCGCCCCGAGACACTGATCTTCTACGAGTCCCCTGAGAGGGTGGGCGCGTCCTTGCGCGATATGTCTGAAGCCTTTGGCCCGCAGAGGCCTGCAGTATTGGCAAGGGAACTCACCAAGATGTACGAAGAATTCGTACGCGGTACGTGCGAGTCTCTAGCCTCTACCTATGCCGAACGAGCCCCTCGGGGCGAGTGCACCCTTGTCGTTGGCGGGGGCAGCGAGGCCGGCGAGGCACCAATCGATGTCGAAGCTGAAGTCCGGGCACTCCTTGGCGAAGGGCTCGGACCTAAGGACGTTGCTTCGAGGCTCATGGTTAAGACCGGAAAGCCAAGGCGAGAGCTCTATCAGCTCGCGCTCTCACTCAAGCGCTCTCGCTAGAAGAGGAAGCGGGCGTTCATCGTGAAGAGGATGTTCTGTCCATCTGAGACCCGGTAGCGGTGTCCTGCAAGGTCGATTGTCGGAACATGGAGGGGATTGACCTCTGCTGTACCCGGGGTAACAACATCGTTGTTCTCCCTCTCGCAGTTTGCCACCACAGAGCCTTGGCAGGTTTGTAGGTCGGTGCCGGCGTTTGCGAAACTCACGAGGTGGCTCTGTTCGTATTGCAGGCCGACACCCGCGGAGAAGCGCACGCGCTCTCCCGCATCGGCCGTCACGCGAAGGTGTGTGTCGAGCATCATGAAGTTCTCGATATTCGAGACGCCCGGATGAGATTTTGCCTGGACGCCGCTAATCGTCGGCTCTTCGTCTAGCACGAGTGGTGCCCCTGTTTGCGTTGCCGAGCCGGCGTACGCAAAGACCTCCCACATATCGCTGTAGCCGCGACCTTCGAAGTAGCTGGTGAGTGTGGTGCTGAGGTCGACGCCAACACGGAGTTCTTCTTCAGGGTTCTCCCAAACGGTCGCCTCGACGCCAAACGTGGTGCCTGCTTGTTGCTGAGGCGATTCAGACGTCACGCCAAACCCCTGATCCAAGGGGGCTAGGGGGGCGCTCTTCTTAACCGTCAGTGGTGCTTGCCACCAAATCTCGAAGTGCGGCTCAGCCCACCCCAAGTCCTTTGCCATGGAGGTCCAAAGACGCACATGCGTCACGCCATCTGCCACACCATTTGATTGGTCGGGATCGAAGCGATTGAACTTCTTTGTCTTGCCCAGAGGGAGGCGAACCTCGCCACCGATCTTCCACGTGGGTTTGCTCTCATCGTGTTCCTGATTCATTGGCGCGACGCCAAGCCCGAGACGCAACTGCGTGGTGCCGCGGCGATTGGTTCCGCGAAAGATGGTTGCATCGTTTGGATTGGTGAAGCCCGGTCCCGTTGGATCGTGGGCATCGAAGCCGGTTTCTGGGAGTAGGCCGTCTTGGATTGTGCTGGAGTTTTGGGCGTTGATGCAGGTCGGAGTACCACCGCCGGGAAAGACGCAGGGCGTGTCGCGTTGATCGAACGAAAGCGAATTGGAACTGTGCAGCACGACCGGCAGTGAGGCCGAGAGCCAAGAATTGTGGAAAACCCCGAGCTCGAGCTTGGGGACAAGCTCATGCTGGCTGCCCGAGAAGAGCAGGTCACGAACGATGGGGACCGGTGCATCCGCGGCCGTGCCAGGGAAACCCACGAACTCACGCTTGATTGTTGAGCTTCGCGACGAGTATTTGTAGGTGATACTGCTGTGCAGATTGAAGTGGTCGTTCTCTTCGAACGCGCTCGCAACTTCGACCGCAGGGCTTGCGGTGGCAGCTGGCGCAAGGGCCAACACCACCGCTGTCGCAGCTGCCAATCCAACGGGGATTCGTGCGACTGAGAATCTCGCAAGCGAGGGGCGAGGAGGGCGGTACTTGCTGGTTCGGTCCTGGCGGCTACTGTGCATGATTCGCTAATTCCCAGACTCGTCGTCGCGAACGCGGTCGCGGAGTCCAAAGTCCTTCATCTTCATTTGTAGGCTCTTGCGAGATATCTTGAGCAGCTTGGCCGCTTGAGTCACATTTCCGGCAGTTTCGCCGAGTGCGTGGGCAATCAATTCCTTCTCGACTCGGCTAGTCTCGGCTCGAACCGCGTCTTTGAGTGATACGGCTTCGCCATTGGCAGTTGCCTTTGTTGGCAAGGACCCACCCACGCCAGTTTCACTTCCCGAGGGCTGGCCGGCCTCGGTCACCGACGATGTCGCCACGCAGAGCTCATCGGGCAGATCTGCCCGTCGAATGCGTGTATCGCTACAGAAAAGTATGGTGCGCTCAAGGATGTTCTCGAGCTCACGAATGTTACCGGGCCAACTGTGGGCACTGAGCACCTCCATGGCGTCGTCGTCGATGCCCTCGATCTCTATGTTTAGGCGATGACGAAATTTCTCGATTATGTGATCAACGAGAAGTGGGGTGTCACCCTGGCGCAGTCTGAGCGGAGGAATCATCAGCGGGACCACGTTGAGCCGGTAGAACAAGTCTTCGCGGAACTCTCCAGACGCTACGGCTTTTTCTAGATCTCGATTCGTGGCAGCTATTAGCCGAACGTCGACTTTGAGTGTCTTGATACCACCGACTCGTTCGAACTCGGATTCTTGGATGGCCCGCAGAAGCTTGACTTGCATTTCCACCGGGATTTCGCCGATTTCGTCGAGAAATAGGGTGCCCTTGTCGGCAAGCTCAAAGCGGCCCGGTTTGGAACCAGTGGCTCCGGTGAAGGCGCCCTTCTCATACCCGAAGAGTTCGGACTCCATGAGATTCTTGGGAATGGCTGCGCAGTTGATCTTGATGAATGGCTCATCGCTCCGGTCGGAGTTCTCGTGCAGAGCCTTAGCCACCAGTTCTTTTCCGGTGCCAGACTCGCCGGTCACCAAGACAGTTGATGGGGTGTTGGCAACCTTTTCGATAATCCCGAATATCGACTGCATCACATCGGAGCGGCCGATCAATCCATGGCGCCCGGTGCTCGGGGATATGTCCCCATTCGGCGTGAGTGTGAGGGATGGCTCGCTTCGGTTCGCCGTGGCTTGCTTGATTGCCTTCTCAACAATCTGCCGGATTTGCTCTTGCTCGAAGGGCTTCTCGATGTAGTCGAAGGCGCCGGCCTTCACGGCAGCCACAGCGTTGTCCACGCTTCCAAAGGCCGTAATCATGATGACTGGAACCTCGGGGTATTCCTTCGAGACGGTTTGCAGGACACGCATTCCGTCGAACCTGGGCATCTTGAGGTCTGTTATGATCACGTCCACGGTGGTGTCGAGTCGCTCCAAAGCCTCAGCCCCATCAGACGCTTGCCAAACCTCGTAGCCCTCGCGGGTGAGGATGGCCGAAAGCACACGACGCAGGTTGGGCTCGTCATCGGCCACAAGGATGCGTGAGCTACTCGCCATGCCCCGACCATAGCAATCCTGGGCGACGATTACTGGGGGCAAGGGCCTGCACGGACCAGTAGACGCAATCTTGGACTCTGAATCTTTAGGAACCTGGGGGATCCTGCTCAGGAGTTGGCGTCGGAGGATCCAAATCCTGCCCTGGGGCGCCTTGGCCTTGGCCCTGCGTCGATCGAAAGCCCTCGATCGGCTGAGTGATGCTCGTATTTGGGGTTGGCTTGGAGGCCTTGGCGTGGCCGGCCTCACTGGGCAGGGATGGTCCGAGTGCGGGGAGAAAGACCGAAAAGGTCGAGCCGCGCCCAGGTGTTGAACGCACCTCGATAAGCCCATTGTGTTGGGTGACGATGCGCTGGGAGATAGCGAGGCCCAGCCCCGTGCCGTCTTGCTTAGTGGTGTAGAAGGGGATGAAGAGGCTGCGGAGTTTGTTCTCGGGGATGCCGGTGCCGGTATCGCGGAAGCGCACCTCGGCGAAAGACCCGTAGCCAAGCCTCGAACGCCGTCTACGTGTACTGATGATTTCCAG
>JAAEPE010000089.1 GCA_024222395.1 Myxococcales bacterium
CGGCTCTCTTTGCTGACGCCTTCTTCGCAGCGGCTCTCTTTGCTGACGCCTTCTTCGCAGCGGCTCTCTTTGCTGACGCCTTCTTCGCAGCGGCTCTCTTTGCTGGTGCCTTCTTCGCAGCGGCTCTCTTTGCTGGCGCCTTCTTCGCAGCGGCTCTCTTTGCTGACGCCTTCTTCGCAGCGGCTCTCTTTGCTGACGCCTTCTTCGCAGCGGCTCTCTTTGTTGGCGCCTTCATTTTTTTGGCCGCAGCCTTCTTTGCCGCCATCTCTTTGACCTTCTTCGCGACTGCAGCTTTCTTTGCCGTCATCTCTTTGGCCTTCTTCGCGGCAGCGGCTTTCTTCTTCGCGTCTGCGGATTTCCTTGCTGCGGCCTTCTTTGCCGCCATCTCCTTGGCTTTCTTTGCTGCCGCTACCTTCTTTGCGGTCGCGGCCTTCTTCGCAGCCACTTCTTTGGCTTTCTTTGCGGCTGCTGCCTTCTTAACCTGCGCGGCTTTCTTCGCCGCCATCTCTTTGGCCTTCTTGGCCGCAGCAGCCTCTTTGACCTTCTTCACCGCTGCAGCTTTCTTTTCGGCCGCGGCTTTCTTTGCTGCCATCTCTTTGGCCTTCTTGGCTGCAGTAGCCTCTTTGGCCTTTTTTATCACTGCAGCCTTCTTCTCGAGTGCTACGCGCTTCTTCTCTGCCTCGCGTGCGAGACGTGCCTTCTCTTTGATTGCGTCTCGCTTGGCCTTCTCGCGGTTGCGCTTGATCGTCTCGCGCTCGCGTTCTTTGTCCCGCTTCGCCTTCTCTCGCTCTCGCTGCGCCTTTGCTTTCTCCCGCTCACGCTCGCGGCGCACTTGCAGTCGGGCCTTCTCTTTGTCGGCTTTGACTTTGGCTTTCTCTCGCTCAATGCGGAGCTTCTCTCGCTCTTTGCCTTTGCGAATCTTCTCGCGTTCTCGATCCTTCTGAGCCTTCACACGTTCCTTGGCGAGCCGAATCTTGTCCTTTTCTCGCTCTTTGCGGGCGAGCTCTCGCTCCTTCTCCCGTTCCTTGCGGAGGCGCTCTTTCTCCAGAGCCTTTTCTTCTCGAAGGCGCTCTCTCTCGACGCGTTGCTCTTCGCGAATCTTCTCGCGCTCAAGGCGCTTCTTTTCCTTCTCCGCCTCACGTTGCACGCGCTTGGCTTCACGATCCTTTTCGCGAATCTGCTTCTGGCGCAGCTTTTCGATTTCCTTGGCGAGCTGGGAGCTATCGGTAATCTTGCTTTGGTCGATCTGGCTGAGGAGCTCCCGCTTGGCAGCTGCGGCCTTCTCTGCCGCAGCCAGCTTCTTCTCGGCCGTCTCATCGATGCCATCCTCAGCAGCTTGCTCTTGGCGGCGCTTGTGCATCAGCTTTTCCGCGAGATCTGCGTGCGCGCTCTTGCGTCGTCGGCGCTTCTTCGTTTCGCGAGGCGCTGGAATCTCTGCAAGTTCATCCGAGACTTTGCTGGCGAGGTCCGAGCGATTGTGGATGAGCACACGGCTACCTTCCTGAAAGGTGAGCTCAACCTTGTTGTCCGGTAGGATGCCGGTGACGAAGCCGATGTCGAATTTCGGGTGAGACACTAGGTCCATCTCCAGGTACGTATCCCGGATAGAGTAGGGGCGGCAGGCGGCTAGGTGAGCTTCGCTCACTGATGCCATGGCTTCCCGCCAGGACATCTTCTTGTTCAGCTTCTTCTTGGGAGGATCCATTTCGCCCTGTCCCTCGGAGGTCTCGCCACGCGGCTTCCGATATGCGTGAACCTCGCCACTCACCTGGCATTGCACTCGCCGAATCTCGCCTTCGTACATGCTTACGATGACGTGAGGGGTGTCGCTCTTCAGTTTGGGCGAGTAGGCGATGATCTCATCCCCAACCGCATGGTTTTCTTCGTCGAAGAGAGTTTCCATAGCTAGTGCTCCCGTGGCCTGTGGCCTGACCGAAATCAGTCTTCCTGGGCATTCCCAGAATTGGTTTATATACGTAAGTTATTAATATGATTAACCAGTGTGCCTGCCGGTCAATCCGGATGGCACCAAAACTACTAATTCTCCTAACACAGCTAGAATTGGGGGGCAAGGGTAGCAACCTTCCAGGTTTCGGCTAGTTGGGATCGATCCAGGCGTTGGCTCGAGCCACGAGAGAGGATACGATGCCCCACGGTGAGACGTATCTCCCTGGTCTATTTGCTGATTCCGGCGATGCTCGCTGCCGCGGCGAGTCTTGCCTACTATGGCTATAGTTATTCCCAGCAGTTAGCAATGCGAGAGCGGCAGGCCATCTTGGCCACCATGGCTGAACTCGCAAAAGAGAAGCTCATCGGCATCCAAACGGCCATTGCGGAAACGGATCAGAGCGTATTCGATGTCGTCGACTTCGCCGATCTCCCACAGCTTGGACAGACGATCTTCGTCACTCAACACCGCTCAGCGACCGTTCTTGGGCCGGATCACAGAATCATCTCCGGAGGTACCTTTCGAAAGGCGCATCAACGAGACGACGAGGCCTTTGCAAAACTCCTTACCGAACGAGTGGTTCCAGACATGCAGCTCGACTCGATCGCTCTGAATTCGTCGCGCTATCTGCACGCCGAGTACGGTGGGCGGCATTATCTGTTCACCGCCACGCGCCTGTTTAGTAAAGGGCGAATGTACTTCGTGCTTCTTGAGGCCGATATCTCATATCTGATTGCTGAGGTCTTCCCTGCGTTCTTTGATGTACGTTCACCAAACCTCTATCAGGTGGTCGACGCCCAGGGGACTTTCATATACGGCTACGCTTTCAGCGGGGTACCCGCGGCAGACGTTGTCGAACTTGGATTTCCCGAGACCCTAACTCTCTGGCGGCTTCGGGTGGCTCAGCGAGACGCCGGTGCCCTGGCCTCGAGCGAAACCCGCCAGAAGACACTCGACTTGGTTCTCATCGCGGTTGCGATGGCGGTGATTGCAGCGGGGCTGCTCATCATGGTGGCGGCTGTGTGGCGTGAGAGGCGCGTGAGCCAACTCAAGAGCGATTTTATTTCGAACGTATCTCACGAGCTCAAGACACCGCTTTCCATCATCTCCATGTTCGGCGAGCTACTCGCTATGGGGCGCTCGAAGTCGCCGGAGCAAGCCGTCGAATACGCCGAAATTATCCGCCGAGAGAGCCTCCGGCTGTCCTCCCTCATCGACAACGTACTCGACTTCGCCAAGATCGAGGGCGGGGGGCTGCCGTACTCCTTCGATGAAGATCAGGACATTACCGAGGTTGTGATGCGAGGAATCGAGATCTGCCGGCCTCGACTCGAGCAGGCGAACATGGAACTGACCCTCGATCTTGCTGGGGACATTCCGCCCACGCGCCTGGACTGCAATGCAATGGTGCTCTGCGTCTCAAACCTTGTCGACAACGCGATCAAATACGCGGCAAGCGGCAAACGCATCGAGATCGAGCTCAAGGTTGAGGGACATCGCATTGCTCTGGTCGTACGAGACTTTGGTCCGGGAATTCCTCGAGACGAGCAGGGTAGCGTCTTTGATCGCTTCTACCGGGCAAAGGACATTCGCCTCAAAACCGTCCGTGGAAGCGGCATCGGGCTTTCGCTCGTCAAGAACATCGTGACGGCCCACCGCGCTACAATTGAAGTTGATTCGGAGGTGGAGGGCGGATCCGTATTTCGCATCTCTCTGCCCATCACTGGTAGCATGCCCGCCAACTCCCCGTGACTCATCAAGACAAGAAGCAGGTGCTTATCATCGAAGACGAGCCGGATATTATCCGAGGACTCGTCGATGCCTTGGAGTTTGAGGGCTTCGCGGTCGCCTCTGCTTGCACTGGGGCCGAAGGCATTGAACGCGCGCGCGAAATCAGCCCAGACTGCGTCCTGCTCGATCTCATGCTTCCCGACGACAACGGTTATCGGGTTTGCGAGGCGCTGCGGCAGGACGATCCAGTCGTGCCGATAATCATGTTGACTGCCAAGGCGCAGGAAGCAGACAAGGTCCGCGGCCTTGAGGTCGGTGCAGACGACTACGTCACCAAGCCATTCTCAGTCGCTGAACTCATAGCTCGCATGAACGCGATCTTTCGCAGGCAGAACCGCATGGCCGCGCAGGATGAGACGTTCGACATCGGTGGCTGGGAGATCAACGGCCGCAAGCACACTATGACGAAGGGCCGCAGCACGAAGAGGCTCACGTTCTACGAGCTCGAGATGCTCAAGCTATTGCGAGAGCGCTCAGAAGAGTCGGTGTCACGTGACGACTTGCTCGAGAAAATTTGGGGCGTACAAGCCAATCCAAACAATCGCACCGTTGATAACTTCATCGTCAAGTTGCGGCGCAAGCTAGAAGAAGATCACAAGGCTCCCAAGCACATTCTCACGGTCTACGGTTTCGGCTACAAGCTGCTTCCCTAGGGCGCTTGGGCTAGACCGCCGAGCGCAAACAATGATCGGTCTGATGGTCCTGCTTTCCCGATTGCAGCGTCGCTCATTTCGTCATTTCTCCCGGCAAAATCCTCATTCGCGCCTTGCACTCGAAAACTCAGAACTCACCACCCTCGGTCATTCTTTTCGCTCGACGGTCTAGGCCGCACCTAGCTTAGGAATTGTTCTCGGCCCGCTGTCGGCGGAAGGCGAGCATAAGACCAAGCAGGCCTAGGCCAAAGAGGGCAGGGGAGCCGCTCGCACCCGGGCTCCGATTGCCAGCGACACTGCAGCAGCCTCCAAGATCGACATCCGCTGGCTCGCAGGTCGTGGGGTGCTCACCACTGGGATAGATGGCACACATGCCCGCTACGTCGTCTGCTTCGACCGTGGCTTTCTTGGTCTCTCCACAACTTTGAAAGTTGTACATTGTCGCTTCGGTTATGCTCTCGCTGAGGGTCGGCAGGCTGCATGACGGCACTTGATTGCCTTGCTCATCGCCTAGCCGTTGGCCTTGTCCTATCCAGCAGGTGTGGTCCAGGCCCAGGAAGTGGCCGACCTCATGGGTCAGGGTATTGGCGAGGTCTGCGTCGCATTGCGCGGTCCCCGACGTCTGGCCGTTCACTGCGAAGGCAAACTGCACCCCATTGAGTTCTATGTCTGCATCGAGAATCTCGCCGACTCTCTCCGAGCCATCCTTGATAAAGAAGAGCGTGGTGATGCCGGCTGCGGCCTCCTCGTAGCACTGTTGTGGGTCGTCCTTTGTGGCTGGGCGGCACCACAAGTCCTCGCGAAACTTGATGACATTGATTCCATCGAATCCGACTCCCGTGTCAGTCGTGCCCTCATTGACCAAAGAAAAGTCCGAGCACCCGCCAGCTTCGTCTTGCCAGGCCTCGAGGACTTGGTCCACGACTTGGAATTCCGTATCACCAGCAATCTGCTCGCTGCCCTCTGAGGCGACGCTGAGCAGCGCGCATCCGGAAGCCCAGTAGACCTGATATCCGGCGGCGGTTTCTGTGCGTACGAAGTCCTGCGTGTCCTGATTCTTCTCGGCGAGAGAAGCTCGGCGAAGCGAGTGGACTTCGCGGAGTAGATGGAACGTGCGTCCAGTACTCGAGGGGCGAGCTTGCGCCTCGGCAACCAAGCTGTCGCCGATGGCCAGCAGGGGGAGACTATGAGATTGGCGCATGCCGATGCCCTCGTGCGTGCCACCCACCTGGTGCACGGTGATCCGCGAGCCATCACTTTGCTCCACAACGCTCTCGGTGACGATTAGCGAGTGGCCGTAGCCCCAGCGAGACTCGCTCGAAACCACGGTGCCGCTCAGAGGCGACGCCTGTACTTGCGATGCGGGCGTGACGGCGACGAGCAGGCCCATTGCCGCGGTGCCTATCAACCAATTGCGCATCTTTGTCGACGGTATCACAGCGTGCTACAAGCTGCCCCACCATGGTTGACACGACCGACCGCTCCGTACGAGTCCGAATAGCTCCATCGCCCACCGGCGACCCTCACGTTGGTACAGGCTACATCGCTCTCTTCAACTACGCTTTTGCTCGCAAGATGGGCGGCAAGTTCATTCTTCGCATCGAAGATACAGATCAGGCGCGGTACCGCGCCGATAGTGAGGCGGCGATCACAGATGCGCTGAACTGGCTTGGCGTTACTTGGGATGAAGGTCCCGATGTCGGCGGCGACTTTGGCCCGTATCACCAGAGCAAACGCACCGCGATCTATCAGGAGCATTGCGAAAAGCTGCTCGCAAGCGGTCACGCGTATCGGTGTTTCTGTAGCCCTGAAACCCTCGCGGAGATTCGCGAGGAGTGCAAAGCCGCCAAGATCAACCCGCCCATGTACGACCGTCGCTGCAAGGCAATGGATCCGGCGGAGGCCAAGAAGCGTGCGGACGCCGGTGAAGAGTGTGTTGTGCGGATGGTAATTCCCCGAGACGGAACCATCAAGTTCGAGGACAAACTTCGCGGTGAGGTCGAAATCTCCGCATCGCAGATCGATGACCAGGTTCTTCTGAAGGGCGATGGCTTTCCCACCTATCACCTCGCGAACGTTGTCGATGATCACCTGATGGGAATTAGCCACGTTGTTCGCGCCGAAGAGTGGATATCTTCAACGCCAAAGCACGTACTGCTCTACCGGTACTTTGGTTGGGATGCCCCTGAGTGGGTTCATATGCCGCTCTTGCGCAACAACGACAAGAGCAAGATTTCGAAGCGCAAGAACCCCGTTTCGATTCACTACTATCGTGATATCGGGATTCTCCCCGATGCACTAAGGAATTTTCTTAGTATCATGGGGTATTCTTTCGGTGGAGACCGCGAGGTCTTTGGGCTGGATGAGATGATCGAGGGGTTCTCCTGGGACCGAGTGTCTTTGGGCGGCCCGGTTTTTGACCAAGACAAGCTGCGTTGGATGAATGAACAGCACATCCGCGCCCTCACCAACGAGGAGCTAGTCGATGCCTTCATGGGATGGCGGTACAACCGAGAGCATATGCTCAAGATCGCGCCTCTCATCCACAAGCGCATAAAGACGCTTAGTGACTTTGCCGGCGCAACCGAGTACATGTTTTCGAGCGAGGTAGACTACGCGCCATTCGCCGACAAGCTGAGCATTCCAGATGTCGCAAAGAAAGACATCTGGAAGGGGATTCTCGAACTAGTCGACGACGTAGACAAGCTCGATGGTTTTGAGCCTGAGGCTCTGGAAGCAA
This sequence comes from Myxococcales bacterium, assembly GCA_024222395.1. GTDB lineage: Bacteria > Myxococcota_A > Polyangia > Haliangiales > Haliangiaceae > NORP324. Next base: position 7,133 of record JAAEPE010000089.1, read on the forward strand.
CCGCTCGTGCTTTCTGCGAGAAGAAGGGCTGGAAGCCGAAGCATGTCTTCGGACTGCTTCGCATCGGATCGACCGGCCGCAAAGCCTCTCCACCACTTTTTGAGACGATGGCGGTCATCGGCAAAGACATCTGTCGGCGTCGTCTGCGCGAACTCGCCGAGTTCATAAAGAAGATGAAGTGATAGGCAAGGCGCTCTCAGCAATCCGAAGTCTTACTGTTGGCAACTGGCGGCAAATCGACAAGGATTGGATCGAACCTGTCCGCACCGAGAAGCAGTCGTACGACTGGCGGCCGCTCATCGTCTTTGTGACGGTTTGCATCTCGCTCACGCTGCAGGAGTATTACGGAGATCGTGGGGGCTTCTCGAAGCACTATCCCGAAATCTACCGGAGCGAGTACGGCGAATTGTGGAGCTACGCTTGGTGGTCCGGCTGGCGCGTCTTTGGCTACATCGTTCTTCCCATCATCGCTATCTGGGCGATGCCAGGGGAGCGAATTCGTGACTATTTCATTAGCTTCAAAGGCGTGCTCAAGCACCTGTGGATCTACTTTGGGCTCTTCGCCCTAGTCTTGCCCGCAATTCTCATCGCCGCACAGTCCGACTCCTTCCTGCGGACGTATCCCTTCTACAAGCTCGCCAATCGATCGGCGTTCGACTTCTGGGTTTGGGAGGCGCTCTACGTTGTTCAGTTCTTCTCACTCGAGTTCTTCTTCCGAGGCTTCATGCTCAAGGCGACTGCACCCAGGCTTGGTTCCGCCGCGATCTACGTCATGCTGATTCCGTACTGTATGATTCACTTTGGCAAGCCGATGAGTGAGACGTTCGGCGCCATCATCGCTGGGACTGTCTTGGGAACGCTCGCGCTTCGAACTCGTTCGATTTGGGGCGGCGTGCTCATCCATGTAGGGGTGGCGATCACCATGGATCTCCTAGCGCTTAGCAACTGCCCACCGGCTGAATCCGGGCTGCGCTGTCCAAGGCACTAGCGCTTAGCGCCTTTGTGCTCGCGACGCGGGAGCCAAAAAGAACGAATAGCGACGTGCCCCCGGGACCAGGGAGACACGCCGCTAAGTCGAAGTTCGATGCTGTTATCGTGGACCAGACGAAGATTGCATCCCGTAGCTAAGGTTTGAACCCCAGAAGTACACCACCAATTAGGAGACGACCGACGTTCGTCGTCCTAATAGAGCACGGGCTGTGCCAGACCGCTTGGACGCAAGTCCGGGGACTTGTACTCCACCGAGGACGGCGTCGTGGGGGGGCAGCCGGCAGTGCGGGTACAGGTCTCCCGCGCTAGATGTATGCCGAACCCAAACAAGAAAACGGACAGAACTAGTTTCACTAGTCTGTCCGTTTATAAAACAGCCGGTACCGCACAACCGTTTAGGAGAGGTCTATCCCCTACGCTTAGCGCAGGTGGGCTCCACGATAATCGATATGGGCTTCCCGACTAGCGGGCGTGCACGCCTCAATCAGAGATGGATCCCTGGACAGATATTGTAGGGAAAAGACTCGTTCCTTGTTTTCGAATATAGCAGTGCTTGGGCTTAATCTAGAATAGCCACGGCCTCACCCCTCGTCAAGGACTGACTTCAAGACGCGTGCGATTATGCCTGTCTGCGATCGACTCGCATACGACTTGCTATTTGCGCCAGTTCGGACCAGTGCCACCCTGCACAGCTATGGACTTTGTGCCGCTCTTGAGAAGAGCAGACTTGTCCATCACTGATTCGTGTCGGTGTTCAACTGCTGTTGCATGTACACCTGTGTCCATCCGGATAGCATCACAAGGGCACGATTCTACACACAGACCGCAAACGACACAGCGCAGCTCGTCAATCTCGAAGATCGCCGGGCGCTTCTCAATACCTGCATCATCGCGCTCGGCAGGCACAATGGTGATGCAATTTGCTGGGCACACCGTCGGGCAACACATGCATGCCACGCAACGCTCGGTATCGTCTTCGCGCAGCATCAAGCGATGCAGGCCGCGATTGCGCTCGGGATATGCCTTCGTCTCTTCCGGGTATTGCATCGTCTCGGTGTGCTTGCGAGCCACGACGTTGCCGAAAAAGTGCTTCAGAGTAATACCGAGGCCCTTGGCGAGAGCTGGCAGGAAATTCACTTGCTCCGGCTCAGGCCTGTTGACCTGGACGGTGCGAATGTTCTTGTTCTTCTTAGAGACGGAAAGCACGAGGAGTGCTTCCGTGGATTCTTCTGGTGCTTCTGCATGATGGCCCATGAGCTTGGTCCTTTAGAGTACTGCCATGACCAGTGCGGTCAGCATCAGGTTGAAGAGGGCAAGGGGAAGCAGGCGCTTCCAGCCCAAGTCCATGAGTTGGTCGGGGCGGAAGCGGGGCAGAGTCCAGCGAATCGCGAGCTGAGCGAAGCAGAGGAAGAGAATCTTCGTCGCGAGGGCTCCTACTTGCATCAGGACGACGAATCCGTGCGAGATAGCTAGTGAGGTGCCGGCAAAGTGGAAGCCATCAGCCTCGAGGAACGGAACCTGGTAGCCGCCGAGGAATACCGTCGCAATGACAGCCGCAATAAAGACAATCTCGATGAACTCGGCCAAGAAGAACATGCCCCAGCGCATTCCCGAGTACTCGACGAAGTAGCCGATAATCTCAGGCTCGCCCTCTGGGAGGTCGAAAGGAGCGCGCTTGGTCTCTGCAATGGCAGAGGTAAAGAAGAGAACAAAGGCGAGCGGCTGGACGACGATGCCCCAGTGAGCTGGATTGGAAGTTTGCCACTGAACCATGGCATCGGGCTCGAGGGTTCCCATGACAAGGAAGCAACCCATGAGAGAGAGCCCCATGGCGACTTCGTAGGACATCATCTGAGACGAAGCGCGAAGTCCACCTAGGAGTGCCCACTTGTTGTAGCTAGCCCAACCCGCGAGAACCGAGCCGTAGTTGGCGAGGGTGAGGATGGCGAAGTAGAAGAGCAGGCCCCACTCGACGTTGAAGACTTGCAGGTTGATCGCGTGCTCGGCTTCGATTGGATTGGAAAGCGGGATGACACTTCCAAGCTCGTGCGGGTAGATGGTCGGCCCGAAGGGAATCACTGCAAAGGCAATGAAGACCGGGGCAAGCGAGAGGATGGGAGCGAGGATGAAGAGGCCTTTGTGTGCCTTCTCCGGGATGAAGTCCTCCTTGAAGATCATCTTGATCGCATCAGCGATGAAGTGAAGGATGCCCCAGAGCTTGATGGAGCCAATGTTGGCTCGGTTTGGACCAAGGCGGTCCTGCATCATGGCGCTCTGCCGTCTCTCTGCCCATGTGAGGAGCGAGGATACGGGCATCACAAAGATCATGATGAGAGCGACCCATTTTACTGCGGCCGAGTCGAGTACCCAGAAAATCCAGTCGGTTGTAGTCATGATCCTATCCCCTAGAGTGGGCGAAGCGAAGTTGTACCGGAGGAAGGTCGCGCCCCCACTCGGCTCCAGAGAATTCGGATATGGCAGGCTTCATTTCGTTGAAGACTGCTTCTGCCGATTCGTAGTCCATCTTGTAGCCTACGGCGGCAGCAAGGTCGGCGAATATTTGCCAAGCAGGTCTCGCCAGCCCAACCGCATCGTAGGCAGCTTGCATGCGCTGCACTTTGCCCTCGTAGTTGGTCACGCTTCCGGTGTTCTCCGCCCAAGCAGTCGCAGGGAGGGTGACGTGCGCCGTCTTAGCTAGGCCTTCTTCGTGGTCGGAGATGACGACGAGGCAATCGAGATCGCCTGCCTTGGCTGCAGCTTCCTCACCTAGCGCGAGCTCGTGTCCGAGCACAACCAGAGCCTTCAGATCGCCACTCAAGATGGCGTCTTCGAGAACTGCACTTCCGCCGACTTCGATATCGCCGAGGATGGCCTTGACGCCTGCCCGATTAGGGCTCTTGTCGGACTGACGGAGTTTGTCGTCCGCGCGTTCGGGGGCCGGTGCCGTTCCACCTATGTAGAGACGCTCAGTCTTCAATACATCCTTGACGAACTTTGCGAAGACATAGTTCTCCTCGTTCGTACGGTGCGGGGAGAAGACCACACCAATGGAGTCTGTATCGGTTTCGATTGCTGCTTTGAACTTCTCTGCTGCTGAAGCAATCGCCCGCTTCCAGTTGGCTGGCATACCACCAACTAATGGGCCGACAAGACGCTTCTCAGTAAGGCTGTGGTAGGTGAATCGTCCTTCGTCACACATCCAGTGCCCGTTCACTTCGGGGTTATTCCTAGGGATGAGACGATAGGTCTTGCCGCCGCGATGATGTATCTCGATATTGCAGCCTGTGCTGCAGCCTGTGCACGTAGACGGGGTGCTCGAGAGCTCCCACGCACGCATCGTGAAACGGTAGTCCTTCGATGTGAGTGCTCCAACTGGGCATACGTCGACGGTGTTGAGAGAATAGGGGTTGTCCAGGCGCTTGCCAGGAGCCGTTCCCAGTTGCGAGTGGTCACCACGGTTGCTGACTTCAAGCTGATGCTCTTCCGCAACGTCGTCACAGACTCGGATGCAGCGAGTGCAGAGAATGCAGCGTTCGGCATCGAGGACGATGTGTGGCCCAAGATCAATGCGCTTTGGCTTGTGTACCTTGGGTACGTCGAGCCGTGAGACTTTGTTGTTGTTGTCGAAATAGTGTTTCTGCAGAGTGCACTCGCCAGCCTTGTCACAAATAGGGCAATCGACAGGGTGATTGAGTAGGGTGTACTCGAGCAGCTGACGGCGAGCATCCGAAGATGCCTCGTCGGTAGTGTGTACAACCATGCCATCGGAGGCCATGCCCTGGCATGCGGGCATGAGCTTGGGAGCGCCCTCGACCGATACCAGGCACTGGCGACAAACCGCGACGACTTCGAGGCCCGGGTGGTAACAGAAAGCCGAGATGGTGTTGCCGGCCTGCTTGGCCGCTTCTATGATGTTGGTGCCCTTGTCGACGGTCACTTCGACGCCATCGATGGTCAGAGTGACCGTCTCGACAGCAGGTGCCGTAGTCTGGGCTTCGTCTTCTTGTTCTTTTGCTTCGCTCATGCTTTGCCTATGTGCGCGCTACTACTTGTCGCACTCGCCACCGATCATGTTGATCATTCCAAAGATCGGCACGATGTCGGAGATGAGACGTCCTGAGATTGTCTTAGTGACGGTCTGCAGATTGCTGAATGATGGTGCCCGGCAATAGGCCTTCCAGGGCCGGCCCGTTCCATCGGCGACGATGAAGAATCCGAGCTCGCCATTGCCACCCTCGACGAAGGTATAGGCTTCGCCCGGCTCGACGCGAATACCGTCGACAATGTGTTTGAAGTGCCGGATCATTCCCTCAATGGTGTTGTACGTCTCACCCTTCTCCGGCATGACGCAGCGAGGGTCGTCGACCATGACAGGGCCCTCTGGTATCTGTGCGATGCACTGGCGCAGGATGAGAGAACTTTGGCGCATCTCTTCGAGGCGAACGAGGTAGCGATCGAGGCAATCGCCGCTGGTTCCAACCGGAACGTCGAACTCAAGATCACCGTAGTTGAGGTACGGGAAGTCTTTGCGTACGTCGTAGTCGACACCGCAGGCACGCAAACACGGCCCAGAGAGCCCGTAGGCGATGGCATCATCTTCGGTGAAGCTGCCCACACCGGCCATGCGGTCGTAAAAGATCTTATTGCTGTTGAGCAGCCCCTTGGCTTCGTCGAGCACCGGCTCCATGCGATCGAGAATGTCAGTGATCTTGGCGCAGAACTTTGGGGAGAGGTCCTTTGCGACGCCACCAACGCGAACGTAGCTGTGGGTGAGGCGTGCGCCTGAGAGTTCTTCTAGAAGCTCGTAGAGCCACTCACGGACCTTGACCAAGAAGAGGAAGGGCGCGAATGCGCCGAGCTCCATTGCCGACGCACCGACGCAGGTGAGGTGGTCGGTGATGCGAGATATCTCGCTTACCATGACGCGAATGTACTGCAGCCTGGGTGGAAGCTCGTCGATACCCATCAGCTTCTCGACAGCCATAGCCCAACCGACGTTGTTGATCATCGGTGAGACGTAATTGAGACGGTCTGTGTAAGGGAAGACCTGAGTGTAGGTAGCCGCTTCGGACTCCTTCTCAAATCCGCGATGCAGGTAACCGGGGTTGATGTCGGCTTCGACGACACGCTCACCGTCTATGGTGAGTTCAATGCGAATGGTGCCGTGCATCGCGGGATGCGATGGGCCCATGTTGACCGTCATCAAGTCGTTTGGCATGCCGCCAGTGTCGTCGGGATCGTCGACGTTCTTGCGGCCAAGGATTAGTGTTTTCAATTCACTCACGGTAGTTCTCTAGTGGCGTTGACAGCAACTGGCGTTTGCGCTTGAGGCCCGAAGGACCTACTCGTCTGCCCATTCACGGCGTGCTAGAGGGAAGCGTAGATCTTTTGGGAAGTCCTTGCGGAGTGGGTGTCCTTTGAACTCGTCGTAGAGGTAGATGCGACGCAAGTCTGGATGCCCCTCAAACTCGACCCCGTACATGTCGTATGTCTCGCGCTCTAGCCAATTGAAGCCAGCCCACAAGCCGGAAAGGGTCGGGACTTTGAGTTTGCCTTCTTCCATCGGCACCTTGACGCGAATGCGATGACGCTTGGTGAAGGACCTGAGTTGGACTGCAAGCTCGAAGCGATGCTCCATAACAGGCAGACCAAGGCGGTCGATGCACGTAAGGAAGACCGGGCTATCGAAAGCCATCTTCTCGTCGTCACGAAGGAATGTGCAGACCTCGATGAGCTTGTCCACCGCGACCGTTACGCTTTCATCCGTATTCTTGGAACTCGTTTCCAAGATGGCGTCGCCAAACTTGGATTTGAGAGCATCTAGTACTGCTTTGGACATCTCCTAGACTCCTTCGCTCTGGCGCTGCTTGTCTTTCATCGCCTCGCGACGAGCGCGCATCTGGTTGACGGTACGTCCTTCGCCAACCTTCTTCTGTAGAAGAATGATGCCGTCGAGTACTTGCTCTGGACGAGGTGGGCAACCGGGAATGTAGACATCTACTGGTATGATCTGGTCGATTCCAGGAACGACACTGTAGTTCTGATAGAAGCCGCCAGTAGAAGCGCAGACGCCGAAGGCGATAACGTACTTAGGCTCGGCAAGCTGGTCGTAGACACGCTTAAGAGCCGGTGCCTGCTTCTCGGTGATGGTTCCTACTACCATCATGAGATCGGATTGCCTCGGCGAGAAGCGCGGAAACTCGGCGCCGAAGCGCGCGATATCGTACTTTGGCGCAGCCACCGACATGAACTCCATGCCGCAACAAGCAGTGATGAATGGATAGGTAAAGAACGAGAACTTGCGGCCCCAGTTGGCCAAGTCTTCGAGCTTGGTGGTTGTGATTTCTAATCCCATCCGATTGCTTTCTTGCGCCACACGTACGCGAGGGCGACCACGAGAATGGAAACAAAGACGAACATCTCTGTGAAACCAAAGAGGCTAGAGCCACCCGTGGGGGAAATACTGAGGTCCCGAAAGAGGACAGCCCATGGATACATGAATGCCGCCTCGATATCGAAGACAAGAAAGAGGATGGCAACCTGATAGAATCGTACGGAGTATCGCCCACGGGGCGAGCCGATGGGATCCGAGCCACACTCGAAGGGAAGGTTCTTTGCGGGTGTTAGGCGCCGAGGGCCGGCAGCGGCCGAGAGCAGCGTGAAGATCGCACAGAACCCAAAGGCGAGGGCGATGGCTGCCCCCAGAGGGATGTAAGAAGTACCGAGGTCCAAAGCGGCGCCACTATAGACAAATTGGTGCCCGCCGGTAAGGCGATGTGACTGATTTCAGGAGGCGATCTCAGCTTGCAGAGTCTTAGAGCGAACAACCGGCACGCTCAGCGTGGGTCACGGCGCTTTCGAAGATGCGCTGGAGCTGCTTATCTGGGGCAGCTATGTAGATCGTTTCAGGAACAGGGGTTGCGTGGGCGTGCATTTCCTGAGTGACAGCTCTGGCTGCCTCCGCAACGGTAATGCTGCCGTCACAGGCGATCATGCTGGGCAGGGCGAGGGTGCGATAGCCCTTGAGCCTGGCAGCGATCAGGGCCGCTTTGACCCCTCTGCGAAGAAGCTCCGTGGCGATGGCCGCGTCAGCGTTCTCTGAGATGGGCACGAGAATGGCGCTACCAGCCTCGACTTCGCTAGCGTCGGCGAGGATTGCCGCTCCAATAGCGAGAGGGGCTTTGGCCTTGATGGCTGCCTCGAAGCCCTCTGCTCCACGGCCCGCGAGGGCAGCACGGGCCGCGTCCGTCAGGCTACCTATTGAGTGGCAGGGCAGGACAATGGCATCGACTGCGAGGTCGGCCAGCGCTGCATGAGCGATGTGAATCTCCACGGTGGGCGCTACGCTAGCAGACAGAATCATCGCACACAAGAAAAGCCCAACCAACAGGCCAGGATTTTCAGGTAGTTAGGTGGAAACGTGTCTAGAGACTGGCCCTAGGCCGGCATACTAAGCGGCAAATGCCTGCTCTAGCTGCTCCTCAACCTGCTCTTCGGATAGGTCTCGAACTACGGACATCTCCTTCACAATAAGTGTCTTTGCAGTATCCATCATGCGGCGCTCGCCGAAGGATAGAGGCTTGGTACTCTTAAGTCGGTAGAGGTCACGGAAGACCTCAGCGACCTCAAAGAGAGAGCCAGTCTTGATCTTCTCCATGAATCCGCGGTAGCGCCTGTTCCATGTCTGCTTATCGATGTGGACGTCTTGATCACCAAGGATCTCAAGTACCTCTTCGATTTCATCGTTGGTTGCGACAGAACGAAGACCGACTTGGTCTGCTTTGTCTTTGGGAACGAGGATCTGCATCTCGCTGTCGAGAACCTTCAGCACGTAGAAGGCCATCACACAGTTGTTGATTTCTTTGTTGTCGATACCAACGACCTCCGCAACGCCTTGAGCGGGGTAGACAGCTTTGTCGCCGATTGAAAATTCGAGCATTGAGAAACCTCCTGAGGTGCGATCCTGGTGGATCAGGTGAGCCGGCGAATTGGATTGGTGCCGGGGTGGATGGGGTACGAAAAGGGAACTTGTAGTCTGCTAGGTCATTAAGCAAATTGGGTGCCAGCAATTGAGCTGGTCAGACAGACTTCAAAGTGAGCTTTTCGTTCGTGTGGGCGAATCCAGAAGTGCATTCACAACAACAAGATGATTCACAACAACAAGATGAATGTCTTCCAAGGTGGCGTAGCCTACCAGGATGGTTCTTTGTTACAAGGCAAAAAACGTAAGTGCTTTGAATGCTTAGAGATGATTGACACATGGCGTCATCTTTCTCGATGCGATTCCACGATCTTGTGGCTGCTGCATCTCGCGCGAAATTGAGTCGAATTGGCCGGTTCCCAGCCCCTCCGATCCCGGCGACTTCAGTAGTCATGGACGAGGCGCCATCCAGTCTTCGTGGGGTCAACGAGCCATCTAGAATGCGGTTCCAGGACAGTCGTACCCAGGGGCTCTCACTCAAACTTCACACTCGGGGAGGGAGCGGTGCCTCATCGCTGCGCCGGTTGGCGGATCGCTACTCGGCGACTCGCTGAATGGAATAGCCCTTGGCTGAGAGAAGAGCCACGACGCTGCGCGGACCGATTAGGTGTGCCGCGCCCACTGCGACAAACGCCTGCTTCTGCCCAAAGAGCTCTTCGAGCTTCGGAATCCAATTCTCATTGCGATCGTAGAGCAGTGCCTCAAGCTTCTCTTCGCCGTTCTCGCCTAGGGCGCTAGCGTCCTCCATCTCTTTGAGGAGAGCTTCAGCATCACCGGCCCGATAGGTCTGAAGCATGGTCTTCATGTCGGTGGCCTCCGTATTGGTGAGCATCTCCCGAATCGTGTCCACGGTCATCACCTTGTCGAGCATGGCGAGTTGGAACTCCGCATCCTCGAGATAGTGAATCGTCTTTCCCGTTTCGTCGGCCCTGCCAAAGAGGGCTAGATCCATGGGGACAGTCATCTTGATGCCCTGGATAGCTATTGCGGATGCAGCAGCGGCGGGCTTCATTGGGAGGAGTCTCTTTGCGGTCGATTCTCCCAGCTTCTCGACAAGTAGCGACCAGGTCTCTTCGCCGAGGATGTCTCTTAGGTTTTGCCCTGGGGGCAACATGAGCCCCATCGCTACTTTGATGTCCGTGATGTTGGCTTCAATCGTGAGAGATTTGGATTCAGCAAGCGCATCCCAAACGATCTTCGGAAGCTCGGTCGCCGCATCGACCCCGAGGTGCATCGTTCCGAGTAGGTAGCCAGACTCACCCTCTGGACCTGTCACAGAATAGAAGAAGGGCTTTGTGATGGTTGCGACTGCCGCTTCATCGTTGACTGGTTTGGAGGCCTCCTTGTTGTTTGCTGTGGTGTCCTTGGTTTCCCCTGGTCCCGGCGGAGTCGCTGCCTCGACCTTTGCCTCAGGCGCCACTGACTGCTTCGTCTCGGCCGCCTTAGCTGGAGCAGCGTTAGCTGGAGCATCTTTATTCGCCTTTTCCTTGCATCCCACAGTGGCGAGGGCGAGGGCGAGAAGTAGCGAGAAGACGAGCGGGAGGTTGGAGCGCATATCGATGAGTCTACGGCTCAGCTTCGAGGATGAAAGCACCGATCCCAAGAAATTACATGCTCAGCCTGACTTTGAAACCAAGCGCTTGACACACCATCACGCCCTCTGTAAAAGATGTACCATCGCGCGGGAGTAACTCAGTGGTAGAGTGCAACCTTGCCAAGGTTGACGTCGGGAGTTCGAATCTCCTCTCCCGCTCTAGGATAACGGCCAGTTAGTCTTCAAGACCTGCTGGCCGTTTCTTCGTTTCGGCTTGGTCCCCACCTGCGTCCCCACTTTTGTCGGAGAATTTGATTGGAACCAGGCGAGTTACTGCTGCTACGGCGTCGCGTTTTTGGTCAAGGCCAAATGTTGAATAGTGATGCTGCATCCGTTCGGTGACGTGACCCAGAAGGGCTCTGCGCAAGAGCGGGTCCTGCTTCACGCGATGA
>JAAEPE010000090.1 GCA_024222395.1 Myxococcales bacterium
GGCCGGGGGGCGCAGAGTTGCCCAAGCTGCGCGCCGGCGAGCGAGTTCCTGGTGCCTACGGCAAGGTGGTAGGGGAGGAGGCGATGCTGGCGACGATTGAGGATGGAGTGGTCATCGCCGAAACGCCGATCACGGGATCTTCAACAGTCCGAAAACGCGGAAGGCCGTTCGACACAATGGGCACTCGCCAAGATGCCTGACAAGGAGCTGCTGCAGCTGGCGGTGTACCTCAGCGAGCGTCCATGGCAGTTTTCGCAGGGGGGAAAAGCGCTCGGCGGAGCGCAAGAAAAGCATGAGCCGCAGAGCAGAGCGCGGCATGGTGATGAAACCCTCTCCACTGGCGACCTTCAAAGTGATCGAGGCCGAGTTCACCCTTGAGTTCTTGGTAGTCGCGCTCGATTCGCCAACGCAACTTGGCTTGGCGTACTAGCTGTTCTTTGTGATGTCGACTCTGATAGTGAGTAAAGCCAATATCTGGTGGGTTCGTCTTTTCCCTCTGGCCACTCCCAGATGAGCCACTGCTCGGGACCTGGAGCGTTGCCTCTGGACCTGGGGCGTTGCCTCTGGAGTGACCGTGAGCTGTTCGTACACGAGATGCGAAGAAGAAGTAGGATTGCATCGGTCCCTTGGTTCCCGTTCGCCACGTGACTTTTCGAAACGAGTCTTCATGCTTGAGCGCTAGCGCCTTGACATCGATTGGCGCCGACTTGGTTCGCAGTCGTGTCGCCGGGCGTCCTTGCTTGGCCCCTTTCCCTTTGGGTAAGGCAAACTTTGCAATGGGCGGATAGACCACCGTGGTATGGGAGATGCCAACTACACAATTGAGGCCGCGTTCGTCTAAGCCATCTCGAAACGAGCCCACATCGCCGTAGCCTGCATCTCCAAGAACGACGTGCTTGCGTACGCCCGACGCGATGGCTCTGCCGACTTGCTCGAGTGCAATCTCCCACTTCTTCTGAA
>JAAEPE010000091.1 GCA_024222395.1 Myxococcales bacterium
CAATCCAGTAAGATACCTAGACCCGGACGGCGCAGATGCAGCGGATGTGCTGCTTCAAGCTAGACGCCTCGACTGGACTCCTGAGACAAACAAAGCACGAACCACAGCATCCAACGAGTCTGTGAATGCCATCATCAAGTTCATGAACCTGCCGACCAAAGCGTTCTCGAGTGCGAAGATTGGCAATACTGTGAAGTCGGATGACGCATATGGCATGTTCAACCACAATGATCAGTCAATATTGATAGATCCGATCAACTTCGGTCCCGTTGTGTCGCTTTTTGATAGCAGGCAAGCTCAACTCTATACCATTGCTCACGAAGTCATACATGCCGAACGCCATTTCGCTGGCAAACACTTGGGAGGTTTGGCAGAGGAGATACTGGTCCGGCGACTAACCATTGAGCTGGCAAAGACCGTCGGCGATTCTCGTAACGTCCAAACAGATCTGATCTTGGGACTCATTGGATTCCTAGAGGACAAGGGAACTAAGAGTGATCCTGGTTTTGCAAGCCTAACCAAAGCCGAGCAGGAAGCAATTATTGGCAACGTCAACAAGGAACTCAGTCGGATTCTAGGCGAGGTGGATGCTCGACGGGGAAAAGCCTGCATTCACGAGCAATCTCGTGCTTTTGAAACCCAGGTTCTGGGGCTCCATCCTGGCGGAGTCCCGCGATGATTGCGACACGTCGACGAACGACGGTCATGGTCCTGGCCTTCCAGTCCATCTTGATCACAACCGCTTGTGGCCCGAGCGCCGGGCGCGATTCCAAGCCAAGGCCAAATGTTACTCAGAACGACGCAGCGGCTCAGTCGCGGTCCAACTCGGCATTGGAGAACGACGCCGCCTCGAGCGACGAGCCAAGTCGCTCGGCGTCCCCCTCCAGGCTTCCGGTGCTACCCAACGAATGCACTAAAGCCTTCCTCTCTGAGAATCTGAGCTACAAGGACTACCTGCAGAAAAACCAACCCTCGCACTTTGGCAAGTGCGGGTCCCATCTGGTGATCCAACCCCGTCTCGGAACTCTCCTGTTCTACAATACCGAGGGGCAGGAAATCGCGACTGCGACATTTACTGATCTTATAGTAGGTCCATGTCTTGGTAAGCGGTACTTTGGACCAGTGCCCACCGATTGCGAGGTCGTTCTAGAGGACGTCCGCACTGAAATGGAGAAGACGATGCCGGGCATCTGGTGACCACAAAAGTTCTAGCGAAATCTTTAGGGTCAAATCTATAGGGTCTCACGCTCCTACCTCACAGGTTCCGAATATCGTTGGGTTCATCAGCCGCAGTGGAAACTTTCCGGACAGTGAGATGATTCTCGCATGCATCGGAGCTTGGACCAGCTGGACGAAACTCACGCCTGGTGGCAACGCGCCTTCACCCCGGTTCAGTAGCGCGATGAACTACGATGCAGTGCGAGGTGTGACGGTACTCTTTGGTGGTACGGACGGCGGAGCTACACCTATTAGTGACACCTGGGAGTGGGATGGCACCAGCTGGACGCAGCTTGCCCCTGGTGGCAACGTGCCCGCGCGTCGTCAAGGGCATGCGATGACCTTCGACACCGCACGGGGTGTGACAGTGCTCTTTGGCGGCCTAGCCTCACAGAAGATGGATTTTCGTACCAAATCCCCCTCTCGGCCGCACCAGAGCGTGATCCGCTGGTTTGTCTGGGTCTGCATTTTTTCCCCCACCCGCACTGCAACGTGCGGCTCGAATCGATGTGCCATCGATGCACCAAAGTTCATCTGGGTCTGCGTCGTGCCGAAACGCAAGAGTTCGCAGCCTGCACAGCATCGCGTCAAACGAGGTGCTGGCGACGCTGCCCCGGCCGGCGGCCCTGTGGCCCCAGCAGGGATCGGTAGTGCCCGCTGCGCCGAGCCAGGGCCCAAGCGGGGCACTAGGACCACTTTCCTCGCCGAAGAGCACTGATTCATTCCTTCTATCTAGCTGAAATCAGTAATGTGCGGCTGCTTTCCGAACAGGAAAGTGAATCACTAGGGCGAAGCTCGGTCAAACTAGGAGTATCGAGGCCGAAGCCATGTCAGCTCCACGCAAAACCATCACCAGCACCATTGCAGTTCTCTGCCTTGCCGTCGCCAGTCCGGCACTCGCGCAAGAGGCAGGCAGCTACAAGACAACCTTCAAGAAGGTCGTGGACAACTGCGAGAAGGGCCTCGACCTCAGCAAGGCAAGTCTTACAATCAGCAAGACTGAGCGAACGATTTCCGTCAGCATCGACTCGCTACCGACGCTCACCGGAAAGGCCGGAAAGCGTGGCAAGCTGCGCGCCGAATCCAAGGGCTCAAGCAACGATATGAATGTGCGCTATGGATTCAACGGCCGAGTCTCGGATGGCGAGCTGCAGGCGGTCTTCGTGGCTGAGTACTTCACCGGCAAGAAGCCGGTGTGCACTCAGAGCTTTCGCGTCATCGGTAGCGTGGCGAAGGCTCCCAAGTCAGCCCGCGGCCTTCTCCCCCTCTTTGCGACCAGCACCTGGCACCTTCAGTATCATGGTCGTGTCAACTCCGCGCTCTGATCGACGACAACGGATCCTCCGAGGCTCTCGACGACATCTCGCACGGCGCTCATACCGACGCCCCGTCCAGATGTATCACTCATGGTGCCTGCTGCTGAGAATCCCTGCTCGAATATGAGCTGACGAATCTCCGGGTCTACCATGCCGCTGGCCTGCTTCTCGCTTATGACTCCCTTGGCGACGGCACTCTCGAGAACCGTTTCAACATCGATGCCGGCGAGATCGTCGAGTACTCTCACTTCGATGTCTTCCCCGTCTCGAGAGACTTCGATTTTCACGGCGCCCAGCGTGGGCTTGCCTTGCACTTCCCTACTCAGAGGCGCTTCGACACCATGGTCAATCGAATGGGTGTAACTCTGACTATGACACTCTCAGCCTCGCAGGCTCCTACGAGGAGCCGAATCCTGGTGTGCAACGGTGAGATTGGCCCAATTTCTAGCGGCGTTGCCTTCCAAGCTGTAGCCCGCGATGGCGACTCGCTCGGTTGAGCCGAGCACACTACGAGTCTTCATGCTTGAGCGCTAGCGCCTTGACATCGATTGGCGCCGACTTGGTTCGCAGTCGTGTCGCCGGGCGTCCTTGCTTGGCCCCTTTCCCTTTGGGTAAGGCAAACTTTGCATTGGGCGGATAGACCACCGTGGTACGGGAGATGCCAACTACATAATTGAGGCCGCGTTCGTCTAAGCCATCTCGAAACGAGCCCACATCGCCGTAGCCTGCATCTCCAAGAACGACGTGCTTGCGTACGCCCGACGCGATGGCTCTGCCGACTTGCTCGAGTGCAATCTCCCACTTCTTCTGAA
>JAAEPE010000092.1 GCA_024222395.1 Myxococcales bacterium
CTTCGCTTTGAACATGGTGAAGCAAGATAAGACGCGAAAGCTCGGAGTTGCGATCTGCAGACAACTCGCTGGATGGGACAAGAACCATCTAATTCAGCTGCTTACGGGGGCTACGGGATAGAACTCGATTGCCCCGACCCACCGCCCCATCGAGCAAGTTGTCGAGAACACGTATTTCGTCAACGGCCTCGTTCAGATGGGTCCGCTCATGCACTTTCTCCGAGTGATGGCAATACTGCGACACGAGGATGAGCTGACACTCATTAATGCGGTCCGACTCGACGAGGCGGGTGAGAAAGCGCTGGATGCTCTCGGTCGTGTGAAGCACCTGGTGTGCATCGGCGGACACGAGATGGATAACGCCTACTACGCAGAACGCTACGGCACGAAGCTATGGGCGCTGGAAGGCGTCGGACACGCGCGTGGCTTGCAGACCGATAACATCTTCGATGAGAGCACTGAGCTGCCGATTCCCGGCCTTCGAGCCGTGGTCTTCAAGCACACCAAACAACCGACAGCGGCGTTGCTGCTCGAGCGCGGCGATGGGGTGTTCTTCACCTGCGATTGCGTCCAGAATTGGCTCAATACCGAACGCTGCTCTCCAACGGCAAAGGTCGCGATGCGCCTGATGGGCTTCATCAAGCCCGCGCAGACTGGGCCGCCGTGGCGCAAGGCTATGACACCTAGTGGTGGCAGCCTCAGACCTGACTTTGAGCGGCTGCCGGCCTGAGTTTTGAGAATCTAGTCTCCGGTCATGGAACGCCGATCAGGGGCGGCGCTAACTCCCTACTGCGCACGACGATTCAGCGCGTCTGCGGCTAGCGCAGCTCGCGCTTAAGAATCTTGCCGGTTGGGCCCTTTGGCAGCGCGTCCAAAAACTCCACTATACGTGGATACTTGTAGGCCGCCACGCGCTCTTTGCAGTACGCGACCACAGCGTCAGCATCGAGCTCGTGACCGGGCTTGAGCGTTAGCACCGCTTTGATTTCTTCGCCGTGTTGCTCGTGGGGCACACCGATAACAGCCGCCTCACCCACGGCTTCGTGGCCGTAGAGCACTTCTTCGATTTCACGAGGGTAGACGTTGTAGCCACCGCGAATGATCATGTCCTTCTTGCGGTCTACGATAAAGTAGTAGCCGTCTTCGTCGCAGATTCCGATGTCGCCGGAGCGGAACCAACCATCGACGATGGCCTCTGCTGTGGCTTCAGGGCGATTGAAGTAGCCCTTCATGACGTTGTATCCCTTGATGCAAATCTCGCCGCGTTCCCCGGCCTTTGTGACCTCGTTGCCATCGTTGTCCAGGAGCATGAACTCGACGCCCCAGATTGGACGGCCGATGGAGCCGACCTTCTTTTCTGCATCCATGGAGTTGAAGCAGGCAATTGGGGAAGTCTCGGATAGTCCGTAGCCCTCGAGGATGTTGACGCCAAATTTCTTGTCGAAGGCGTTCATGACTTCGACAGGCATGGCGGCGCCTCCAGAGACGCAGTGCACAACACTGGCAAGATGCTCTTGTCTGACTTCCGGGTGGTGCAGGAGGCCGAAGTACATCGTGGGCACGCCGGCAAACATCGTGATCTTGTGCTCCTTGATGAGGTTGGCCGCTGCGATAGCATCGAAGCGAGGCATGAGCACCAAGGTGCCGCCGCGCAGGAAGGTGGTGTTCTGTAGCACCGTCTGCCCAAAGCTGTGGAACAGGGGCAAGACAACAATGGCTCGCAGGTCTTCGCCGCCTGTCGGGGATTCGTTGTCAAAGTACTGGGCGTTCATCACCAAGTTGGAGTGCGATAGCTCGGCTCCCTTGGGGCGGCCGGTGGTGCCAGATGTGTAGAGAATGACGGCAGTGTCGTCGGCCTTTGTCGCTGGCAGCTGAGTGACCGGCTTGGCCTTCGTGCTGATCGTATTGAAATCGAGGATATTCTCGCCGTCGACTCCGGAGGGAGTCTCTTGCCCCTGGCCAACCACGATCATTGTCTTGCAGCTCTCGCAGGCGTCGAAGCCGGCCTTGGCCTGCTCGTAGAACCCTTCCCAGACAACTAGGGCTTCGGCCTTGGAGTCTTCTAGATGGTAGGTGATTTCCTCGCTCTTGAGCAGCACATTGAGCGGGACAACAGGGTTCGCAGCGTACTGTGCACCGAAGTAGGCGATGCTGAATTGGGGCACATTGGGCAGCATCAGAGCGACATTGGTCCCACCGGGGATGTGCGCTTCTTGCAGTGCGCCGGCGAAGGCAAGCACGCCTTGGTGCAACTGCTCATAGCTGAGGGACTTGTTGCCGATGATGATGGCTTTTCGCCCGGCGAAACGTGTGGCGCTGTCGCGCAATAGGATTGCAAGATTGAGGCTCATGGCTAGCTCCGGTCGTGTGTTGAGGGTGCGTTCTAGTTCGATAAGACCACAAGACGGCCTGTGATTGTCAACGCTTGGATCACAGACTTTGCTCTGGCGATGAATGCTCTGACATCGGAGAGCTCAGAGTTGTGGTCGTACCTATTAGCACCCTAGAAGATTCGCCGCTCACGCGCTAGGTAGCCAGTAGGGGAAGCGTGGCGCTTGCTACGCACGGAGGGCTCCCACCACAATTGATTTGGCTGTCTCTGTGCGCGAGTGCGTTGGTAGCCTCTGCTGATGTCAATCCGCCTCTGCACGAGTATTGGAGTACTTCTGCTTCTCTTGGGAGCAGACTCGCTGGTGCTGGCAGATGCTGGCGATACGATTGTTCTTCGCTCGAAGAACCAGTTTCGCAAGCTGGTCGCGGTAGCCTTTGACTATAGATCCAGAGGCTCATTTCTGTCCTCGAGTGCCAATGCAGTGCCTAAGAAGGGGCGGTGTTGATCAGCAATGACCCAACTGCAAAGGGGTTACTCCGAGGTGCGAAAGTGTGGATTCCGACGCCGGAGGCTCTGTTTGAGACTCTGGTCTTGCCCCTAACCGTATGCAAGTAAGGTCTCGAGAAGCTCCACGAAGCTGTCTTGAAACGCTAGTTTCTTCTTGAAGGGGAAGCCCAGCTTTTCGTTTCCGGGAGGCGGGAGACGATTCATCGTTTGCTACATGCACCACTAGCCACCAACACATGTTCGGCTTCTTGTCGAGCATACGCCAGCAGGTCTCATCGATGCCGACGACGTCGGAACCCAAGATGTACTCCTGCAAACGATCGTAGGAGGCCTCGTGCAGCGCCGCCAGGGCGTTGCCTTAGTCCCACAATGCCTTCGTGCTGATATCAAGCCCCAAACAGCCCATAGAGCGTCTCTGATGGTCTAGCGGCATGTGGACTAGATGTCCTCGGCATAAGTGGTGATCTGTGTCATCTACTCCGCGCTGAATCGAGCAGGAGTTCCACTGCGGTACTCATCAGACAAACACTCAGCAATAAGGCGATCCAGATCCTTCTCCGAGGCACCCTGCGTTTCCGCTTCGGCCAAACGGGATTGCAGAGCGACCCATCGGTTTCGCCACCGAC
>JAAEPE010000093.1 GCA_024222395.1 Myxococcales bacterium
TGAGCGGAAGGCATCGCGGTTGCGAAGGGTGAGCAACTACGGTCTACTTCGCATCCAACTCCAACGAGTAAGGACGTCTTCGCCCATGTTCGGAACACTTCGCCCCACCCTCTGCAAGCTGCCAAGAGAAGATCGCAAAGCGTATCGTCGTGCCTATTGCGGAACGTGCAAGGCTCTTGGGGATGGCTACGGGCAGCTTGCTCGGCCACTTCTAAGCTACGACATCGTATTCCTTGCCGCACTGGTGGAAGCGACGCGAAGCGAAGAATCCGAGACGTCGAGCTGCCGCTGCCCGCTTCTCCCGGTGCTGCAGAAGGACATCGTCAGCCCCCAGAGCACATCGATGAAGGTGGCAGCGGCCATCCAAGTGGTGCTCGCATCGGCATGGTTTGACGATCAAGTGCAGGATGGAAACCCGTTATTCCGTCCTGCCCGTGCACTGGCTCGTGGGAAAGCTGAGAAGGCACAAGCTGAGCTGCTCGCACTTGGCATGGACTTGCGAGCAGCTAGAGACTTGGGTCGGCGCCAAGCAGAGCTTGAGCTGCGAAGCCGAGACCTTCGAGAACTCGCCGCTCCCACCTCCGACGTTCTGAAGAGCGTAACCAAGAGTATTCCCAATCTCCCTGGCTCCATCGATATGGATAGCAATGCCAGGGACAATCTCAATGCACTGGCCGGAACACTGGGCTTGGCAATCTACGCGGTGGACGCCCTGGAAGACTTGCAGGGCGATGTGGAATGCGGGCAGTTCAACCCCTGCATTGGGAGCAATGGCGCGGTTGACGCGAGCGCTGTGCGAACAGCGAGCGCAACACTAAGAGAAACACTGGAGGTGCTGGAAGAAGTCCTTGGTCGCCTTAGCCTCGCTCGCGGGGAAGCGGGTATCCGCGCGGCCGCCCAAGGTCTGCAAAGGCGCGCCCGTAGAGCCATCAGTGCAGCGGAAGAGCATCTAGAGCAATGGAAGACACTCCGTCATAGGCTCGCCCCCATTCGATGGGCACAGCTACTCTGGACGAGTCTTCTTTGGCTGCCCCTCTGGTTTGTCGCACGCGGCAAACACGCGATTCGCCGAATTCGAAGGCCAGCTCACTCGGCTTCTTGCCAAGTCAACCATGCCTACGTAGCGCATGGATCGCCAGGCCTTGGTGGAGGCTCGCATCCGACGATGCAGGCGGCCAGAGCGCGACGCAAGAAGAAGCGCAAAGACAGCGACAAGGCTGACTGCTGTTGCGACTGCGCCGACTGTGGCTGCGACTGCTGCTGTTGCCTTACCTGCTGTGCGGACAGTGATGGAGGCGGAGATGGGTGCGACTGCTGCGGGGACGGCTGCTGTGATTGCGGCGACTGCTGTTCCTGCGACTGCTAGGGAATCCCTTCGCAGGCTCTTCGTGCGGCGAACCGCGCGTCCATCGCTATTCGCTCACGCCTAGCCTCAGCTAGCCTCAGTAGGGTTGGTTGACATGGGGTTGGGTTGGGGGTAGCGTTGCTTTGTCTGATTATGCTTCAAGATTGAGTTGTCAGGCTAAGTGACTCACTTTGTGGTGATTTGTTGGCCAATGTGTATGAGTTTGTGTTGAATATGGGGGTTTTGTTGGGCTTTTTGGGCTTATACTCATAGTAAGGTATGCCAAAAATAATTAGGAGAGAATAAATGCAAGTTGGAGAAGCGGTTGCCGTTACAGTTGCTAGCGAAGATCATGATGAAGATTGTTATTTTTGTAATGCAGAAAAAGACCAACCACAGAAGAAAATGACTTAACAGATGACTTCGACGAGGATGCCGCTGAAATGGAAGATTCGTTGGGCGAATATAAATTTAGAAATGCTGCCAGTAAACTTGGTAGAGCCAAGGGAGGGAAACCTGAGCCAAAGACGGTTTTATTGGCTGGCAAAAAGTATAATGCAGCAGTAGCCGCTCATCATTTGATACCGGGTAATGCATCGCTTAATAAAAGTGCAATTATGAAATGGCTTCATATCGATGGTAAGGCTGTTGGAAATATCGGCTATAACGTTAATGCTAGTCCTAATGGAGTCTGGTCTCCTGGTAATTATGGTGTAAGACCGTGGGGTACAAAAGGAGCTGCTTTTGTTGAAGGCATTACCAAACATTGTGCAGAGTGTGACTATACAGGTGAGCCTATTACCGCCAAGGACTTTGCATTTGCTGCTATGGATGAATGGGGCTGTCAATTTCATGATGCACATGAAATATACAGTGATTTTGTTGCCAGTGTTCTCGACAAAATTGCAGATAAACTCGAAACCAACCAAACTATATGGTGTCCTGAACAAAAGAAGAAGAGTAAAGATGAACCCACGCAAATGTTTGCTCTTGTTGGACGCTTAAATACAGTTTCTAGAAGAATGAAACGCATGCTAGTGTTCCCAACCTTTGCCTGGAAATCAAATGTCTGGACATCAACCTTTGCACAGGATTATATGTCTGCAAAAGAACATCAGTCTGGTAATACTGATTCATCAAACAGGAGATAAAACATGCCGACTTACTACTTATTTGGTCGCAACAGCGATCCGGGACGGTGGATTGGTACACGACAAGGTACTAATCAACCTCGTGTGGATTGGTATTATTGGCGGAAAGGGTCATTTCTCCCCAAAACAGAAAAAATCCCTGACCCAGTTTTGTTTACCTTAAAGCCTATGAGTCCTTATGCATCAGACCATAGTCCATACATGCCATCATTTCTTGGGGCAGCAATCCCTCTTTTTAGCGATGAATTGGTTGAGGCATTACAAAAATGTGGTGTTGATAATTTGGAGGTTTATAATTGTGAAATTTCAGACCCTGATAATGGATATGTATATAAAAGCTACAAAGCTGTGAATATTATCGGTTTAGTCGCGGCGGCTGACATGGGAAAATCTAATGCGACGATACACAATGGGCCGCCTATCATAGATGTTGATTTTGATGGGTTGGTAATTGACGAGGAAGAAGCAAATAATCATCTGTTTTTTGGACTTGCAGAATCAACAAATGGCATCATGGTTCATGAAAAAGTTAGAGATCTGTCTTTGCTTCCGAGCGGCGTGCGTCACTGGCTCAGACGTTCGGGCGTTGTTGGCAAACCTCGCGTCTCCGTCGTCAAGTTGCGACAACGCGGTCGCCTGCAGACTGAGCCCGGCGCCAGTTGGATGGACTTCCAGGCGACGCAGTGGATCTCGACCAAGACGCCAGGCTTTGTGTGGTTTGCGGATGTGACTGCCTATCCGGGCGCGTTCCTGTACGGGCGCGACAAGTACCAAGCAGGGCGTGGGGCCATGACGATCTCGCTGCTTTCGCTCGTTCCCGTTGTCGATGCCACGGGGCCCAAGGTGGACCAGGCCAGCTTGCTGAGATTCCTCGGAGAGATGGCCCTCTACCCATCCGCGGCTGTAGAACCCTATGTTCGATGGGAGGAGGCAGGCGAAAACGCCGCACGAGCAACGATGACCTACGGCGGCGTTACCGCTACCGGAGTATTTCAATTCGATGATGTAGGTAATGTTCTCAGTTTTGAGGCCAGGCGCTATCGTGAGTCGGAACTTGAAGACTGGCTAGTCGAAGCGAAGGACGCCGACGGAAGAGATGTCGAGAAACGTGGGTACGTCGCTCGCTGGGACGTTTCTTGGCGCCTTGATGCGGGCGACTGGACGTGGCTAGAACTCGAAATCTACGATGTCACGTATGACGGAGAGCGACTTCGGTAGGTACTGGCCGTGTTACGGAACTAGTTCCGTTGCACAATTGTCTCGAACCACACGAGCTTGACCCGCTTATCGATCATGGCGAGCCCGGGGAGAACGTCTTTGCGCTTCACGCGGTATTCGGTCTTCTCCATGAGTACGAAGAACGATTCGAGAACATAGTGCTGGATGAATTCGCTTGCTAGTTGGTCGCGCTTGGCTGGGCAAGCTTCCACGATGTGGTTGTTCCGCGCGTAGAAGTCGATCGCATCGTAGTCGCGAAGCAGTTCCCAACGAGCACGTTTGATGGCCTCTTCATAGGCCGCAAGGGAAGGGCGTTCGGCCCCTGGCTCGAGGACATCACGAAAGCGACTGCCCTCTTGGCCCTCGACCGCACTGATCGCTGGTGGCCACGCTGCCAACGCATCGGCAGTGAGCGCCGCGACGTATTTCACTGCCACATCTATCGGAGATTCTGCCTTCAGGCCCTCAAGCCACTCCCAGCGGTCTATTGCCATGCCGCACAGCATACGGGATTGCCAACTGGGACGAAGTACAGATTCTGATTCCCTGTGGACAACTCGCGGGCACGCAGACCCCCTCCCTCGCACGGATATCGAATACACTCATGCCGTGGGTTGGTGGACGCGGTTCTGTTTGATTGTTGCGGTCGCTCTGACTGCGACCATGGTCTCGACCTCGACCTCAGCTCAGGAGCGAGGGGAGGGCTACCTGTTCCCGGAGATTCCGGAAGAGCGCGAGTTCATTTTGGACAACGCCGACCTGCTTAGCGGCAGCGACGACGTTGCGATTCGCGAGATCGCAGACACGCTGCTCACGGACAAAGCCGTTCCGATCATTGTAGTCACGATTCCGTCGCTCGCCGCCTACAACGCGTACGGAGGAATCGAGAGCTACGCCCGCGACCTCTTCGATGAGTGGGGCATTGGGCTGGCCGAGTGGAACTACGGCATTCTCCTGGTCGTGGCGGTGGACGATCGCAAAGCGCGCATTGAGCTGGGTGCCGATTGGGGGCAAAGCAAGAACGGCGACACCGACACCATCATGAACACATTGATTGTGCCGGCATTCAAACGCGGTGACTACTCTGAGGGCATTGCCGCCGGGGTTCGTGGTTTGGACGCCATGGCTCGCGACCTCGCAATTCCCTCTCCGCCGAAACCAGCTTGGTACTATCCGACTATCATCGGCCTAGGCCTGCTGGCCGTGTTCACGTTCGTCTCGTTGTATCGACGAGGAGCATCGGGGTGGGCTTGGGTGTTCTGGGCGGCCGTTTTCGCCGTGGCATTCTTGATTCTCCGAGCCGCTGCCTCGAGTAGCTCAAGTGGCTCAGGGGGCTATAGCGGTGGCTCATTCGGCGGAGGTTCATCCGGCGGCGGCGGATCGACGGGGAGCTGGTAGACCATGCGCGCATCCAAGCTATTGAGTACGAGTGAGCACGAGCGTGTGGCTGCGGCTATCGCAGCGGCTGAGTTCAAGACCTCTGCCGAGGTGGTGGTGTGCATCTCTAGCCGCTCCGGTCGCTATGACCGCGGTGAAGACCTGATCGGTGTCGTCTTTGCCCTCGCGTGTGTGGCTGGCGCCTGGCTCGCCTTTCAGGGCGCTCACGACGAATCCTGGGGAGTATCGCTCAACCTTGGTCTGTGGGCGATACTCGGCATCTTCGCGGCTGGCTTCTCCCTTGGGGCTGCCGTGGCAACATTCTTCCCTGCGCTCAGTTTGTTCTTCTCCAGCCGAGCCGAGATGCGCTCGAACGTGCACGACCGAGCCAGGATTGCCTTCCAAGACCTGGGCGTGCGAGGCACACGTGCGGCCACCGGCGTGCTGATCTACGTCTCCCTCCTAGAGCGCACTGTCTCCGTTGTTGGTGACCAAGCAATCACCGACGCCATTGAGCAGAAGACTTGGGATGAGTTGCGCAACACCGTCATCGCAGGCCTTGGCGAGGGGAAGGCAAGCGAAGGCCTGTGCAATGCCATCGAGCAAGCCGGCGTAGCCCTTGCCGAACACATGCCAGGCTCGCACGATGACACAGACGAACTCGGCAATCACCTGCGCATCATCGACTAGAACGTCAAGGGCTCTCTCGGCTTGCTCTGAAGCGGAGCGCGCTCTAGCATCCTGGGGTGCTCTCCACGAACTACGATATCCTGTTTCCGCTGATTGCTCAGGCCACTCCTGATGGGGCCACGATGCGTGTGACCTTCCGCTGCCCGGTCACCGGGACGACGGTCGAGGCCTACGCAACCATGCAAGCTTCTGACGGTGTAGGAAGCAGGGCGAAGGCCGGCGTGAAGCGCGGCTTGATGTGGAGCCTTCGAGGGGCGGTCGCGAGTGCGGCAAGGCAGGCGGTAGGCGGTGGAATGGCGGGCTCAATGGCTAGCGGAGCTGCGTACGGGGCAACCTCGAATGTCGGTTCCAGTACGAGTTTCTCTGAAGAGCAAAAGAAGGCCGCGATGGTCGAGGCCTTTGAGAGCGTGCGTGGGCAGTTCGCATGGGATGCGGCTAACAATCGCTTTATCTCGGTGCAGGCAGCATCAGAGGTCATGACGGAATTCGCTCGACAGCTTGAGGCTGCACCTGTCACCACGCCCTACGACCGGACGGTGCTGGCCCGCATGCTTACCGAGATCGCGTGTGCCGATGGTGAGCTTGGAGCCGAGGAGCGCACCTTTCTCGCAAGTTTCATCACTGCGGACATCGGTAGTATCGACCAGTTGAGTCAGCAGGCAATGCAAAACCGACTAGGGGCGGCAGACCTCTCGGAGTGCGCACAGGGGCCAAGTCGCGAAACAATGCTAATGCTCGGATGGGCACTCGCGTTCACCGACCAAGAACTCGCATTCGCAGAAGAACAGCGATTGGGCGAGCTCGCCACTGGCCTGAGCCTCGACCCGACGCGTGCTCAACAACTCAAGACGTTCGCCCAAGTCTACGCTGTCGACAACATGCTCAGCCACGTCTATCAGACTGGCAAGCGCGACGACGCCACCTACTCGTGGGTCATGGACTTCGCGGATCGAATTGGCCTCGAGAAGACCGAGGCCGAACGCGCCGACATCCGATACCGAAAACGCTACGGTCTCGTCTAAGAACTACCCTGGATCGTAGGCATGCGTGCCTCGAGTCGGCGCTGTGCCGCATTGGGGACGCCACGTGCCAGCGCGCAGATTCAACTCATGCAACTGACTCGACGCCAACTTCTCGCAGGTACCCTCGCCACCGCTGGTCTCATTTCTCTTCCAGCGGGTGCGACGCCACCGCCATCGTTTCAAATCGGCATGTGGTTGCGCCTCAACAAGCGACGAACAGAGGACGAGTGGCGCGAGTACTTTGAGCTTCTCGGTCGCGCCGGAGTGCAGAGTATTCTTCCGCAGGTCTATCAGAACCGGAAAGCTCGCTATGAGAGCAAGGTGCTGCCGGTCCAACGCGGAGTGCTGGAGACCATACTGCGTCTTGCGACGAGCGCAGGTCTCCAAGTGCATGGCTGGATGCACACCATGCTCTGCAAAGTTCCCTCGGTTCTGAAAGAGCATCCCGAGTGGTTTGCTGTTAGCGCCTCCGGCAAGAGTACCGTCGACAATCCTCCCTACACGCAGCACTACCGTTTCCTGTGCCCGACCAGGCCCGCTGTGTGCCGATTCTTGCTGAGTATCGTTGATGAGCTATGTGCCTACGACAAACTCAGTGGCGTGCATTTGGACTTCGTTCGACACCCGGATGTCTTTCTTCCCGCGAAGTTCGCTCGCAAGCGCAATCAGCCCAGTGATCGAGTCCTGCCCGACAACGACTTCTGCTACTGCGAAGTCTGTCGGGAGACATTCGAGAAGGAGAGCTTATCCCCTATTGTTGGACAGACATTGTCACAAAGTTCGTTGCTATTCGGCCGCCGTGGCTCGTATTTGTTCGTACTCGATTGGTGAGTTGTAGTCCAGTGTCGAGTGCATTCTATTCGCATTGTAATAATTCTCGATGTAGTCGCCGACGACGCGCTGGGCCTGACGCAAGGTTTCAA
>JAAEPE010000094.1 GCA_024222395.1 Myxococcales bacterium
ATCTCGACATTGCTCAGCCCAGTCGACGCCAGCAGGATTATTTGAATTCGCGACAGTAATTGTTGCGAGGTCTTATGAGCATTCGCCCATCTATTCAAAGTGTCTCGCTGTCGAGACTAAAGCTCTATCACAAGCGCATGTAGGGCCATTCTCAATCCTTTTCGTTGACCAGGAACCACCCTTATGATCTCATCTTACAGAGTTGGCAACTTTTCCTATCAGCACTTCCGCCAGGGACATCTAGGGCAGCGCTTGCGGCATGCAGAATTCAAGTGCGCGCTCGATGCCCGCAGTTTGCACAGCCTTGTCGACATGGAATTCGACGCCGACGTTGACGTCGTCCAGGGAGTACGTGAGCCCGATACCGATTTGCACGATGTTGACGCTCTTGGTGTTCTCCAAGACTTCAACGTAGCGTGTGAGGTCACCGTACCCCTGAGTGAACCAGCCACTTAGGTCGACGTCGATGAAGTGGCTGTTGCCGTGAATCAAGAAACCGAGTTGAAAGACGTCGATATCAAGGTTCTTGATCTTGCCTTGCATGGCAGCGACACCGGCTTGGTCCGCGAGGTTGGCTCGCTCTGGGTCGCCTACATCACCATGCCATTCAGTGAGAATGCAGTACAGTTCGTCATCGGTGGCAGCCTCGACAGCATCCATCGCGGTGTCGCGAAGCGAAACCTCACCGTCCAACAAGAAGCCTTCGCTCACGTTCTCTTTGATCAGACGTCGCGCTTCGAGGCCAGGGTCACCAACCGCGCTCCTGGCACCGCTATCGGATCCGCCGAGCTTTTCGCGAATGTTCAGTAGTTTTCCTGCGAGTCGCATCAGCGTCTTAAGTGTGCCGCGGCGCATCGAGGTTCGGAAGGTGCCTGTCGGATTGATGAAAGGCCAAGCGAGTTGAATCTTGTCGGACTGATCGTGCAGGTGATCGCCGTCGTCCCAGGCCTCGAGGAGGTCACGGGCGTCATACGTCTGAAACGAGTTGCCAATGATTTGTGCGAAGTCGACATTTACAAAGAGTCGACCTCCTGAAAGCGAGAACTCCTCACCAAACCCCTCTTTGGGGCAGATGGCTAGGGTTTGCATGAACGGTACAGGTCGGCCATCGGCATCGCCGTGCAGCGTAGCCAGAAACTCCGCAGCATAGTCGACCTGAGTCTTCATGTCCTTGTAGCGCTCCTGTGAATCGATATCGAAGTCGGCAAAGCCGAAGCCGTCGTTGAAGCAGAGCTCTCTGGAGCCCACTTCCATGGTGTAGGTCTTGGAAACGTCTGCGGCTCCCACCTGCCCGCGCTGCGCCAAGATCGTATCGACTCGACATTGGTAAGACGCCAGGCGCTTAGTGGCGTAGACGTTTAGATCGTCAATACGCTCTTCGGTTGAGCTGTCATCCGCCAAGTACTCATAGACGGGCTTCTCACAACCCAGTTCGTCGAACTTGTCGGAGTCGTTCATCTCATAGTCGCCATCGGTAGCGCAGCTAGCGAGGGTTTGCAGTGAGGCGAGGAGGAGGAGGGGCAGTGTCCGCATGTCGCTCTCTCAATGCAATGCGCGATCCACGGCTAAGCATCTGATTAAATTGATTCCAGAGGGTCATCTCTGGGTAATGGACAAGGGAACGTGCAACCCCAGGAGTAGCGAAGCCCCCACGCCCCCGTCTCAGCAACCTCGTGCCAAACGAGTTGGCCCCAGGATCCTCAGCGAGCAGAATCGCTAGACACGCGAATCGTTGCGACCAAGGCCTCCTCACCGTCGATCTCGGTCCATTCACCGCTGCAACCGATGGGCTGGCCTGTGCCGGTACTACGCCGGTGCACCAGGAGGTAGTCACCAGGCGATAGACCACCATCGACCAGGCATATCCAGCACAGCCCCTCACCCGACAGTCGATCTTTGCGACTCGTGAGCCAAGGGACAACGGCCCAAAGTGCGCCGTAAGGAGTCCCCTGATGACAAACCTGGTTGTGAAGTTCACTCCAATCGTCCGCGTTGTCTTGCGATAGGCAGAGGTCAAGAAGAGATAGCAGGCCTTCGGCGGACCCATATCCCGTTGGTAGTTCGCGCCACCTAATTATCTTGTCGTCCATCTGTTCTCAACCCTGGCATGCAAGAGTTCCACAAGGCTTCCTATGCTCTGTGTGAAGCACCACTCATCCAGAATCACGATCGGCGCGTTCGAGCAGCCCGTCAGCGATAGAACCGCAGCAAACCACCGAGACTCACAACCCTGGCGAAATCTTCGCCCAGACCCGCCGCTGCTCTGCGAAGTCCAGGACAGTTGTCAAGGCATAGGCGCGAAGCCGCGCAATGCCACGCCCTTTGTTCGGTTGGACCCACTGGGCCGACCGGGTTCTCCAAAGGCCACACGCGATTCATCCCTGTGAACCCGGCGAACATCGGACCATCGGGTTAGGCGCTGTGGCACAGGTTGCCCCTCGAACGTCGCCGATCCAGTCCACCATGAGACCTTGATGTCTCGGATGTCTCGCCGGCCAATGTCAAAGATGTTTGTGCAGCAGGGCGTGGCGGGCCAGAAGGCGCCTACGACTCACAGTGTGCGAGCGGGCTGCAAAACTCTGAGCACAGGCCACGACCTTAGCCCATCGCGACTCCGACATCTTCCACCCGTGAGCATCAGGGTGAGCGAGGAACAAGAGATTGTGAACTGCCGCCGCAAGTTTTAGATCGTCTGCATCCAAGAGACATGGCGGTGGCTCTACGACCAGCTGTGAAAGCACCTTCTCACGTGCCTCGTCTATCGCCACCAGCGGCACGGATGCGTGTGGGAGCTGCTGCTCAAATGCTTCTAGAGTCGGAGCGTCGATGGGTGCGCCCACATGCATATCCCCGCCGACAACAAGTGGCAGCACAAAGGTCTCTAGAAATTCGGCACAGCTCGCGGGTGCAGTTCCTGAAAGTGGGGGGCTATGCCGGGCTATGCCGCCGTCTGCGTCCGGGTTGTGGCCTCCCAACGTCCGTAAAAGAGATCGGCACGCAGTAGCGCCATATCGCGGGCTCCCCCGCTCCTTCCAGCGGATTCCCTGGAGCTTCAGCCTTGCTCCGGTGACATGGTAGTTGGCGGATTCGACGGCGCCGCTTCCAATGCGCAGCCCCTCTTTCCTGTACGTAGGATAATCCATGCGGTCGAGATTGTTTTGCAGATAGGTCGCCAGCGCGGCGACCTTTTCTTTGGCTTCGCTACGGCCGGGATTCAAGAATGCGAGCGCTTCGATTACCTTTGTTGCGTTGCCCTCTTCGATGCGCTCACACTGGGCTTTCGCCCACGCGCATGTTTGGGGTGTCTTATCCCCGTAGATCGCGGCGGCCGTTTCCCAGATACGATGCTTGACGTGATAGAGGTCCAAGATAAGCGTGACCTTCACAGGGAGCCACTCG
>JAAEPE010000095.1 GCA_024222395.1 Myxococcales bacterium
CCAACTCGAACTCTTCCATCCATCGAGAAGATCAGACTTGGCTGAGCCCGCCAAGCACACATTCCACCGTTCTCGTAAGTGATCGATATGATCTAGCTTTTCAGACGACGCGTTTCGAGGGGATTCAACACAGTAGTGCTAGGTGGCGATTTCCGAGTGAGCACAGTCCTGATTTGCAGATTCGATAGTCCAGGTGCGCCCTAGATTGGATGCAGTCGTGCTCTAATCGCTCTTGCATGAGAACTCACAAGCTCTTCAAGTCGATTCTGCGTTCCAGTGCTCTTGGGGGGGCGCTTGTATCTTGTCTCGTTGGTTGCAAAGGAGGATCCGGTGACTCCATGGAGACTGTCTTTGACAGCGGCATTATCGGTGAGGATGGTCCTGTCGGTGGTCATCATCAGTGATGAAGATGATTGCTCCGTCTCTGATGCCACTATGTTTGACATCGACCCAGAACTCAACACGAACGATAGCGTCCTGGGACGTCTCTCGTCCTTTCGATGCTTTGAGTTCGGCGTTGCCTGCAATCCCGATACACCGAGAGTTCCGGGGCCCAGGCAAGAATGCACGCCCCGTAGTAGCTCGCAGTTCATGCCAGACGTTAGCGACTACGCAGATTTCCTAGAGGGGCTGAAACAAGATTCAAGCAATATTGTGGTTGCCGGGATTATCGGAAATCCGACTCCAGTTGAGGTTGTGATACGCAATGGTCGCCCGAAGCTCGATCCCTCGTGCTCCAGTTCCTCCGGCGAGGCCGATCCTGCGGTACGGCTAGACGCATTCCTAAAAGAGTTCCCGGAGCGAAATACGACCACGACAATCTGCAATGAGGATCTGAGCGATGCTCTCACCAGCATCGCAGAGCGGATTGCCTCGGTCCTGGGCAGCTAGGTCCTCGCCACTGAGATATCGCCTGGCAAACGGGACGTCTTCGACTGGACACCGCCATCTTTTTGACAGGTGCCCTTTGGCCCCGTAGCCTGGTCACAGGTGGCTAAATACAAGGAACCGCGGTCGATCAACTTTGTCTCGGTGGGCATGTTCTTGCTGCTAGCCGCCGTCATCTACGGTGGATGGAAGTTTGGACCGCCGTACTACCGAGCCAGGCAGGTTGACAAAGTGCTCGACGAAATCAAGCGCGATGCTGGGCGCTTCGTTGTCGACACTGGCGATCCTCGCGAGGGGGCAATCCTGCAGCAACTTCGTCGCGAGGTCTTGGAGCTTGGTGTCGACGAAGGCACTCTTCAGATCTACTTCGCGCTCGACCACAAGTCGCTGAATGTGAAGTTTACGGAGATCATCGAGCATCCGATTGGTGATCCAATGGAGTGGGAATTCCATAGGAAGCAGAAAATCGTTCCGGTCGGGCGGTGATGACACCCCAAGAGCCAACCTATGACGCGTTCGCGGGATCCCTTCTGGGAGGCGCACTTGGCGATGCGCTCGGCTACCCAATAGAATTTCAGTCGGCATCAGAGATTGTCTTAGCGGTCGGAACTAGCGCTCCAAGCTCGATTGCCTGCGACGGGGAAGACGTCGCGCTCATATCCGACGATACCCAAATGACCCTATTCACAGGGGAAGGGATGATTCGGCCTGGGTTCGGGGCTTCACTCGAGGCATTTGCGCACTAGAAGCGCTTATAGCCAAGGCGTATCTGCGCTGGAACGCAACGCAAAGCGGGGAGCAGCTACCAGAACGCGATGCGAGTGGGCTCTACGCTGATTCGCGGTTGCACCATAGACGCGCTCCGGGAAACACGTGCTTGGGTGCTCTCGCCAAAATCAGTGAGACGACAATCATTCCGAGCGTGGACTCTCCGCCCAACGACAGCAAAGGTTGTGGCGCTGTGATGCGTGTGGCACCGATAGGTCTTTGCTATCGAGACCGTCGTGCGGCATTCGAAATGGCTCGCGACTGCGCGGTCATCACCCACGGACATCCGAGTGGCTACTGGTCGGCGGCATATCTCGCTGCACTCGTTCACGACCTGGCTCGCGGTATCCCCATAGCGAGTGCCGTGGATAACGCTGATGCACTTCTCGCCGATCGAAAGGGCAACGAAGAAATGGTCGCCATACTCGGTCGCGTTCGGAAGCTTTCCACCAAGGGCACCCCCGATATGAAGACCATCGAATCTCTCGGCGCTGGCTGGGTTGGAGAGGAGGCCCTTGCGATTGCCTTGTTGTGCGCATGGACCTGCGATCTGAGTCAACCGCGAGCATTGGAGGAAGCGTTGTGGAGGTCGGCTGCGCATTCTGGAGACAGCGACTCCACTGCTGCGATCACGGGCAACCTCCTGGGAGCCATGCAGGGGGCTTCTGCCCTGCCAACTCGGTGGCTCGAGAAGCTAGAACTTCGCGATGTCGTCGAGCGCATTGCCCGTCACCTCCATCAAACCTGGATCATGGGGCGAGAGCCGGATTCCCATGGATATCCGGCAGCTTAGCGATTTTCGCGCCCGTCTAGAGATCACCAAAATTCGATCTTGGGTTGACACTAGAACTAACTGTCTGCATCATGGAGACAGTTAAGAGCATCCCACCGAACCATTTCTCATGCTTTCCAATACCCACTTCTCCATGGCGATCCACGTGCTCACTGCACTCGCTTATGGCGATGGCGAACTCGTGGGTTCAGACAAGCTAGCCAAGTCCGTGGGCACCAATCCATCGTTCCTCCGGGGGCTTATTGGGCGTCTGAAAGAGGCTGGTCTCGTCGAGACTCAAATGGGCAAGGGTGGGGGCACGCGTCTTGCGCGCAAAGCATCGAAAATCACCTTGCGAGATGTCTACCAAGCCATGGAGTCCAAGCCCGGACTCAAGACTCATCTTTGCTGCGATGTTTCAAAATGCCCGGTCCAGGCGGGCATGAACACGTTGCTTACCGACATCTGCGGTCGAGTCGAAGCCGCCGTACAGACTGAGCTGTCGCGAACCACCGTGAAAGACCTGCTCTCGGCCTACATCGAGCCCTAGGCGCAAGCGATGCTCATAGTGAGCTCGGAGGCTAGTCATAGCCCCTGAATCGGATGCCTAGCGGCAGGCTTTAGGGCCAAGTGAGCACCGAGCCCCCTCGTGCCTACTCCAAAGCGTCGATCTTGATGATGTCGGGGGCCGACATCACTTCTCCGTCCACAACCTCTCCGTAGAGGCTGTAGGTAGAAGACATCCCATCACAGTCCAGGTCTCCGTAGGCGAGGGCCGTGTAGCTCTCCCTGCCGCCCTCGTTGCTACTTACGAACTCATAGCGGTAGTAGTGGGGATCCATAATGACGAAGTCCAGAGCCAGCCAGCTCTCGTTCTGCCAGTTTTTTGCATCCGCCACGCATTTGTCGCCGCCTTCGACCGTGGGATCGGTGCAGCAACTGCTCTTCGCTGGGGTTGGGCCAACTGACGCAGGGAACTTTCCGTCGATCGCGTACCGCGCACGAGCCGCATCAGACATTTTCTTGGCTCCTCAGCAGAATCTGTGGGTCATCGGCTTCTCCGGTAGCTGCCCCATGGTGTGATAGAGGGCTATTTCGGTGGCTTTGAGGGTTCTAAAGCCGTAGCTTTTTCTGAAGGTCAGTTTCAACCGGTTGTTTTGCCCC
>JAAEPE010000096.1 GCA_024222395.1 Myxococcales bacterium
CTCAAGCGGTTTTTGATCCGGGCGGTGCTGGGAGAGAGGGCTTTCTCTGGCTGGCTATGCTGGAGCTACTTGGTGGCCCGCAGCCGTCTGCGACGACCAAGGAGCATAAGAACCGCGAACATTAGAAAGCCAGCAGCAGGGCTCCCCTGAGCGCCACCGGCACTGCAAGCGGCTCCACCGTAGGTCTGTGTTCCCCCCGGTGCGTCGGGATCGTCGTCATCGTCAGGCTCACCATCGCCGGGCTCTTGATCTTCGGACTCTCCGCCACCGCCGCCGGGATTGCCACCACCATCGCCCCCATCACCAGGCTCAGACGAGTCATCGGTGCCGGTGATGCTGACTGTGACCTCCGCCGAAGCACGAGTGCCATTGCAGGACTCTAGAACACAGGTGAACTCGACCATGAAGGTGTGACTACCGGGCGAGAGACTTGGGTCTGTTGTGAAGGAAACATTGAAGCCTTCGAGGGCATCAACTTGGTCACCGTCGAGATGTAACTCAAGCTCGGGGATGGCCCAACCCGGACCACCGAAAGCAGAAACGGTGGAACCAGCGGGAATCGAGTCGCCATCTTGTGGGCTGATGATTTCGACAAAAAGCTCAGGTGGCGGTGTGGCGGCGCTCACGATGTCCACCATGTCCCCGCCGTAGTACTCATCTTCGTCGCCACCCGTTGCTTCGAGCGCCTCGTAGCTTGAATCGTCGTCCCACTCCTCACCTTCGACTTCGACACAGGCTCCGAGAGTCACGGAAGCCGCGAGCACGAGATGGAGTGGGTTCAACGACATACCCAGTAATCATACAGTTTTTGTGCCGTATGCGAAGCTACGACGATCTGCCATCAAAGCAGACGTGGTTACAGCTAGATGCCCGTTTCGCGCAAAATATGCCTATTTGCGCCCCCCTCGATCAAGGGGTCTTCGGGGCAGACCAAGGGTCTTTCGGGGAGGGCAGACCTCATATTGGAACTTCAGCCCCCACGATGCACTCGGGGGCTTGCGTTGATTTGCGGCAATCGAGATGCCCGCACTACGGCTAGGGAACGAGCTCGCCAGGCTTGAATGCCTGAGGATGCTCGATCCGCCATCGCCGCACATCCGCGGGCTTGATCCAAACCTGCCCATCGTCAAGCCAAGCAGCAAATCGGTGCACGGACTCGCCGGGTACACCTTCGCTTGCTCCCGTATCCAGGCTGAAATCCCAACCGTGATGCCTACACACCAGGCGTGTGTTCTCGACAAGCGCATCCGATAGCAACGCCAAGCGATGTGGGCATCTTCCATAGAGGACGTGGGCAGAGGCGCCGATACGCACGACGACAAGATCGACATCTTCGACCTGCACATGGCGGGGCTCACGCTGCTTGAGGTCTCGAAACGCTATCAACTGCCACCCCTCTTCGCAAAGCGTCGCAACGATGGGCGGCTCGGTTTTCACGGGCGCGTCTTGGCCACTGCAAGGACATGCCTTCTTGCTCGGGGCATCTTGCGGCAGCCCCGAAGTGCCACCGAGGAGAATGTTCATGTAGCGCTTCTGCGCCGCAACCGAGATATTGGAGAGAGCCTCTTCCACTCGCGGTATGCCTAGGCGATTTGCCATCAGAAGATTGGTCTCGGCGATGCGGTCGAAGAGAGGTTGCTGATGCTTCTCCTCCATGAAGGCCATGATGTCTGAAGGATCCACATACTTGGTATCTCGCTCACGGCCCGCGTAGAGCGCAGTCAATCCATCAAGCCTAACCCATTGGATGGTTGGATCGGGAGAGCGCCTAAACAGGGGAATGAGGGCAAATGGCGTTGTGTCTTTGTAAGCCAGCGCGGGATGGAGGGGGGCTACCGCGAAAGTTTCGGTCCCCGCTCCCAGATACTCATTTCCCAGATCGGTAACCTTGTGACAGAAGTCGATCCACTCTTCTGGATCCGTCTCGATCATCGGCAAGATCACTTGCACCACCACCAAGCCCGGATCGCTTGCAGCCTTTGCCATGAACTCGATTAGCGGACGAACATCGGATTCGGAGTAGTAGTGAACGTAGCGTTCGGTTTGTTCCTGCGCCCGGCCACCACGGGAATAGGGGCAAAATGAGTGCTCTTCGATTTGGTCTACGAGATATCGCTGGTTGGCGTCGAGTGCCGCAGCTTTGAGTTCACGACACATAGCCGCGTCGATTTCCGGGAGAGGAGTGAACGGAAGCTTGGGAGCCGCATCAATCTGCCTATGTAGGAGAACGCCCGACGGCTCCTGCCCTGCACTGTTGTTGCTCATGGCTGCATCATAGTGTCCAGTGTCTCAAAGAGGCCATCAAACGTGCCCGCCAATGCGCAATCACCTTGACCGAGCATTCGCTTCCCTATGAAACTAGAGGCTGTGCGAGGCGTTCTATTTGCGGCTGTGTGCGTAGTCGCTGGCGGCTGCTCAGGAAACTCTTCAAGTGAGCCGTGTATTGAACACAATGCAAGCGCGGCCGATGCGCAAGTGCCGAGTGCCGATGCCGCACCGAGTACTTGCCCTCAAGACGGTATCCGCGGCAGTGGGCAGCATCGCCTCTTCACACAAGGCACAGGCGGCACATCTGACTCACGAGGCGTCTGGCCCCTGCTTCATGAGTGGCATGAAGATGGCGGTGACGCTGAACTCTGTGATGAGAAGATCTTCACCAGCGATGCCAACTGCGACGGCGTCTGGCAACCCGAAGAGACTCCTCTCAAGAAAGGCCCAGATGCACTCGAGCATGGGGAACACTTCTTGGTGGGGGCCGGCGCGTATGTAGAGTTTGGTGCGATCCTCTGTGAAGACATCACCGGTGATGTCACATTCTACATTCCGAACTACGACGAAGAAGGTAGCCGAGCTTTGCACCAACTCTTTGTTGTGCACGATGGGGAAGAATTCTTAATCGCAGAAGTCACCGACGAAGAAGCGGGCCAAAGCGGCTACAACCCCTTTGTCCGAATCGTGGCGGGCAATGATCCAGTTGCGGTGATGGGTGACGAGCTTCGTCTGCGCAGCACAAATCTTAACGGAGTAGCCTTCTCTGTCATGGTGTGGCAGCCGCCAAGTGAGTACGAGTCCTGGGTAAGTGTCACCGTGCCATGATGCGCACGATCGCAGCAGCTCTTCTCGGGCTAGCGCTTGCTGCCACGGCTTGTGGCGACGCCACGAACACGAGTGCCGACGCCGCCATTATCTATGATGCGGATCCCTTCGCTCCCGATGCCGAGCAGCTCTCCTGTGCCCAGGCAACCCTCGAAATCGGTAGGTGCCAACTCGCGGGCGAAGGAGGCCCTTGCACGGGCTCTCTGGAGGAAGCCGAGTTTGTGGCGGTGGAACCTGAAGGTGGACGCATAGGGGTAATTGTCGGGCCGCAGGGTGCGGACATGATGGTTCTCTCACTTCGCACGAGCGGTATCGATCCCGGAGATCTAGACAATCCCGCGAGCACCGATAGGCCCGACGTTTCCGTGCAGCTCTACCGAAACGAAGAAGAAACCATGGCCCACTACGTCGGACGGCCAAGCTTCTTGGGCGAGGCGCAATCCCAAGAAGCCCTCGGCATCTACTTGGTTATTGAACGCGCTGTGCGGAGCGGTGATGTCTTCCGTGTCGTGGCCGAAGTCGAAGACCAAGACGGCGAATACCGCTGTGGCAGTCTCCGGTTTATTGCGGAGTAGCTGAGGTCTTTGCCTTTCCCAGTGTCGATAGGCTGCACAATCGATACTCTCGGAGAATGACTGCGTGAGAGCTTCTGCATCGAGCCGTAATCTTATGAGAACAGCCACCACATCCACGCTCCTGCCTTGCACCCCCGAGACATTCTGGACAGTCTTATTGGACGTGACGTACCTGAACGCTCTCTACCTCGAAGAGCTTGAGTACAAGGCTCTCACCACCATCGAAATTGGAGAGACGTCACGCAAGCTGCTCATCGTGCCGAAGATGAAACTGCCCATGGTGGTGGATAAGCTAGTCGGTGACAACTTAGCGTTCGAAGACCACGGTACGCTCAATCGCGAGAGAAGCGAGTGGACATGGCGAATGGTGCAGCCCGCAAATCTCAACTAGCGGCGCAAGCCCAGCAAGGATGCCGTCAAGATGCACGGCACGATTGGCATCGAAGCCGAAGGAGATGAACACTGCCGACGCAGCGACAGTTTCTCAATCGAGGCGAGCATCTTCGGAGTCGGATCCCGAATCGAGTCTAGCGTCGAGAAGGAGCTGCTAAGTGCCCGTGCGAAGGAGTACGCGTTTCTCACTCGGTGGCTTGAGCGCTGAGCCGCGCGATACTGTAGACGTCACGAACTGAGATGAGCGCGTCGCAGCTCTCTCGATTGCACTACCTGTGAATTCTCTGCCTCAGATTTGAGGTCCGCATGTGCGCGTACTTCACAGAAAATCGCCCTCAACACTGGTATTCGAGGTGTTCGAGACGAAATGCTCAAGCAAGTGCCTTCTTGTGCGTCTTCGCTTCGACGTTCGCAGGCCCAAGGCTCTTGGTGATGTTAGGTCTTTTCACATTCTTACCTTCTACCGAAAGTCATAAAGATGCTCCCACTCAACCGCCTTCTGCTGGCCACCGCTCTTCTCACAACAGCGTGCACTGCACTCGCCCCCACCAAGAAGCCCTCCCCTGCTACGGCTGCGCCAAAGCAGCAAGGACCAACATGGCAAGACATCGTCACTCGTGGCCCTCAACCCGTAGATCGCGAAAAGAGGCTCGAGGCCGCGAGAAACGAGTTCACTCGAATGCAGGCCGGCGAAAGTCGCCTACCTGTAGACCTTCATGTCTCAACCATTCTCATAGCACTTCGCGGCATGCGTAGTGACGAAGCCAAGTCCCTTTGGTCCCAAGTTGGCGAAGCCCGAAGCAGCGCACCAGCGGCGATGGCACCGGCGAACGCCGGCGAGCAAGAGGAGCTCCATTCCAGGGTTTTCCAGTCCATCTTGCAATCGGCAAACTACACGCTTGCCGACCTCTCGAAGTTCGACCGAGGGGCCGTCTACAATCTC
>JAAEPE010000097.1 GCA_024222395.1 Myxococcales bacterium
ATCTCGACATTGCTCAGCCCAGTCGACGCCAGCAGGATTATTTGAATTCGCGACAGTAATTGTTGCGAGGTCTTATGAGCATTCGCCCATCTATTCAAAGTGTCTCGCTGTCGAGACTAAAGCTCTATCACAAGCGCATGTCGGGCCATTCTCAATCCTTTTCGTTGACCAGGAACCACCCTTATGATCTCATCTTACAGAGTTGGCAACTTTTCCTATCAGCACTTCCGCCAGGGACATCTAGGTAGGCAACGTGCGCTACATCTGAGTCATTTTGCAGAGGTCGCGAGTGATGTTCTTTTGGTGCGCCTCGTTGGTGCCGCCGCCAATTTCGATGAGCTTGGCGTCGCGCAAGAATTGTTCTACCCGGTACTCGTTGCAGTAGCCGTATCCGCCGAGAACTTGCATGGCCGAATCGGCAACCTCTTTCGCAGCGCGTCCCGCGAAAAGCTTGGCAGCATCGGATGCAGGGCGATTGCGGCGGTCGGGGCCAATGGTGCTTGCCGCGCCGTAGGTGAGCCCTCGCATGGCTTCGATCTTGGCGAAGCTCTCGCCAATGTGCGCTTGCACTTGGCCAAACTCTGCGATGGGCTTGCCAAAGGCGTGCCGCTCGTTCGAGTAGCGCAACATGATATCGAGGCAGCGGTTGGCCATTCCAAGGCTCATGGCGGCGAGGCCGAGCCGCTCGATCTCAAGGTTGCGCATCATATTGGTGATGCCGCCGCCTTCTCGCCCTACAAGGTTCTCTGCAGGAACTTCGACATCCTCGAGAATGAGTTCGGCCATGGTCGATGCGCGCATGCCCATCTTGTGAATCTTCTCGCTCACCGAGAAGCCCTCGAAGGTGCTTTCAACGATGAAACTCGTGATGCGGCCGTCGACCTTGGCATAGACAAGGAAGATGTCTGCCTCCGGGGCGTTGGTGATGAAGATCTTGCGACCGTTCAAAACGTAGTTGTCGCCCTTCTTGACGGCGACGGTGCCCATTCCGAGCACGTCGGTACCGGCAGATGGCTCTGTCATGCCCATCGCACCGATCCACTCACCGGTGAGAGTCTTTGGCATGTAGCGCTTACGCTGCTCGTCGTTGGCTGCGTAGAATAGATTGTTGACGAAGAGCAGGGCGTGGGCCAAATAGGCCAAGGTGAAGCCCGGATCTGAGTAACACATCTCCTCGTGTACAATCACCGAGGCGGTGGAGTCCATTCCGGCCCCTCCGAATTCTTCTGGGATCGTGACGCCGAGCAATCCGAGCTCGCCAACTTTGCGCAAGAGCGCTTGGTTGAGCTCGCCTTTGCGATCGTACTCTTCGGCTTGAGGTTCGATCTCCTTCCGCGTGAACTCGCGAATGGTTTGGCGAAGCATCTCGTGCTCTTCGGTTGGATTGATAAGCTTGGGATCAAGAGTTGTGCTCAGCATCGCTGGCGACCCTATCAGATCCCAATGTGATTGGCCGTTAGCCAAGACAGCTCTTGAGATAGCGTCCGCGCATGGCTGACATCTACATTTACGGCGCAGTACGTACCCCCGAGGCCGAGGTCGAGCTCCGAAGGGCGACAAGCCAGGAGGAGCCTTCAGTGGTGTGCATCCTCAGGAATTGCTGGCTCAGGCACTCAATCGCCTGGCTGACAAGAGCGGTCTCGACAAGAGCCTAGATGTCCTCGGCATAAGTGGTGATCGCCATTTTTCATGCTTTCAGAGGCTTTCCGGTGTAGGTCCAGGAAAATGGTTTCGCCAGGGTGGCGTTGAAATAGTTGGGTCTACGCGGAAGTGTGTGGGTTGATATTGGCATTTCTGGGTAGTGGCGGAAGAAATGCCGCAACGATTTTCAGCTTGAGAAACTCCTCATCACGATAGCCATAGGCCCGTCGCTGCAGCACCCGAATCTTGTTGTTGACCCCTTCAACGAGACCGAGGCTGACCTTGTTGCCTGGATTGCAATAGGAAGCAATGCCACCCCAATGGGATTCAATCATCCGGGCGAACTTCTGATACGGTTTCAAGCGCTGCCATTTGAGACTATCTTTCCATCGCTCGAAAAAGGCACGTGCCCCTCGTTCGGTGCGGTAATCCCAGAGCTGACCAAAGGCCTCCTTCAGGACATAGGCGG
The DNA here is from genome assembly GCA_024222395.1 of Myxococcales bacterium. Classification (GTDB taxonomy): domain Bacteria; phylum Myxococcota_A; class Polyangia; order Haliangiales; family Haliangiaceae; genus NORP324. Next base: position 2,111 of record JAAEPE010000097.1, read on the forward strand.
TGTTCAAGCGCCGGTTGGCCTTGAGCAGCATTTTGAGTGCGCGGCGTCCATCCAGGCTCAAGTTCTTACGGCGGGAAAGTAAGGTGTAACGCTGCCCCTTGATGTAGGACCGGTCTTTGCCGCTGAGCCGTCTGTACTCACCGCGTCGGACCTCATCGAGAGCCTTTGATA
>JAAEPE010000098.1 GCA_024222395.1 Myxococcales bacterium
CGATAACTACCCGCTAGCAAACGTCCGATTGCGCGACGGAGCCCTTCTATCCATCGTACTCCCGCCGGTTTCTAGCCGTGGCCCTTGCCTGACGCTCAGGAAACCGAGCAGTCGTGGGGAAGATTTGAGAGCTCTCGAGTTGCGGGGCGCGCTTAGTGGTGCCATGGTAGAGTTCCTAGGTGCTTGTCTTACCGCAAGAATAAGTGTCTTGGTGTGCGGTGCCGCCAGCTCTGGGAAGCAGGCGGTGCTAGGCGCACTGGCCTCTGACGCGCCTGCGAACGAACGCATGGTCTCCGTGGAGGAGGTGAGTAGCCTGAAAATTGGCCGAAGTCACTGGATTGCTCTGGAGACTCGTCCCGGCGACGGCGACGGCACCGCTCATATTGGAATCGAGGAGCTCCTTCGCGGGGCGTTGAGGATGCACCCGGACCGTTTGGTCGTTGGTGACATCCGAGGAACCGAGGCTTTCGAATTGGTGCAGGCAATGCTGGCCAGCTTTGACGGCACTCTTGCTTCGATCACGGGCGAAGGTGCCCTTGCGGCCCTTGGCCGGCTTGCATTGCTAACGGGGCTTTCATGCGCCGCAGATAGCAGCGCTCGCCGCGAAATGGTGAGCTGTGCCGTGGACGTCGTAGTGCACGTTGTGCGGTACGGAGACGGGGTTGTTCGAATCGCTTCCATTGACGAAGTTACAGGTTCTGGAACCGATGCGTTCACTACGCAGAATCTGTTCCGCTACGATGAGTCGGGCACGTTCTCCGCTTCGGGGGTGGTGCCGACATTCTATGCTGAGCTGGGTGCCCGTGGCCTGACAGCGGATGCCTCCGTCTTCCAATAGGCTGAAGGGCGATAGGAGATCATGGCTCGGAAGACAGGCTCACGGACGAGTAGCAGCGGTCGTGGCCTCGTCGAGCGAGTAGAGTGGGTCGTTGGGTGCCTATCGGAATTCGGAGACGGCGTGCATCGCCTGGGCGGGCCGGCTCGCGTGCTGGACTCGGCCTTGCCTGATGCAGTTGCTGGCGTCTGCCGTGAATTCGACGGAGCTGAGATGTTCCATGAGACTATTGTGCTCTTTGCTGGGGCCGAGATTCGCTCCGAAGAGGGGCGGTTCCACGTCGGCGATTGCGGTGGCGACGCAATCTACGTCGACAGCCAAGGCGCAGTGTGGCGCTTTGACAGCGACATTGAGGAACTCCTCGCAGACGGGACACGCTTTGATCGCTGGCTCGCCGGAATCGTTGATGCGGAGAGTGTCCTCTACGACAAGGAGGGCGAGTTTCTCGAGGGCGTTTTCGATGAGGAAGGCGAGCTCTCAGACAACGCCGAGGCGGAGCGGGCTCGGCGCCAACTGAAGCGCGACCCCAAGGCTGTAGCACCCAGGTGGAGGCTCGCGCGTGCGCTTGTGTCTGCAGGCAAGGGCGAGGCGGCCAGGCGGGTGCTTGAAGACGTTGTGGAAGCCGAATCCGATTTTCCTTGGGCTTGGTTCGATCTCGCTCGGATATCAGAGAAACTCGGTGAGGCGGAAGTCGCAAGCGAGGAGGCGGAGCGGGCAGCGAAAGTACGCACCGGATATGCCTACAGCTCGTTCTTTTTGGCGCACGCCGCCAGGCTCGCCCAGCTGGCAGGGCTTGACGCGCGGGCCCAGAAACTCGCCGATGAGGTCCTAGAAGAAGCGCCCGAGCTACCTAGGAGTCACGTAGAGGCTGCGCGGGAGTGCCTCGAGTCTGGAGATACTCAGGCCGCGCGTGAACTCTTGGTTCTCGCCAGGGTAGTTGCGCCACGAGACCTGCAGGTTATTGACTTGCTCTCGCAGATCGAAAACTAGCAGCTCTCGCCAATTTGGCTGGCTCCCAGCCACCTGTTCCTACTGCAGCGGCCAGGGGGAGCTTGTGCTTGCGAGAAGAGGATTATCCAGAGCATCACGACCGTCGAAGAGCGCCGTGATTCGCATTGAGCCCTCTGGCGGGGCGGGAAGAGCGAGACCGGACTCAGTGCCAGTCAGAGCGGCGGTAAAATATGGCTTGCGCACGCCGTCCGCTCCCTCGGTAAAGATTCGGAGTTTGCCAGCGCCGTAGCGCTCGCCGGCGAGGGAAATGCGCAGTGCTTCCTCGTTGCTCGCGAATCCCAGATCCGAAGGGTACAGCGCATCGAGAAACGAGACGCCATAGCCCGTGACGGTAGGCAGGATGGCTTCGAGCTGGTCGAGAACGCAGGTGTCGGGCATGGTCCAGCGAATCCTCGCCTCCTTGATGTGGTAGACTGCCAGACAAGAACCGGAGTCGCTGCGCCACGTCGCTCCGTCCTTGTTGCGTGCGGCTACGAGGTCGAAGCGTGTGCTCGTCTTGCCGCTCTCTGCTGATGGATCTGGTCGGCGAAGATGCTTGTCCAGGCGATTGCGGAATTCTGAGTTGCCGGTATTTCGAGTGACTTTGAACTCTTTGGGGAGCGTGCCCGAGGAAAAATACGTCCGCGCGACCGTATCTGCGAGGCCTGTCCCCTGAGCATTTGCGAAGTGACTTGCGAGAGAGGATTGCGCCGGCGCGGCACTTGGATTAGGGATGCCTAGACGACCAAAGGAGAGCGCAGCGATGCGCTCAACGCGGGAGCCGCGGTCGGACTCGTCGCTACCGACTTGGCGCTGGTGCGCGGCGATATCATCTCGCACTCTCGACGGCACGCCCATGTCTTGAAGGATGTGTAGCATTGCGCCTGCCGCCACCAGGCTCCCTGCTAGGTGGCGCGAGCGCTCTCCTTCGGTCTCTGCGCTCACTGCCTTTCGGAATTGCTCAGCGAATCCCTCATAGCCAAGAGGGTTGTTCGCCGACTTCCACCAGTCTTGGGCCGATTGTCCGCCAGCACCGAGCGAAGGGCCGCCGCCGAGCCGGAGGGCGGCGAGGTGCGTTCGCTTCGCGATGCCCGGCTCGGTGGAGTTCCCAAGGCCGCTGCCTGTTAGCGGATCGAGGAAGTGGTTGCTTGCGTGCAGGGCTGGTACATCGGCGACGACCGAACCGAGCGCAAGCCATGAGAGGGCGCTCATTCGGCCGCTCGCGTCGGGCACATATCCATGGGTTGGGTTGAGCCTCCCGACGATGTCGAAGAGACTGGGTGCATCCACTGTCGGGATTCTCAGCATGGCATATAGCCCCTGAGAAGCTCCAAACTGCTCTTGTAGGCGCTTGTGCAGGGAGGACGAGAGGGCAGTCTGTTCGGTAAGTCCGGCGTGGGTCGTCGCGGCCTCCCATGCGCTGGCGTTGCCTGCGGAGAAGGCGATGGCGAGCAGAATTGGAGCGAGGAAAGTTAAGAAGCGCTTCATGCTGGGCCTAGGTACATTGTAGTGGGATCCGACGAAGTGGGGAGTCGACGTCTAGCGCTGTCCAAGAGGAACGACCGCTTCGATGTTGGAGAATATTCTGCTAGCGATGGCGATGAGCTGCGACTTGGTCGTACATTGGCCCTTGCCACAGGTGACGAGCACTACGAGAGAGCGTTGCTTGTCGAGGAAGGCGTATCCTTGGATGTCCCCTTCGAGGGCGAGGAGACTGCGGTCGGCCACATCATCGCGCTCGGTTACGCCGGGTAGAGTGTCCGAGAGTTCGGTGAAGCGCTGTGCCGCGCCATCGGCTTCGAGCCTCCAGAGGCGAATCGCAACATCGAAGACTTCGGGCTGCCCGAGAGCTTTGAAGTGCTGAGAGGAGTAGGTCGAGGTATCTGCCTCGTCATTTAGGGGCCCACTTTCGAAAGTGCCATCAAAGTCGGTGATTTCCTTAATCTCAGCTTCACCCAATAGTTGTGCAGCGATGAGGCGACCTCCGGAAAGACTATCGAGAAGGTCTGAGGAAAGCTGCCCAACAGCGTCTCCGCGCTCACCAGAGAGTTCTGCTGAGGCTTCCGCGCGCTCCCATGCCGTCAGTGCAGCGAGGGCAGAGCCACCCCCGATATAGCGCAGATGGCGCACGTGGCTGTGCTTGGAGTGCCAGCGTTCTAGGCGAATAGCGTTGTGTTTCTGAGCGAAGTCAAACCGCGGACCGAGGTCGGCAAAGCGTCGGTCGCTGCGATAGGCGACGTACCCCTTCTTATAGAGAACGAGGTGGAAGGCCGTAAGTCTGCCCCCTGGTGCGACCTGCTCCGGGTGTGCAATGGTATAGCGTCCATTGGCGTCGGTCGAGGCGACTGTCTCGGCTGCGCCGGTTGGTTGGGCCACGCCATCTCCCGACTCGTAGGTCCACGTTGCGTAGACGAGCGCTCCAGGAACAGGATCGCCTGACGCGTGGTCCTTCACCTGCCCCGAGAACGGCCCCTCTAACTTGCCAGGAGCCGTGCTGTCGGGGCGAGCTCGGAAGGGGGCTGTGCGAGTTGCGGTAGAAGCGCAGGCGCCGCTCACAAGGAGGGCGATAAGCACAGTCAGACAGAGCTTGGTTTGGGGGCGCGGTGACACGTGTGAGGTTGACCTTTTTCCTTTAGGTTTGGTAGCTTGGCTAGAGGAGGGGTGGGTTTAGCAAGACCGAGGGCTGCTTGCAATCGGGCCAGGACGTTCTAGGCCAGCCTCCTTCAGAAGAGCAGGATAATGCAGTGTACAAATTGCGGTCATCAGGGCGCTCCGGGCTCAACCTTTTGCCTTAACTGCGGAACACGCCTCGAGCAGGCTGGTCCAAGTACGACCCAGCGGGGGCAGGCAGGGTTGCCTGTGACACCCGGGCAGATCGCTGCCGTCGCCTCACCCATCGGATCCGCGCCGGCCACGCCGTCAATCCAAGGGCAGGCATGCGTGAAGTGCGGAGCCGCCAATGCCCCAAACATGCGCTTCTGTCGCCAGTGTGGAACGCCGTTGGACGGCGCCTCTGGTTCACACCGCGGCAATGGTCCACAGCCGGGTGCGGCAGAGCCAGCTCCTGCAGCCCCTTCCCATGTGCCACCGGCGAGATCGCGTCCGGATACACCAACCCCACCGCCCGGTACGATTCCGCCTGGAAGCTCCCAGCCGCACTATCGTGCGCCATCCTCGCGTGGCGATAGAGGGCTTCAGCGGTGCATGTGTGGCGGCGAGACGCCAGGTGGGTTCTCATTTTGTCAGCGCTGTGGCAAGCCTCTTGAGCAGGACCCGCCCGCCCAGGCGGCGATGCCAAGTGCCCCTGTCCGCACGCCCGTACCAGTGGCGGCTCAGTCGGCGCCGCAATCTCGGACGCCTACCCCCAAGTCCGTTCGCATCCCAGTAGCGACCGAGCCTCCATGGGCATTCCTTGTTTCGGTCAACAGAGACGGCAGCGATGGCGCCGTGCACGAACTCTGTGGCGACTATGTCGAGTTGGGCAACTCAGCTTCGATCGGGTTGCGATTTGACGACCCATACCTCGCTGGCTGCCATGCACGTATCGAACGGGTGGGAGCTGGAGGTGCACGCATTATCCCTCTGGACCGCCTAAACGGCGTGTTTCGCAGATTGCGACAGGATACAAATCTCGAAGACGGGGCGATAGTCCTTATTGGCCGCGAACTCCTCCGGTTCGATCTGCTCTTGTCCTCCGAAAGCCAGCCAAAACAGCTTACCCAACATGGCGTCTCTCTATTTGGGTCGCCCATGCAAGAAGCTTGGGGGCGGATTTCGCAGGTACTTCCGAGCGGGGGCATCCGCGACGTCCGTCATCTCTACGGGGAGGAGATGGTCATCGGTCGCGAAGAGGGCGATGTCGTGTTTGGGGATGACGAGTTTCTCTCGCGCAGACATGCAGCGCTGCGATGGCAGCATGGCCAGTGCGTACTTGGCGATCTCGGGAGTTCGAATGGGACATTTCTTAGGCTCACAGAACCTGCCAATTTGAGTGAGGGTGACTTCCTTCGCATTGGCGATCAGATGTTCCGATACAAGCCGCACTAGATTTTGGGGTGTAGGGTAGAGATCGCGGGCGCCACTGATCGTGGGCTCGTCCGCGAGGGTAACGAGGACTCGACACTGGTCGCGAGCGCGCTTGCCTGTGAATCGATCTATGCGGCAACTCAGCCCTGCCCAGGGACCTCGGACCGAACGGTCTTGGGGAGGAATCTACGACGGGCGGTTCGACTTGCGAATCAGGACAGCGCCGCAGGGAACGCTACAGAGCTAAGCCTTTGAAATGATCTGGCTTGCGAGAACTCGATCGCCCTGGCTTTCTTGGCTGGTAGCGTGCGCCCGAGCGGCAATTGCGCGATACTACGGTTGGACGAGATGATCGTAGTCGACCTCACATCCGCACGTGCTGTCAGTGTGCTCGCATGAGTCACTGCCCGAAGTGCACGATGCCGCTGGAGGCGTCTTCGCGGTTTTGCGGAGTGTGTGGTGCACCCGTGGACGAGGCTGTGCCTGGCGAGTGGGCCGATATCACGAGGTCCGCAGAGGCTCCGAGGGCGAAGAGCGCTTCCTTGGGCGCGGATGCCGCGAGCGCTGCCATGCCGCGGACGCTTGTATCCGCCGAGCCTCCTTTGGGCATCCTCCGCCGCTCCGAGCAAGCGTCGGCCCCCGAGCAAGCGTCGGCCCCCGAGCAAGCGTCGGCCCCCAAAGAGGAGGACTCAGGTGCTATCCGGGGCAGCAAGGGCAGCCCGAACTTGTTCAGTTCGAGCGACCCCTACGTGGGAACGACTCTCAACAGTAGGTTTGTTGTCGAGAGCAAGCTTGGAGAGGGCGGCTTCGGTGCCGTCTACAAGGGCGTCCAGAAGGGCACAAATCGCATCGTAGCTCTCAAGCTGCTGCATCCCGAAATGACGCGAGACAAGAACGTGGTGCAGCGCTTCCGGTTCGAGGGACAGGTGCTCTGCAGTCTCAAGGATGCTCACACGGTCACCACCTACGATTTCGATCAGACGGAGGACGGCACCCTCTTCATAGTAATGGAGCTACTTGATGGCAGGAGTCTTCATGATGTCCTTGCCAAGGAGGCGCCGATTCCGTGGCCTCGAATGCTCAAGATCCTGAGCGAGATGTGCTCGTCGCTTGGCGAAGCGCACGCCATGGGGATTGTGCATCGCGACTTGAAACCCGAAAACGTGTATCTAGAAAAGCGCTCGGGCAACGATGAGTTCGTGAAGATTCTCGATTTTGGCATCGCCAAGATGCTGCGCGGCGAGGGGATTGGGGGCTATGGAGGACCACAGCTAACCGCCACGGGGCAGACGTTGGGGACGCTCGAGTACATGTCGCCCGAGCAGCTCATGGGCAAAGACCTCGATGGCCGGAGCGACATCTACGGCCTGGGTGTCCTGGCGTATGAACTCATGACTGGGCGCCTGCCATTCCCTGATGCGGTAGGGCCCGAGATGCTTGTCTCAGCACAGCTTAAGAAGATTCCCGAGTCACCGAGCACAGCCTATGTTGGTGACAATTTCCCGCGAGAGGTAGATGCTCTCATCCTGAAAATGTTGCAGAAGATGCGCGACGATCGATTTGTCGATGTGGGGGCACTGCGAGACGAGTGCCTGCGCATACTGGCAACGGTCAGCCCGGATCTGGACTCGGGCAATGGCGTCGGGCAGGCGGGCGAATCGCCGTCGCCTATGCCTATTGCACAATCGTTTGCGCCCGAAGCATCCCTGTCGAATGTAGCGACCCCTGCCCCGGGGCCTTCGACTCGGGCCATCATTGCCGCGACATCGCCGAGGCCGAGGAGGTTGTGGTTGGTGGCGGGTCTTCTCTTGGTTATTGCCGGCGGTGGGCTGGCAGTCTTCTTTGCAACGTAGCCCGAAACAGCGCTTTCGAAAACGTCTTCTCCGAAACGCCGAAACGCCCCGTAGGCAACATACCTAGGAGCGTCTCTTTCGCGCAGGAGTTGGGAAAGCTCTAGACTTTCTCTCCACGGGCGCGCATTTCCTTGACCACGATAGCAAGACCGCGCTTGTCGATGATCTTCATACCCCGAGCGGAAACGCGAAGGCTGATGTAGCGCTTCTCGTCTTCGAGCCAGAAGCGCTTCTTGCGCAGGTTGATTTCAGAGCGCTTCTTGGTGTGGCGCTTCGAGTGAGAGACATTGTTTCCAACAAGCGCTTGCTTGCCGGTGACTTGACAGATTCGTGACATGGTCTGGTCCTATCCTTTAGATCTTCGACTCTTTGAAATCGACGTGCTTGCGGATCTTCGGGTCGTACTTCTTGAAAACCAACTTGTCGGGAGTGCGTTTCTTGCTCTTGGTGGTGGTGTAGAAGAAGCCAGTGCCTGCTGTTGAGACCAGGCGAATGAGCTCTCTGCCACCTTTGGATTTCTTAGCCATGTCGAGATTACCTGTGGAAATTGTCCTGCGGACCGCGCTGAGTGCTTAAGCAAACATTCAGAGAAAAGGCCTGCCGGCTGGCAGGGTGGCGCATCATGGCACAAGGTTTCTCGCCTGACAAGGGCTCTAGCTTCGCAGAGAGAAAAAGCTCGAGCGTGGGCGAGGCCGTGACTCAAGCCTCGGGAAGTACGCCGAAATTCGGAGATCATTCACTATCATCGAGGGCTGGGGTGATGGGCCGGCTCGTCGCAATGTCGGGCTCTAGCGCTGGAATACCAGGGATGGTCTCGGTGCGCCGCCCGCCGATACCCATCGTGAGAATCGTGATGTCGTCAGTCTGGGGCCCGTTGCCGACGAAACTGTCCAGATCTTGGAGAATGACTCTGACTACCTCGCTCGAGGTCGTAGATAAGGTAGGCGAGGGTGGCGAACATGCCATCGTCACCGAGCTGCAACATAGCTTCGTTGACCTTCGATAGGAGCTTGCCGCGGGTCTTGGCGATACCCGCGCGTGAGCGCAGCTGGCTCGTGAGGCTGGCCATATAGAGCGCGGCACTGATGGCTTTGCCGGAGACGTCGCCAATGACCATGCCGAGGTGGTCCTTGTCGTGCCAGATGAAGTCGTAGAAGTCTCCGCCGATCTGATACGCGGGCTCGTAGTGGATGCCGAATTCCATGCCCATGACCTCGGGCATCGTAGCGGGTAGCAAGCTGCGCTGGATCTGCCTGGCAACTCGGAGATCTCGCTCAAGTCGGTCCTGGTTGGCTGCTCGCTGTTGCTGCCGAGCGGCGTGCATGACGAGGGCAGCTTGCGCGGCGATGCTCGGTGAGGAGGTCGACGTCTTCTTGCTTGAAGCTTCGCCCTTCTCCCTCCACGTAGATGGCGCCGTAGTTCTCCCCATGTGATTGCAGCGGAGCGCCCATGCGAGAGCCGCTCGGCTCGAGCGCAAGCGCCATGCCCCTTGCGTCCGCTGAGGAAGGCGTGACCGGATCGAGAGCATCTTCCTGCAGGAGGATGCCGCGTCTATCCTGCACGACGTGACGAACGATCGTTCCTGGCACGCGCATATCGGCGTCGAGGGGTTTCTTGCGATGCCCCTTCGTTTGCACCCTAAGCTCGCCAGACGCATCGTCTTGCACCAAGACGCCAACTGATTCGGCCTCTGGAAAAACTTCGAGTAGGGCCTCGACGATCTTGTCGAGGAGGACAAGCGGGTCCGTCGTATTCGCCGCACTCTGGAGCACAGAGGTAAGTGCATTGAGTTTGCGCTCGATAAGCCGGAGCTCCCTCTGGCTGTCTTGGACACCGGCCAGGCTCTGATTGAGAAAGTTGGAATCGGACCCTTCTTCATTCGATACGAAGATTTTGGGATTGCGCAAATCGACAATCGTGACGTTGGCGTCGTAGGACGGCACGCCCTTGCTCGACTCGGGAATGTCGACGCGAATCTTGTTGCTAACGATAGTGATTTGGTCTTGGTGGGCAATGGGCCCACGCTGGACTTGCTTGCCGTCAACGAACGTCCCGTTGTTTGAACCTAGGTCTTCGATAGCCCAGCCATTGCCGTCGCGCACAACTCGGGCATGTTGTCTGGAGACCCGCATGTCTGGAACAAAGATCTGGCAGTCCGAGCGCCGGCCAATAATGTAGTCGCCACCACCAAGCTTGTAGCGTCGCCCGGCGTTGGGGCCGGCCTCAAAAAGTAAGGATGCCAAATCACTTCGAAATATACATCAGGGACGAGGATGCGCTGATTCAGAGTGCTAAGCTGCGCTCGCTTCAGGGATAGCCCCGGATGTGAAACATGCAAGCTCTTGGTGATCTTATTGGTGGTAATTTCGTCGCCCCCAAAGGTGCGGCTCTCGAATCGACAAACCCGGCCAAGTCTGGTGAGACGGTCTTCGAAACCGCCTGCTCAGTGGATCGGGTTGCGGAGGCGGCCGAGGCTGCATTCGATGCCTCCAAGGACTGGTGTGCCCTCGATCGCGAGCAGCGGTTTGAGGCCCTAATTTCCCTTCGAGAAGCCATTGCCGGCCGCTCAAAGGAGTTGGTTGATGCCATTGTGCTCGAGACAGGTAAGCTGCGGAGCGAGGCCACCGGGGAGGTGGGTGCGCTCATTGGGCGGTTCAACATGGTCAAGGCGACGGTGGATGCCGACCTTGCTGAGGGGCAGGTTGCGGGCTTCCCTGGTGAGCAAATGCGCTACCACCCCCTTGGCGTGGTGGGCGTGATTGGCCCTTTCAACTACCCCTTGCACCTTTGCCACGCGCACACGATTCCCGCACTCCTGATGGGCAACGCAGTGGTGGTCAAGGGCTCAGAGATCACACCACTATGTGCTCAGGTCTACGCCCAGGCTGTTGCCGACTCGAATATCCCTCCGGGCGTCTTCAATATGGTGCAGGGTGGCGGTGATAGCGGTGCTGCCCTCGCCAAGAACTCGCACATCCGAGGGCTCTGCTTCACCGGCTCTTACAGGGTTGGCCGCGAGATCTCCGAGGCCGCCATCGAGCGTCCAGAACTCCTCGTGGCTTTGGAGATGGGCGGGAAGAATACGGTTGTAGTCGCCGAGGACGCGGACCTGCGTCAGGCGGCGCATGAGATCGTAGTTGGCGGCTACCTAACCACTGGGCAGCGCTGTACATGTACCGACCGTGTCCTGGTGCATAAGAGCCGACGGGCTGAGCTCCTGGAAGCTCTCGTTCCCATGGTCGAGTCGCTGCGGTTCGGTGATCCGGAATCTCCGGACTCGTTCGCTGGTCCGCTTGCAACAGCCGGCGGGGTCGAGTCGTTGGAGCGTGCGACACAGGCGGCACGCGACGCGGGAGCCAGATCTCTTGCCACTGGCAGTTGCAACGAGGGAGGCAACTTCGCGCAGGCATCCGTGCACCTCTTGCCTGATGGCTTGCACCACGTCGGCGGCTATACCGATGTAGAACTTTTTGGGCCCGACGTCGGCGTTGAGAGTTTTGCTACAGACGATGAAGCCATTGCAGTTCTGCGCGATAGCGAATTTGGGTTGGCAAATAGCGTCTTCACCTTCTCGAATGAGCGCTTTGAGCGATTCTATCGAGAGACCAATTCCGGCATCCTGAATCGCAACCGCTCGACGAATCAGGCGAGCCCACGACTGCCCTTTGGGGGGCTCGGCAAGAGTGGGAATTACCGCCCCGCGGGCGCCCATGCTGCCCGCAATGTCGTGGCCTCGGTCGCTGTTCAGGAAAACGTGATTGGCCGGATTGTTGTTCACGATAAACTGCTCGACTACATGCCACCCCCAGAACTCGATAGGCTCGCAAGCCAACATGATGAGGAGGAGGCTAGGGAAGCTTCGAGAACTCTCCTCAAGGAGCCTCGGCCGATGTCGATGAATCTGCCGCGGGGCGGGAAGCTGCCTCGTTCGGAGGAGCTTCTCTCTAGGCTCTATGCGGCAGAGCGAGTCGTGCGCGAGAAGAAGCCGCCTGTCTTCGATCACCTGCGGTCGGCAGGGCCGTGGATGGTCTCCGTGGACGACGAGCCGCTCTCCGTTCTCGATGGAATGAGTCAAACCGCGACACTCTGTGGCGGATTCGCGGAAGACCGAGTCGTGTGCGGCTACACGGAAGGCGAGTTTGGGGACACTCTCGTGCGGAGCCAGGACCCCGCGGTGCGTTCCCACGACGCCGCCGTCGAGTTTGCCACCGTACTCCGACAGATGGTGCCGGGGCTGTCTCACGTCACGTATGCGAATAGTGGTGCGGAGGCGAATGACAAGGCATTGGCACTCGCGCGTCTGCATTCGCAGGATGATGCGGCCAACAAAGTGCTCGCCTTCGAGGGCAGTTTTCACGGGCGCACCCTCTTGCCTCTCTCGCTCACATACAATCCCGCGAAGCGCGGCCCCTACGAAATTGCGGGCTACGAAGGTAGCTTTGCGCCGTTCCCCGTGTGGGCCACGCCTGACGCCGGTGAGCCTGATGCTCCATCGGGCTTCTATGCTTATGTGGGAATGGGCGATCTCGAGGAATTGTCGAAGCGCTTCGGCGATGCAGAGGAAGATGAACTATTGGCGCGGGAGGTCGCCAGCTTGAGTGCGGTGAACGAGCGACTCCGCTCGTCGGAGTTTTTCGCCTGCATTGTTGAGCCAATGCAGAGCGAGGGTGGGGACCGATACGCAACCCAGCGATTCTATCGCGCGTTGCGCCTGCTTACCCGTCACCACAGCGTGCCCCTGATCTTGGATGAGGTCCAGACAGGCTTTGGCCTGGGCGGCGAGTTTGCTTGGCACTCCAAATTTCAATTCGTGAATTTTCGTGGCAAGCCGGATTTCCCAGATGCTGTGGTCTTCGCTAAACGCGCGCAGCTCGGCGTCTGCATGAGTGTCTGGGACGATCCAGAGGTCACATCGGTGCAACCAGCCTCGCTAATCCGAGGGCGCATGCATGCGGAAATGGTGGCCACGCAGCATGCAGCAGAGCGGGTGGAAAAACGCGTTCGCAAGCATCTGGATACGATTGCTCAGGGCTTTCCGCACCTGGTTGGCGCGCCACGTGCCCAGGGGTTTGCCTTCGCCTTTGACCTGCCTTCGACAGCGCATCTGATGGCGTACCTCGGGCAGCGCTTCTGGCGTGGGGCGATTGTCTTTGGTGCCGGCGCAAAGACGGTGCGCTACCGCCTCTCCGATAGCTATTTAGCCAGGGATATCGAACTGCTCTTCGACACGGTTCGTCGCTCGCTCGCTTGGCTCGACGCTCACCCCGGCGCGAAGCCGCCCACCTGGGAGGATTTGCCAGCGCTCCAGCGCAAACGCCGAGTCCCACCTGAGTTGCGAATCAGAAATGTTCTTGCAACGGAGGCGTTGGACCACCTCGCGGCGATTCTTGATATCGAATTGCGAGTCTATGAACCGGCGCGCAGAACAGCGGCGGAGCACATTCGAGCTGCGCTTGAGAATTCCGAAGGCGTCGTGATGCTGGCGGAGGCGAGGGAAGGCGAAGAGTGGAGCTTCGTCGGTTTCGCAATTGGCCAACCACTTGAGGCCGTGCACGCGAGCGAAGAAGGCCCTGATAGGGATCCAATGCTCGGGCAGGAGAATAGCCTCTACTCGGTCTCCGTCACGGTGTGCGAGGAATTCCAGGGCTTCGGAATTGGCCGTAGTCTAAAGGAAGCCCAGCTTCGCGAGGCAGCCCTTCGCAGGCGGGCGGACGGGAGTCCGCGCTACCGCTTTGTTACGGGGCGCAATCGTGTGGGGCATACCGCTGCCATGGCTCACCTCAACAGAGCCTTTGGAGCGCACCTGGTCTGCGTACTCACGGGGCAATACGAGGATCCCGAAGGCCAGGCCATCTATTACCGCATGCCTCTCGGCCCGATGTCGCCAGTACGCAAGGTACAGGATGGAGCGATTGAGAGCATGGCAATGGGCATTTCAACGCCGTTCTCTGAGGTGCCAGCGTCACTTGTGGCCGCAGAGAAGACCGGACTCCTGTACGGCCCGGCAGTCAACAAGCTCACAGTGATGAACTATGCGACGCCAGCAATCGTGCGAGCCCTCGAATGGGTGAGTGCGCTGGCGCCGAAACTGCCACATATGTACTTGACATCGTGCCGAGATGAACTAGTCGACAAGTGCCTTCGCCTTGTTCGCACGCACCGCACAGAGGCCCAGGTCGCGATTGGAATGGTTGGCGGATACGTCGGCCACACCACTGCTGCGGCGCGCTCAATCTCGGATGCGGGCGTGCACCGGCAAGGGCCAAAGCACTTCGACTGGCCACTCTTGCCGCACCCTTGCGATGTTGGCACGGCCGCCATGGTGGGTTTGCTGCGAGAAATTGTTGCTGATGCCGGAGGTGCCAAGAACATTTTGGGGCTCTTTGTGGAGCCTGTGCAGGAGAGAACCGGTCGCAGCTTTGACGCGGAGGGCTGGAGCGCTCTGCACACGGCTTGCCGAGAGCTCGACATTCCGCTCCTGGCTTTCGAAACCGCGTCCGGCTGCTACCGAAGCTGCTCTGGGAGCTTCGCCTCGAGCGCATGGGCGGATGTTCCAGACGTGTTGGCATGGTGGGGAGGCGCTCATACTGGCTACATCCATACGTGCGCGCGCTATCGAGTCGCCAAGCCATTGGCGATGGTCTCGACCTGGGATGGGGATGAGCTGAGTCTGGTTCGAGAGCACCATCAGCTTCGTGCGGCTCGTACACGCGATCTGACTACTGCGGCAGCGGCATGGGATGGGGCGCTCGAGCTTGCCGAGAGGGCTGGTATGACCGTACGCGGCCGAGGACTGTACAGAGTGATTGCCGCTGGTGCCCGTGCCGAGGAGTTGCACCAGGCGCTCCTCGGCGAGGGTGTCGACCTACGGCAGTTTCCCGGTGGTTACCTGGCTGCGATTCCCTCCTTGGATACCGCACTGCAAGACGCCGCCAGGCTCCAGGCCGCCCTTGAGAGGGTGCTCTAGTGCGTTTCCTCGATTTGCGTGACTGCTCGAATGGGCGAGATAGAGGCCTTCGCCACGGGGCGGCTTTCGCTGGTGAGATTGCCAGCTTGGTGGAACTGCGAATCTATCTCGCGAGCCGCATCTCGGGCTTCACGCCGGCGGGGCTTCTGTCGGTTGCCGAGATTCATCTTCCCATTCTGGAGAATTTCGATTCGGATCTTTACGAAGAACTCTTAGGTCTGGCTGAGGGCGCCGGGCGAACGCCTGCTGAGATGGTGGTGCTCAACCAATACACCGACATTCGAGACCTCGATCCCAAAAAATGGGGCGAGGCGGGTGGTGCAGAAAAATTGCCTGGCGACGCTGACTACGATGGTGGCTGCACGATGCTCTGGGCGCAGACTGATTCGGGGCCGGTCTTTGCGCAGACCTGGGATATGCACGCCAGTGCGATGCCCTTTGTTATGATGCTGCGGGTATCGGATGCGGCAGGTGGCGACGCGTATCTGCTTAGCTTGACCGGCTGCATGGGGATGGCAGGTCTCAACGCCGGCGGGCTCGGCCTGGGCATTAACAATCTCTCGAGCCTAGATGCTCAGCCCGGTGTGGTCTGGTCGGCTATTGTGCGACGGGCCCTGCGTGAGCAAAGTACCGATGCCGTTCGCGACTTGCTGCTCGAGTGCGAGGTTGGCTCAGGGCATCACTATTTGGCCTGCAATCAAGACTCGGTAGTGAGCGTAGAGACTTCGGGGCAGCGGCGTAAGGTTGTCTTTACGGGCGAAGCCACCGACTTCGTGCACTCGAATCACTGCCTCGATTCCGAGATCGGCGCCAGTAGTCGAGTCCCTGAGTTCAGCACCACACACGACAGGCAAGAGGCAATGCGCGCGAGCCTTGATGCCTCACCCATTGTCTCGATTGATGACGCATGGGGACGGCTAGGTTCTCACGACGGCTACCCGCGGAGTATTTGCACCAACATGAGCACCCCCGAAGCCCCGCATGCTGCGGCGACCTGCGCGGGCATCGCAATGGCTCCCAGGGGGCGAAGGCTCTACGCGGTTGCAGGGTTTACCCATAACGTTAAGCCAGAAGAGTTCTCCTTTTGACAGTCCGGGACTACTTCTACACTTGGAACGCGCAGGCCGCCGTGGAGGGGTCGGAACTGGCCTTTGGCGAGGGCGCGGAGCTTGTCATGCGCGATGGTACGCGATGGCTCGATATGGGAAGCCTCAGCTACCAGGCTAGCTTGGGGCAGGGGCACGCGTCGATGAGGGGGGCGATTGCGGCGCAGACAAATAGACTCTGCCTGGCCCCGCCCAATGCGGACTTCGCAGCCAAGAGTGACCTGGCCGCAAAGCTGCTCTCACTCGCTCCAGAAGGCTACTCGAAAGTCTTCTTCACGCTTGGGGGAGCAGAGGCGAACGAGAACGCGATGAAGATCGCGCGCCTAGTGACAGGGCGGATCAAGTTTCTCAGTCGCTACCGCTCGTATCATGGGGCGACTCTTGGCGCCCTGGCGCTGACCGGCGACTACCGGAGGCCTCCTCTCGAGCCCGCCGTGCCCGGCGTAGTGCATATTCTCGGCGATGACCCCGGTGTCCTAGAAGCAACCATGGTGCTTGAAGGGCCGGGCTCGATAGCCGCGGTCTTCATGGAGCCAATCCCAGGCGCGAACGGAGTCATTATTCCCCGCAAGGACTACTGGCCAAGGATGCGTGCAGCCTGCGACGCCCACGAAACCCTACTCGTCGCCGATGAAGTCCTGACGGGCTTCGGCCGCACTGGGCGGTGTTTCGGCTTTGAGCACGAGGGGGTGGTGCCGGATATGATTACCGTCGCGAAAGCTCTAACCGCAGGCTATGCGCCGCTCGGTGCAGTTCTTGTGCACGAGCGGGTAGCTCAGCATTTTGAGCATGAGGTGCTCTACGCAGGCCTAACGAACTACGCGCATCCGATAGGCTGTGCCGCAGCCCTAGCAGCCCTCACGGTGTACGAAGAAGAGGGGCTCTATGCGCGCGCGGCCCAGCTTGAGTCGACACTTCAAGGAGGGCTAGAAGACATCTGCAAGGCGCACCCAGCGGTAGCGTCTCGAGTTCGCGGGCGTGGACTCTTGGCCGCGATCGACATTTCTGGAGACCAGTCATTCTGGGAGAGGCTCTTGCCGAGGCTCGCGGCACAGCGGGTCTTGCTCCATATCTCGGAGCGCCGCGGAACAGCGATTCTCGCGCCGGCGCTCAATATGAGCGAGCAGCAGATGAGTGACGGTCTTGGCCGAATTGCCAGCGCCATCACAGAGGCCACAGTAGGAGGATAGGGCGATGATCGTCGGTAGACACGCGAACAAAGTGAGGGACTCGGTCGGTGCCGCTCTCGAGGGAGTTCGAGACGGTTCGACTATTGCTGTCGGCGGCTTTGGCCTCTGCGGGAACCCAGAGGCTCTCATTAAGGGGGTCGTGGAAACGGGTGCGGCAAATCTGCACGTCGTGAGCAACAATGCGGGCAACCTCGGTAAGGGCCTCGCACTGTGGCTGAAGGCGGGCATTGTCGGGCGAGTGACTTGTAGCTACATCGGCAATAACGAAGACCTGCAGCGCATGATGAAGAGCGGCGAGGTCGAGGTTACGCTGGTGCCCCAGGGGACACTGGTGGAACGCCTTCGCGCCGCGGGGGCAGGCATCGCTGGCTTCTACACGCCGACGGGAGTTGGGACTGTGGTGGCTGAAGGCAAAGATACTCGAATCTTCGGAGGCAAGGAGTTTCTCTTAGAAGAGGCACTCCCCGTGGATCTTGCTCTCTTGCGTGCGAAACGAGCTGACTCCTTTGGCAATTTGCGGTTTTGGAGAACTGCGCAGAACTACATGCCTGTTATGGCAAGCGCCGCTGAGACCGCCATTGCCGAAGTTGAGGAACTTGTCGCCCTAGGCGATATTGGGCCGGACGACGTACACCTGCAGGGCATCTTCGTGCACAGACTCGCCGTTGTGGCGGAGCACGAAGACCCGTTCGAGTACAAGACTAGCCGAAAGCGAGGCTGAGACAATGCCATATTCGAGAGGAGAGATTGCGGAACGCGCTGCCAAGGAGATTCCATCCGGCTGCATAGTCAACCTTGGCATCGGCTTGCCGACCCTCGTAGCTGGCTACCTGCGAGACGAACAGCAGGTTTGGCTTCACAGCGAGAACGGTTTGCTTGGCACCGGGCCATTCCCCTTCGAGGGTGAAGAGGATCCTCAGATCATCAATGCGGGTAAACAGACCGTGACGATCTTGCCCGGCGGGTCGTGCTTCGATTCTGGGACGAGTTTCGCGATGATTCGAGGTGGCCACATCGATCTGGCGTTCCTCGGCGCTATGCAGGTGTCGATGGCCGGAGACCTGGCGAATTGGTCAATCCCCGGCGGCAAGACGATGGGAATCGGAGGAGCGATGGACCTCTCTAGTGGCTGCCAGCACGTGATTGCTCTTGCCACCCATCAGTCGAAGGCCGGCGAGTCGAAACTCGTAACCGAGTGCAGCTTCCCGCTAACTGCGCGAGGAGTAGTCACTCGCGTCATCACAGATCTGGCGGTGCTCGACCCTGCGGGCGAAGGTTTCCGCCTGGTGGAGC
>JAAEPE010000099.1 GCA_024222395.1 Myxococcales bacterium
CCGCACAGCTAAGACCAATAATGAGAAATAGGTTTCACCAGGCAAAGGGGCCTCAGCAATACCGCTGGCGGCTCCATTTATGGCCCGGAGTGGATCACTTTAGATTACTGAAGTGGATCACTTCTTCGTTGTTGACTGCATCGGGGCTGCTGCTTGCGACTGCGTTTTGGGCAAGTTCGCTGAGAAGCACATTTAGTTCCTCGATTGTTCTGGGGTCTTCCTCGCTCATGCTTTGCTCCCGTGCTGTGGGTTCACAGCGTCCAACGAGAGTCAACCATAGCGCACGGGGCTCTGAGGGCGGGTAGCTTCGGAGGGGACTTGTTTGCTGTCTACGTACTGTCCTAGGCGGGCAGGGAATCGAGCGCCTCTCTGGCCGCTATCGCCAATTCCGGTCTGCTCTTGATCGCCTGGACGATGAGAACGCGGATTCGCTCGCGGCGCTCCTTGGGAGATAGTGATTTGGGGGAAGCCTGGAACACGTTTTCTGATGGCGGGTGTTCAAAGAGACCATCGAGCCTCCCGAGAATCACCAGTGCTCGCAGGGCAGGACCGGGCTGTTTGCTGAGCATGCACTCGCGATAGAGAGCTTCCGTCATTTTGCGAAACTGAATTTTCCGGTCGTGGCGTTGCTCTGACTCCTGTGTGGCCCATCGAGCAAAGACGCGTTGGACGTATGTTTGGCCTTGCCGTAGGCCGACACTGAATTTCTCAGCGGCCCGCCGCGGAGTCTCTGGGCCTGAGACTCCGCTGGCAAGGAGCTGCTCTACGTAAGACAAGCGGCCATCTATGCGCTTCCGAGACACGATCCTTAGCGAACCATAGTGTCTCGGTATGACTCGGGCGGTGCTAGACGGAATGGGTCTGCGTGGGACCACCTAGCCTCCCTTACCTTCGTCCGCTGTAGAATCATGAACTTCAAAATCCGGATACCTCTATGCCTATACGTAGGGATCAAAGCGTGCGGATTTCTCTCGGAGCGTGCTACAAAGCCTCATGATTCGCCTTGCGCCCTTGTTTCTGGTTGCTCTTGCTTGCCATGCGGCTCCAGCGAAGACTCCGCCAGAGGCGCCGGCCCGATCAAAGGTGGAGGCGCCGGCCTCGAGAGCATCACAAGACGATGCCACGGAGCGCGGACGTGCGATTGTTGCTCAGATCAAGTCCGGTGAGTGTGCTGCTCTTTGGATGCGCCTTTCCGAGCCAATGCAAAAGACACTCAAGACTGAGGAGCACTTCGTGCAAACCTGTCAGCAGGTTGTTCCTCTTCTCGCCGCTGAATCAGAACTTGTCGATGAACAAGGGAGTATCCACTCCAATCTGCCCGTCTATGTCCGCAAGATCAAGACGGAAGCGGGTGCAGGCCTCAAGGTCACGATTGCCTGGGACGCTGCCGGCAAGATTGCAGGACTCGCCATTGCCCCCCTCGCTCCTACGGGCCCGGCGCCTTCCAAGTACGACGAGTACCAAAGCAAGACGTCGCTTCGCTTGCCCTTCACAGGCACATGGACCGTCTTCTGGGGCGGGCGCACGCTGCTCCTGAATTATCATGTGGCGCATCCGAGTCAGCACTTTGCCTATGATCTTCTCGTGCTCAAGGATGGTCTGAGTCATCGGGGCGAAGGGACTCAGAATTCAGAGTATTTCTGTTTCGGTGAAGATATCGTCTCCGCTGGAAAAGGACAGGTCATAGAAGTGGTGACAGGCGTTGCCGACAACATACCCGGCCAGATGAATGCGCGCGAACCTACGGGGAATCACGTTATTGTTGGGCATGGGGATCATGAGTTTGCTCTTTATGGGCACCTTCAGTTCGAGAGCACCTTGGTCAAAGTAGGAGATCGAGTCGAACAAGGGACAAAGCTAGGGAAGTGTGGAAATAGCGGCAACTCGAGCGAGGCCCACCTACATTTCCACTTGCAG
>JAAEPE010000100.1 GCA_024222395.1 Myxococcales bacterium
AACTCAACTCAAAAGGAAACACTCATGTCATTCAAAGCAGTCTACAGCGTTCACATCGCCGGCAAGCCAGAGTCCACGAACGAGGATGGCCTCACGTACACGAAGCAGAGCGTTCTGGCGTTCCCCGGACCAATCCGGGTGATCGATCCCGGCGACGACTTCTTCGGCAACGGTGCCGCGTTCCGCGATCGCGTGATCGAGATTGCAACATGGCGTGCGATCTTGGGTGCAGCCAGCCGCCAAATCCGCAAGACCAAAGATTTTCACCACCAGTACCTGGAAGATGCTGAGGCTGTGGGCTCTGAAGTCGATCGCAAAGGTCGCGTCATCACGCTCGTCCGCCTCGTCTTGGGCAGCTAGAACCATGAAAGATCAAGCACTTCAACTGATCCTGGCACGGATGTACGGACGTGAGCTCCTTCACTCGATCCGTGTCGGGGACTCGCTCACCGGGACCGCAGCGGTCGTCGGCTACCTGCACGACGTTGTAGAGGGTGACTTCGCGACCCTGGAGGAGATCCGGGAGCAGTTCGGCGATGCCGTTGCCCAAGGAGTGGACGCAGTGACCAGACGGGATGGCGAGATCTACGCGGACTTCATTGAGCGAGCTGCCCAGGATCCCGTTGGCCGTGTGGTGAAGCTGGCTGATGTCAAGGACAATCTCCGGGATCTCCCCCGTGGGTTCTCCTTGCGGAAAAGATATGAAAAAGCATTGTTTCGCCTTCAGTCTGGACCGGAAACAGCCGAAGAGTAGGTTGTCAAGGAAGCTCAACTCAAAAGGAATCATCATGTCAAACACTATCAACGTCGCCAATCGCCGCCAAGCCGTTCTCTTTCACTCCGAGCTTCAGGGACAAATCAGCGACGGGATGTGGGAAAACACCCGTCCGTACGGCCACTACAAGTGCTGGTGCAACGCCAAAGCCGTCGTTGACCCAACGAACGTTGGTCGCGACTTCTACGCCGAGAAGGACAACTACATGCTGAACGGCTCCGAGCTGTTAGACATCGTGGGCGAGCGCATGATGGTCGCAGTCCGTATCGAAGAAACCTACGGTCAGAAAGGTCTAAAAGCCTTCGTGGGCCTCTTCTGCTCCAATGGAACCTTCATGGGGATGCCCAGCTATGACGGCGAGTACTGGGCTGCCAAGCGTGTTGAGATCACCGAAATGCTCGCCGAGCTTCACACGACCATGGAAGAGATCTCGGTCGTTGGGCAAGACACGCTCGTCTACAACCGCAAGATGCTCAATGCTGATCTCCGCGAGCTCCGCAAGATCTTCAAGACGCAACGCTAACGCCATGAAAATCACCATAGAGCTCATCAAGTCTACGTCCGCTAAGCCACGGGTCTTCTTCTGGCCAGAAGGCGAAACCGTCCTGGACAACATGGTCAACCGGACCAGCCGTCCGTTCAAGGTCTTCCGCACGTTCCTGCCTGCGGTCCTGAGCCTTGCGAGCAAGCTGTCCGGGCACGCCGGCATCGCTGATGCTCGGGCGAACTGGTCGAAGCACGCAGGCTGCACCATGTGCCCATGCTCGCCAGGATTCATCCTGTCCGAGGTTCGGGATTTCGGATTTGACATTCACGTCACGCTCACCGGACCGGCCACCACCGGTGGCGAAGAGCAAGCTCACCGCAAACAACAACTAGGACTGTAATCATGAGTGAAGAAGAAGAACCCATCATGAGCAACGACTACCGTATGCTCTGTGACCCTGACATCCTGGCCAAGTTCAACGAAGTCGCGGTCGAGGGACCGTGCACCGTCTACGTGTACGCCACCGAGACTTGGGGTGGCCCGGAGAGTAAAGAGTTTATCAGCCATCCGGTCACGGATCCGACGTGGGGCTGGATCTACGGGCTCGCTTGCGAATCTCAGCAGTATACGCTGGACGGGCAGCACTGCCACTTCTCTGGCATCGAGCTGAGCGACGTCATCGACGGCTACCAAGTGATCCTCCTCTACCTCGACTCGTGAAAAAGAATCTTTTCCCTTCAGTCCGGACCGGCAACGGTCGAAGAGTGAAGTAGGGAACGGACATCATGAAAGAATACGAATACAACTACTGCTATATCCTTCGCTGTGGCGACCTCTTCTACGTTGGGGTCCGCTCCTCCGACGAGAGGCCAGAAGAGGATGACTACATGGGCAGCGGAGCCGACCCACGGCTGAAGACGCTGGAGTGGGAAAAGACCATCATCTGCATCTGCGACAGTCGCAAAGAAGCTGACGCGATGGAGGGTGAACTCGTGAAGCAGGCCGAAGTGGACAATCCGCTTTGCCTGAACCGGTGCCGTGGCGGTCGCGGTGGTCCAACGGGCTCCCGCCGGACTCCAGAGCAGAGGCGAGCGCAGTCCGAACGCATGACGGGCAAGCCGCAGTCCGAAGAGCACAAACGAGCTGCAGCCGAAGGCAGGAGGGGCAAGAAAACCGGACCGCCATCCGCAGCGCACAAGCGTGCGATCTCGGAAGCCAAGAAGGGCAAGCCGCGATCCGCAGAAACCAAGCGTGCAATCTCGGAAGGCAAGAAAGGCAAGCCAAAATCAGAAGAGCACAAACGCAAGCTGTCCGAGTCCCTAAAGAGCAAGCCGAAATCCAAAGCGCACAAGCGCAAGCTGTCCAAAGCCTGGAAGAACCGAGCCCCGGATTCCGAAGAGACCCGACGCAAAAAGTCAAAAGCCACAAAGGCACACTGGGCAACGAAGAGCCGAGCCCCGGATTCCGAAGAGACCCGACGCAAGAAGTCCGAAGCCAGGAAGGCTTGGTGGGCTGCGAAACGCAAGAAAGAAGCAGAAGACAAGGAGAACTAGCCATGGGATACAGCACGAACTTCGAGGGAACGATTCACATCGAGAACATCAGCGTCGTCCTGATCTGCGACCTGAACCCGTTCATGGGCGCAGACAAGCGAGACCTGGTGGGCAAGGTGCTCACCGAAGAAGAGGCAGCGGGACTTGACTTCTACCACTTCGATGTCGCGCTGAGCGAGAAGATGGACGGCATGGTCTGGAACGGAATGGAGAAGACTTACGGGATGGCGGACATTCTGAACTTTCTTCGGGTGAAGCTGGGACTCACTTTCCGTGAAGGCGACCGGCTGCTCGCCCAAGGCGAACGGATCACGGACCGCTACTTTCTGGTCGTGCGCAATGGCGTCGTGGTGAAGGAGCCCACGGGGGAGAAGAAGCCATCATGACCTGATGCCAGCCAAAGACCCGTTCGGCGCGTGCCGCCGAAATCGCTGACCTTGCCCGACAGATCCTTGCGGACTCGCCCAAGCCGAATCTGCGGACAAAGAAAAGGCTCCTTGCCATTATTGCGATGAGCGATCTCATCCGGGAGGCGAAGAAATGACCACCGACGAACAGCGCGCATTCGAGAAATCCCTCCGCGACCTCCGCCAGAAGGTCAAGAAACTCCGCGATCGCAAGGGCAACAAGCACATCGAGGAGCTGGCATACTGGGGACTGGCGCACAACGAACTAACTTCTTTGATGCAGCAGCTCCGGTATCAGCGGGAGGACAGCGCTGCGGATTAGATTCCCCAAGAAATCCGCTCCGATTCCCGAACTGGAAGCTAAAGTTCTAGTAGTGAGAAACCGAAGAGGTTACTGTTAGGACGCTCAACCAAGGGAAACATCATGAAGCTCACGAAGATCACACTAGAAGTCGGCCTGCCGATGCACGCATCGCACTCCGTTGACAACGTCGAAGTCCGCATCGACCGCGAGGAAATCGGCCGGATCAGCATCCTGATAAATGGCTGCATCCGCGAAGTGACCCTCACGAGCGAAGGTGCCGAGATGGCATGCTGGCGAGCAGCGCTGGACCTTCTGGACCGCTGCTGGCCCAACTACGACAGCAACGACGACTTCAACTGTTCGCGTGCCGCTTACGAGCTCGCCCCAATGGAAGAGATCCACTGCCTCGCCACAACCATCCGCAAAATCGCAGGAGTCTAATCATGATCACGTTCCGAATCGATCCGCAAGGCCCAGATCACGTATGTCTCATTTGCGTCACCGAAGAGCGTGAGTTCTTCATCATGGCGGGCATCGAGCGCACGCCGAACGTCTACCTGAAGTGCGTGGCATACTGCGAGTGCGCAGTGGCGGGCATGGACATCGC
>JAAEPE010000101.1 GCA_024222395.1 Myxococcales bacterium
GAGATCACCGATGCGTTTATCGAGCGATGCTCCGTACGCCGAGCCAGAGATTCCATCCACATCTACCGCGCCATCTCCACGAGTTCTTCTGAGGGCCTCGACAAACCACTCCAGATCCAGGTGATGGGACACGTCCATCGCCATATCGGGAGCGTTCTTCGCTAGTTCTGCTATCCGTTGTTCTTTCGTTGAGACTGATTTCGAGCCTGACATCTCGATGGTCTTTCATTTCAACAGTTTCCTATTCCGACACTCCCTTCCCTCCACCGGGTCCCATGGGTTGGTTTCCCGGCTTCATCAGTGCTATGGAGTGCTCCGAGTCGCCGACGCCCATCTTGCTTCGCCTCGCTCTCCTTCGGCTCTGCAATACCAATCCGGCACACATTCTTCGCTCCCTAGGCGGCTGCGTGCTGCCACCTAATGCCTGGAGACTTTGATCAAACGAGGCCCCACATCCCCGCTCTTCGTTTGCGAATTGGAAACGCCTGCGCTTCCCAGGTTCCCAGGTTGCCCTTCTGCCCTCGCCCTGCTCACCGGAGATATTGTCAAATGTTGTGGAATAGGAATCGAGCCTAGGCGGTGTCTTCCTTCGATGTCTCCATTGAGACGTCAGTGTGTCTCTGTCCAATTCCGTCTTCGAACCGACAGCCATTGGCAAGCTCGGCCATCAATTCGTAGCCCTTCAGTCGCCGCCAGCGTTTGCTGGCCATTTCGATCAGCTTCAATGCCATCAGCAACGCCTTCTTCCTGCTGCCAGCTCCTTTGGTCACCCGCTGCCGAATCCGGAGAGTGGCGAACGTTGACTCGATCGGGTTAGATGTACGCAAGTGCGTCCACTGTTGTGCGGGGAAGTCGTAAAAGGTCATAAGTGCATCTTCGTCCTTCCGCAGGCACTTGACGGCCTTTGGGTACTTGGCAGCGAATTCTCTCTCGAAATCATTCATGGCTTCGATGCAAGCGGCTTTAGTGGGCGCATTCATGGCTTCGTGCAGCAGGCTCTTAGCCTTGGGCTGAAGGCGCTTAGGTAGCTTGTCCAGGACGTTCGCAATCTTGTGCACCCAGCATCGCCGTCCCCGTGTCTCGGGCCAGATTTCGCGTGCTACCGCCCAGAATCCAAGGGCACCATCACCCGTGACAACCAGAGACACACGCATGCCGCGACGCTTGAGATCTCGTAGGATGCTCGACCAGCTCTCTGTGCTGTCTCGGAAGCCATCCTCGATAGCAACGGGCTCTTTCGTGCCGTCTGCCAGCGCTCCCATGACCACCAAGGTGCAGAGCCTATCCTCCTCAAGGCGTACATTGAAGTGGATGCCATCCACCCAGACGTACAAGTACTCCTTGTCCTTGAGCTATCGGTTGCGAAATTCTCTGTAGTCGTTTTCCCAGACATTGGTCATCTTTGCGATCGATGTCGGAGAGAGCCCAGAAGCGTCCTTGCCAAGTAATGCCGGCAGGGCTTCTCGAAAGTCTCCCGTCGACAACCCTCGCAACTACAGAAGCGGAATCACCTCTGCCACCTTTGGGGATTTGCGCATGTACGGTGGCAAGATTTTGCTTGTAAAACGCTCACCCTCACGCTTGTCATTCACGTGTGGTGCCTGCACTTCAAAAGTCCCTGAGCCGACAGTGACCTTGCTGATCTTGGCTCGTCCGTTGCGAACCACCAGGGCGTGTCCCTGCTCATCACGGGCTCCTCGGTAGCGCTCGATGTACTCAGTGACCTATTGAGCCAAGGCGGAGATCAGCATGCGCCGAGCTCCCTCGCGAGCCAGATCATCCAAGCTTTGAAATCCTGCACTTCGTTCTTCCTCTACGACTCTAGATTCGACTATCTTCAACATTAGGTGGCGTGTCTTTCCCTCGGTTCTCGGGATGTGAGTTTTTGTCAACTCGAAGGATACGCCGCCTTTCTTAAACTCGCAGATCCACAACTTTGGGTAATACCTCGTTAGGCCTCCGCACAGGCAAGAGACGGTTCGAGCTTTGAGGGAGCATCGGCGAGCACCGCCCTGCCCTCTGGTCGTGCGAGGTCATTGTACCAGGCCAATACGCTGCGCAGGCCAAGCCGAATCTCTCGATAACATTTCTCTGATTCTCCGAGGTGAGCCGCTGATGCCGGTGGATGGTGACCATCCCGGAATCTGGACTCGACTCCAACTAGCTCAGCAACGAGGTGCTGGCCTCTGATAATGAGCCGAACCTCAGAGGTATCCGGGCCGCTGGTTCGTATGGCAGTAGTGGCCTCTCCGGTCTTCTCTTCGCTTTCGCCCGCAAGCACCCGTCCGAACGAAATGGCATTGACTCCAGCGGCGTGGAGATATGATGCATATCCAGCTTCTCTGTACAGCTGAGCCGCTTTGTCAAAGCTCAACTCCCCCATGCCGGGTGAGAGCGGAGCCGCTTTCAATACTCCCAACCAATCTACTGCATTCAGTAGTGTTGGCGTTTCGTGCTTCATACCCGCAGCAAAGGCAGAAGTCCCCGCTTTGGTAAGGGCAAGAATGCCGTGAAGCTGGGGAGTGTCCGTCGCACTCAGTTCGAAGACCGCACCCGTCCGCAACCTGAGCACATACGCGGCCGTTGGCTCGCGGAACCACCATGATGAGTAGCGCCGGCTCGTCCCCCTCGGAGAATCGTACATCCTTGTACACAAAGGACTTGAATTTCTGCACTCGATTGAGCAGTGTTTTGAGCCGCATCCTGCCTCGTCTGCCTTGTTGGGCACTAACGTTTCTGTTGACTGCATGCGTAACAAAGAGGTGAGCAGGTTGCTTTGCTGCCGCTCGCCAATATGAACAACTCGGGCACACCTCTTACGATTGGCGCTGTCCTCTGCGCCTGTTACGCCCCCCCAAAAAAACCCGGACTCTACCATGTGCGCCAAACGCCAATGCTCGGGCCGGCAACGCCTGGCTCGTCAGGTCGCGATGAGGCGGGACGAGCCAGGCTATCAAGTAGTCACTGACCCTGATGAGCTGCGATCTAGCAGTGTAGCTCTCTCAACGAGGACGCTACAGGTCGGTTTCACCCACAGATTCTCCCGAGGAGCCAAATGATCAGGCCCTGTGACGCCACCGTAGCCGGCCGCATCGTAGAACCAGCCAGCTGATTCGTCCTTTGCATTTTGCTTCTTCGTAGCGACCGGTTGCTTCTCGGTCGCCCCAACCTCTGCGGGCGACTCCCTGGAAGCTTCGGGCCCCTCCTTCTTCTTTGAGCTACAGGCCACGAGACTCAGAGAGAGGAACACAAGTAGAACTCTGCGAAGCAAGAAGCCAGCATCTACGCAAGCTCATGCCACAGGGCGGCGTTTTGCCCGCTAATGCCCTGCTCTGCGATGCCTGGCAAACGCTGGCTACTGCCGTCGAGACGTTCTACGCCCGCACTGGTACTCTCAACGCCGTGACGACTGATACGAAAGCAGCTGGTGCGCGCGGGCCTCTGCCCCGCTTCAAGGCAATAGCGGCGATAGACGCAGGCCGAGGCTTGGGCAAGAACGGTGACATGCCGTGGCACATTCCGGCTGATCTAAAGCACTTTGCGCGCACGACTACCGAGACTCGCAAAGAGGGAATGCAGAATGCCGTGCTCATGGGCCGGCTCACAGCCGAGACTATCCCTGAGAAATACTGGCCACTAAAGGGCCGCCGCAATGCGGTCGTCACGCGCAATCCCAATTGGACCATCGAGGGAGCGTACGTCTACACCGATATTGCGGACGCGCTGACAAGTCTCGCTGCGGAGACTGAGACTCTCTACGTGGTGGGTGGTGGACAGATCTACGCGCTCGCCCTCGCGATGCAAGCATGTGAGGAGCTCATCCTCACGCGCATCCACAAGACCTACGACTGCGACGCTTTCTTCCCCGAGTTTGAGACTTCCTTCGAGATGGCAGAAGAACTCGCACGGGGCGAGCACAAAGGCGTCGCCTTCACCATGGAGCGCTGGCGGCGAAAGCCCGGAGCGTGAGTCGCCCAAGCTACCAAGAGCTCGAAGACGCTTGGATGAAGCTTGGCCCCAGCCCAAGAGACTCAGGCGAGGTTGCCCTCATTGTCACTCGGAGCTCGGTCTCGCAAATGGCCAAGGCTGATCGCCCTCCTGGCTATCATGTCCTGCGCGCGCCAATGCACATGCAGCCTTCCAAAGTTGAACTCTGTACCCAGCGGGGAGTCATAAGTGATAGGTGGTCTCCCAAGAAGAACAAGCCCGGAGATCAACTCTCCTTGGGCAGCCTCGCAGTGGCTAGGCTGGTGACGATGGGCTCCATCGAGCGCTATCACCTCTTTGGCAACAACTTCCTTATCGACTTTGATCTCAGTGCAGACTCTCTTCCCGTGGGGACAAGGCTCAAGCTGGGCACGGCATCGATAGAGATCACCGACGAGCCCTACACGCCCTGCAATCGCTATCAGGCCCGCTTTGGCAAAGAGGCTCGGCGCTGGGTGCGAGACGAAACTCACCAAGCGCGCCACCTGCGAGGACGCTACGCCAGGGTTGTCACGGGCGGACATGTAGCGCTGAACGACCGACTCACTCGCTCGTAGAGTCTATGTCCATGGCGAGCCGCTCGAAGTGATCCTCGAGCTGGTGCTCTCCGTAACATGGGGCGACGGCGTCGTTCCTCCCAAGCGTCGCGAACATCATCGCCAGAGCGGATGCGTTGCCGTTGAACGGGCGGACGATGGTTGCCAGGAAGCGAACCAAGCCAGGCCAAACCTTTCCGTAGCGCCCCTCTCTTCCAAGCGCAGCAAAACCCATCCCCCCGATTTGCTTCTGCGAGAAACACCTAGAAACAACGACATTCCAACCATCTCGATGCAGGGCCCGAATCGCATGCCCTCCGAGGTAGCCAGTCGCTCTGGTAACCAGGGCCCATCGCTCTTCCTTCTCATTCATCTAGTTCTCTAGCTGCGAATACGTTAATCGATTGGGTGTAGATCTGACTGTGACAGTTCTCTTCTGGGAATTTCGGTGTGATCTAGTCGGTTAGAAGGGCATGGCATCGAGCGCAACGTCCCTTCACATCGCATTCCCTCCACATTCGACTGATTCTCCCCAAAGTGCGCTTGATAGCTTGCA
>JAAEPE010000102.1 GCA_024222395.1 Myxococcales bacterium
AATGCTCTCAGGCTCTGATTTGCGATGGCGGCTCAACTCTTGACGGTCACCATTCGCAACGTCGGCCTAGTAGGGACTGAGTTGGCCCGCGCCCAGACCGGCACGCTGAGCAACAAATTCTTCAAAGTCGGGACGATCGTTTCGATCAGTGTCCGGCGAATTCATGTCCGTCTCTCAAGCGCGTTCCCGCGCAAGCAACTCCTGGTACAGGCACTTGCTCATCTCAGAGCACCGGATAGATACAATGAGCTAAGCCGCAGCCGCCGGTCTAAGACCTCACCCAATACATGTAGTGCATTGCCTCGTCTTCAGTTTCTCCTCGCTCAACAAAAAGCGCACGAAAGCCACCTCTCCGACGTCAAACAGACCACTGAGCCTCAACGCGTCGCCTGGCAAGCTGAGTCGCCTGGCAAGCTGACGATTCCTTGATTTTTTGCTTTGCCCGACATCGTCGGGCGCTAGCCTGAATCCGGTGACGAATTCAGGCTAGAGGAAGCCGCTTGGAATGGCTCGTTCTATGAGCGAGCCTTCGAAGACGCAGGCGCTCCCGTGAGCACGGATACTGTCTTGGCTGCGGTACAGGCACTACCAGTACTCGCTGAGCTTGGCGACGAAAGCCAACGAGGGACATTGCTTGATGCTTTGCCTGCAGACGTCGCTGTTGCCGGCGGACCGGTTCGCCCAGCGGTTGCCGCATGGACAACCGAAGCACATGCCACACGGGACCCCGCGAAGGCGTGGGAGAGCCTTCGCAGTGCCAGCTTGGCCGCACACGCCGATGGCACGCCTGAGTATTCCTGCGGCGTGTGGACTGGCCCTGGTAGCTATGCCGGCCCTCTCCAAGAAGAGCCGGGAAGTGCGACTCTCTTTGGACCGAGACCGGAGGCAGACTATCCCGCTGCCAGCACTGAGGCACACATGGCCATGGTCCGAGCGAGCGTCAGCTTGCTTGGCGTGAGGGCAAATCCATCCGGGTGGCGCGTGGATCCGAGAGTACCTAGTGAGACATTCTCTGTGGTGCTGCCGAACCTCGGACTGCGGGGGACCCCTTCGTGCATCGCCGGCTCAACTACCGCTCAGGCTGTGGAAGTCATGCAGTTGGTCGTGACCTTGCCGTCTGGGGCCCACAGCGGCAATCTCAGCGTGAAAGTCAAAGCTGCTGAAGTAGAGTTCGAGTTGGTCGGAGACGACGCGGTGAGCTTTTCGATTCCCGTGCGACCGCAAGAGCCGGTGATCTGGAGCGTTACTGCGTTGTGATCCTGTCGGTGATTGCTCGAGTGGCTACGATTCTCGTCTCTAGAGACTCTTGCCGCACAAGGTGACGGCATAGTCTTGCGGCAGCTGTGACTGGGCATTAGCGTAGGCGCCGACCCAAAGCCAGTAGTCGTGGTCTGGCAGTACGGCCATCGTTGTGACTTCGTCCTGCCCTGTGCCCACAGTGGCTGCCCCTGCGGAACTCAGATCGTGCTCGGGGGCGCCAGCCTCGAATAGGTGTAAATCTAGGTCGACTCCGACTGAGTGGATCCACACGAGTCGCACCGCGAGCTCTATGGTCTCAGGGCCCGTGTGAATGACGAATGCATCCCGATCACGGTAGTCGTCCAGTGGCGGCACGTCGGCTGCCACGCCGAATATACTTGTGCGTTCACCGGCAAAGAGCGATATCTTAGTGGGTTCGGGCGCATCTGTACTAGACGGCGTTTCTGAGAACATACTGCCATCGTCGTAGTCGACGCGCAGCGTGTCATTGCCGCGATTGTCACTGCCGTCGAGTTCTTCTGAGTAGTCACCATCACCAGCCGTGGCAGGCTCACAATCAACGGGGTTCGGGCTAACTTCGATGCGATAGGGGAGGGTAGAGCCTGTGCTCGGTGTCTTGGCCAATACCGCAATCCAATACGTGCCAGCTGGAGCGACTCTGTGGGTGAGCGCAATGTCTCCGACGAGTTTGGCCTCGACCACCGTGCTGGGGCCATCGGCACGGAAGAGAATGAGGTCAACGTCGCCATCGCTCGGTTGCGTATCCAGTGTGAGCGAAAGGCGGATGTCCTGATCTGAGCTTACGGAAAACTCGTAGACATCAACATCCGCGAAAACGCCGAATTCTTGTCTCGGGTCGACTTGGCCGCAGATACTGAAGCCGCTCTGCGTGGACATGACAAGGCCTGTGGGTTCGACCTGATTTGCGTCGTTGACAATTCGATCATTCCGAGCTTCAAGTGACTCTTGGTGGTCGGCTTGGCACTGAACTACGGCGCCATCACCAGCGGCTGCTGCATCGGTGATCTCTGCGCTTGGCCCGCCGTCGAAAATGGAAGCGTTGTCATCGCCACCGCATGCGCACAGCGAGACGCCACTTATGGCGAGAGCGATGATCGCTTGATGGGCTTTGTGAAGATTCATGGGCACTGCTTGCTGCCAGAGCCGATTGGCTTGGGGGGCGCACCCTATTCTATTTCACATGGGTGGGTCCATAGCTGGCACCCAGGTCACTTCCTGGCCAGATTCTGGAGCCGAGCCGTCTTGGAACGCCCCACCTACACGTCGCTATCTGCGCCGCAGAGAAGCTCGTGCTGGCGAAAGATCTTTGAGATCGCAGGGCTCGCCAGATAACACGCACGGAGTTCGCTATCGATGAGCTTGGCGGCTTTGCGCTCCACCTCCTGGCGACTCCGAGCAATGGCAGAACGCGCCTCGTCAGTGAGGCCATTGCGATCGCATAGGGTGGCGTGCGCCTGCAGGATGCTCTCTAGCCCCTCGCCCTGCTCAATCTTCTCCAGGTGAACCAGTGCAAGCCTAGAAAGCTCAAGACCTCGTGCTAGCTCACCGAGCTTCTCGCAGGCGAGTGCTTGAGCTGAGAGGCCGAGCATCTCACCCACCGGCATGGGGACGTGCCTCGCTATCTCGGTAGCTCTAGCGGCTTGCTCTCTTGCTACCTCGAGGTCTTCGCCGGACTCGATGCCAGCCAGAGCAAGGTAGACGAGCGAGCGAATCTCTTGGTAGTGATTGTGGGCTTCCCGAGCGTGGTCGAGACCGCGCGTTAGAAAACTGGTGGCGCGGTCGAGGTCGCAGCGGCCCAGGTAGACTTGCCCGAGTGAGTTGAGAATGTCGATCATCGTGCCCCAGTCCTGGTGGGCTTCGCTGAGCTTTAGTGCTTTTAGTAGGTACTTCTCGCCGCGAACGTCGTCGCCCAGTTCCGTGTAGGTCTGGCCTATGTTTCCCAGCTTGAGAGCTATTTGTGCTCGATCGCCAAGACGTTGGTCGATGCGCAGCGAGCGCTTATAGTGGCCAAGGGCTGCCTCCGACTCTCCTAGAGCCGAGAATACAATGCCCATGTTGTTTAGTGCTCGAGCTTCCTGCCTGGGGCGCCCGAGGTTCTTGTATATGACGAGGGTCTCCGCGTAACACTCGATAGCTTCGTTGAGCCGATTCATATTCCAGAGAATTGTTCCGCGGTTGTTTAGGATTTGCGCGCGCTCCCCCAGAGCACCCGGCTGTGATTGGGCGAGTGCTAGGGCTTCATCACACGTCTGCAGGGCCGGAGCGCTCTTGCCTTGCAGACGGTAGATAGAAGACTGCAGTCGAAGCGCCTCGGCTTCGGCAAGTTTGTCGTTGGCCTCCCGCGCATATCGCAACGCTGGCGCAACGCTGGCGACTGCCTCGGCAATCTTGCCTTGTTCTATACGAAACTCGGTGAGGCGTGCGTGGGCACAGGCGAGCTTGTCCGCTCCTCCGAGGTGCGACGCTTCGCGCATCAGCGCCTCGATTTCTCGCAACTGCTTGGGGCGCTTGGCCAATCGGCCCAGTGCGTCGACACGCAGGAGGTGGACGGTGAATCGATTTGCGTGCTCGCCAATTCTGTACAGCTTGAGGCAACGACTGAGCTGATGCAACGCATCGCCGGTGCTGCCAACATGCATCGCGTGGGTCGCCGCAGCCAAATAGGCGTCGGCTGCCGCTTTGCTCTCTCCTGCGAGCTCCAGATGATGTGCGATGTAGGCCCGCCTCTGCACGGCACCTGGATTTGCCTCTAGTCTCTCGGCGGCAAGCCTGTGCAGGCGAGTGCGGTCCTCGCCCGGGACCATTCGATACGCGACTGTCATCGTCATGTCATTGGCGAAGGCGTGTCCCTGTTTGTCGACCCGCAGGAGGCCCTTTTCCACCAAGGCCTGCAGAGTCTCATCGATCCTCTCGCACTCTACCGAGCCCATTAGTCCCAGGAGCTGCTCTGTGTCAAAGCGGGATCCAAGGACAGAGGCGTGTGCCAGGACGGGCTTGAGCTCGTGATCGAGTTGGTCGATGCGTGTCGCGAGTAGGGTCTCCACACTGGTAGGAATCTGAATAGGCTCCTCGCCGCGTCGCCAACGAAGGAGTTGTCGGCCCGCAATTTCTTCTTGAGTGAGGATGCCCCGTTCGATGAGACTGTCGAGGATCTCCATGATAAAGAACGGGTTTCCACCAGTGCGAGTGAGAATTTGTCGTACGAGCTCATGGATGTCTTCCCCTGGAGCGAATCGACGTTCGATGAGCGCGTGACGGTCGTCCTCTCCGAGCTCAAGTAGATTCATTAGTTCGACGGAACTCTCCTTCGCCAAGCTAACGATGCTCGGCTCGGGGCGCGCGGTGATGAGGAGGAATACTCCTCGCGAATTGCTGATTTCGAGCAGGTCGCGGTTGAGCAACATGCTTTGCTCGTCTGCCCAGTGCACGTTCTCCGCGACAACAATCAACGGGTGATCTGGTGAGAACTTCTGCTCGATGCGATGAGCGACTTCACGGAGCCGCGAGCGGAGCTCCTTTGGATCGAGATTTGGGCTGCCTTCACGACGGAGACCAAAGAGCGTGCAGGCGGCATCTATGAAACCTCGGATCTCTGTTTCTTCCACCCGACCCGGCCACAAGACTTGGGCGAGCATCTCGATGCGCTTCCGAATCTCCTTGGGCTCTGCTGTCTCTGCGAGACCCATCGCGTCGCGCCCAAAGTCGGCGATAATGCCAAACGGCGTATGTTTGGTCCCGGCTCGGGCAGTGGCTCGCATCACCGAGGCCTCTCCCTTTGGGATGCTTGCGAGCAGGGCGTTGACCAGAGAGCGCTTGCCAATGCCTGGCTCCCCGGTAACCACCATGAGCTTGTGGGCTCCGTGAACCAGTGCTTCGCGGTAGGCATCTTTGAGAGCCTTGAGCTCCAAATCTCGACCGATTAGATTCGTGCCCTCACTGCGCTCCCTGAGTCTCTGTTGCCGCTCCTTGGGCCCGCGAAGTCGGTAGATACGATGGGGGCGAGCACTGCCTGACGTCCTAGCAATTGGCTCAAAGTTGAAGTCTCCTTGGCAGACACGGAAGACCTCGCTCGTGACGAGAACTTCTGCGCCGCGAGCTTCGCCCGATAGCACATCGGCTGCGCTCACGTCGGCCTCTTCTTCGAGTTCGTAGCCATAGCGGCCTTCGGAATCACGGGTAACCAAAGCCGTGCCCCGCTCGATACCAACGGCGAGCCTAAGGGCCGGCTCAACATCGCTTCCTATGCCGTCGAGCGCCTCGATAAGGGAGCGCGCGAGACGAATCGTCCGCGTTCCATCGTCGTCCCCAGCCGCGGGGACGCCTAGAAGAACTCTTAGTTTAGTCTCGTTTGTCGGGCCGAGGGTGGCATTGTGCTTGAACGCAATATCTCTAGCGACTCCGCAGAAGTCTGCGACGATTTCGCTCGCTCGGTCCGCGCCTACTTTGGTGACGAGCTGTCCCAGACCCGATAATTTTCCGTCGATGATGAAGACCGGCTTGCGCTCGCGGAGAGGCTTGAAGCGCTCGTCCCGTTCACTGTCGTCTACAACGCTCATGCCAGGGGGATTGGCCCGGGTGCGCTGCAGCTGAGACGTCGCTTGCTCGATGGCCGCGGGTGTTCCAGGGAACGTCTCACGGTGTTTTCTGAAATCGCCACCTCCCTTCGGAACGGTCCTTGCGAGCCACTGAGCGAGAGACCCTGAATCTGGTGGCATCGATCTATGACTCTGCGCCCACTGAAACTGGAAGCGCCCAAGGGCATTCTGCAAATCGCGGCCGGTCTGAAATCGATTGTCCCGAGCGTAGGTCAGAGCCTTGAGGATAGTGGCCTCTAGATCTTTGGGAATATCGGGGTTTATTTGTCTTGGAGCAGGGATGGCTCCGGCACGTGCTTGTTCCAACACCTCCTTGCCCTTGCCCTTGTAGAGCGGACGCCCACACGTCAATTCAAAGAGAACTACGCCGGCTGCGAAGACATCGGCCCGGCGATCTACCGCCAATCCGCGCGCTTGCTCGGGTGGCATGTAGGTGAACTTGCCTTTGATCGTTCCTTCTTCTTCCTTGATGTCGCGTGCGCGAGCGATTCCAAAATCGACGATCTTGACCGAACCGTCCCACGAGACAAGGGCGTTCTGCGGCGAGATGTCTCGATGCACGATTCCGAGTGGCTCGCCGAAGTCATCTGTTTTGCGGTGCGCGTAGTCCAAGCCGCGGGCGATTTGCTGCACGATGAATGCAGCGAGGTCGAGCGGTACTCGCTTTCCTGCCTTTGCAGTCTCCTGCATGAGCCTGAGAACATCGACACCCTCGACGAATTCCATTGCCAAGAAGAAGCTCTGCCCGACCTGACCAAAGTCAAAGACCTGAACAATGTTGGGGTGATTGAGATCAAGAGCGATCTTGGCCTCGTCGACGAACATTGAGACGAACTGTCTCGAGCGGGCGAAGGCCGGATGAATCTTCTTTATGACGAGCTGCTTGCTCAGTCCCTCGGCGACGGTCGTGCGCGCTAGATAGACCTCCGCCATACCTCCAGCACCGACTCGCCTTTGGAGCTGGTATTTCCCAAACTGTTCCATCCGCCCCTAGCGCAAGTCTACCGCTAGATGCCGCACGCATCATGGGCAAAGACGGGAGATTCGACGAGGAGCTAGAGGGGATTGATGGTCAGGTTGTCAAACCAGGTGTCTGACTCCCAATTGTTGAATGCGAAGTAGCTCTGGCTTTCGCCGTCTAGGGGCTGTGCGTCGCTAAACTGCAGAAATGGGGTTTCCATATCATCGACGAACCAGCGAATATCGGGCCCCTGCCGGGTAATCTTCCAGTGGTAGCGCTTGCCGACTTCTACCTTTGGGGCTGTGCGGGAACTCAGATCGACCCCCTCCTTGCCGTGCTCGTCACGCCTCGCAAGTAGCGATTTTGAGTTATTCCATCCGCCTTGGATAGCGACGTAGCCCGTCGCCTTGTACTGGACTTTCTCCTTGGTCGCAGCGTGGCTCTGGCCGTCCCCGAATAACTCTACTTTGATGTCTCCGTCGGCAGTGTTGGACCAGCAATCGAATTCGATGCTCACGTTTCTCGGTAGTTTTCTGGTGAGCCAGAGCGGGTGATTGAATGCTCCCTTGGCACTTAGAGCCCCATTTACGAGCTGATAGTTGTCGGTGGTCGCAAAGAACGCTTCACCCAGGGCGCCGCGTTCGAAGTTGTCGGAGAAAGCCTCGGTGATTGGGGCGCCCTCGACGCGAGTCTTGGCGGACTTGGAGGAGCAGCCCACCAAGAGGGCGAGGCCAAGGAGCAGAGCGGCGCTTGCGTGAATCGACGACATGTGCCAAGTGTGCGGGGCCTTTGGGGACTGCACAAGTGGGCGCTGATCAATGTCATGCCCCTCCGGTACCCTGAATGGGCGATGAGCGAGCCCAACATTCTCATTTTCGACGTCGAAACCACGGGAACCGACAAGAAGCGCGACCAAGTCATCGAGCTCTGTGCCCAATTTGGCCTCGACGAGACTGCTGAGAGCCGGACCTGGCGAATTCGCCCCAGCATCGAGATTCAGCCGGGCGCGCAAGAAGTCCATGGCATCTCGATGGATGACCTCAAAGACGCCCCGACATTTGCCGCAGTTGCCGACGAGCTGCGGGCTCTCTTCACCGATGTGCAAATGCTAGTGGGGTACAACCTGCGCTTTGATATCGACATGCTGCAAGCAGAGTTTCAACGACTCAGGCTTCCTCCCATCGACCTCAGTGATACCTACGTTGTCGACCCATTTCGGCTCTGGCAGCGCCGTGAACCGCGCTCGCTAATGGATGCCCACAAGCGCTTTGTCGGCAGCGAGTTCGAAGCGGCCCACAGCGCGAGTGCCGACGTCGCCGCGACAGGCCGGGTCCTTCTTGGAATGGTGGAGAGTTTTGGGCTCGGCAGCAACTGGGAAGAGGTGGCAGATATCTGTGAACCGGAGCGAGCCAATTGGATTGGCGGCACGCATCACTTGCAGTGGGACGAATCCGGATCGGCCCTCGTGGCTTTCGGAAAGCACTCGGGGGCTCAGCTCAGCGTCCTGGCTGCGGGTGCCGATGCCGGATATTTGCGGTGGTTGGTTGGCAGTGACTTTCCGCAACACGTTCGCGAGATTTGCAGCAAGGCTCTAGAGGGCGGAGCCGCAGACCTCATCTCGTGGCTTGCCGAGGCCTACCCAAGGCGATTTGCAAAGACCCCCGAGGCCACAGCATCCGATGCCAAGTCGTCGGACGATGCTGACGCCCCGTCGAAGACCAAAGCTGGGCAGCAGAGCCTCTTCTAGGAATCGGTTGCCAACGTCTTTTCAGCCGAGGTCCTAACCTGGCGTGGAAGGCCAGGCCACAGCGCCTCAGGCGCGAAATACAACACTCAGCGAAGCTGAGTGTTTAGGAATCGGTTGCCAAAGAAGTTGGCAACCGATTCCTAAAGCTCAGGGTCGCCCTTGGCGCAGCTCACCATGGCCAAATCGCGCAGGCGCCGTGCTTCCTTCATGGCTGCCGTCGTCTCTGGCCGTTGCTCGGCAACCGGAGAGCCGATGGCGTCCAGGTGCGCTTGGAGCATCGCCCCGAGTCGTGGCTGCTCCGCGCGCAAGCGTTCGGGCAGGGCGAAGTCGCCCGGGCGCCTGATACCTGCGAGCAGTTGCTCCCGTGACCATGGATAGCGGCCCGTCAGCATCTCAAAGAGCACAACTGCGCTTGCGAAGAGGTCGCTTCGAGGCTTGGCTTCGCCGCGCCGCTGCTCCGGAGACATATAGGCGATGGTACCGACGACCTGTTCTTCGATGGCTCGCTCCTTACCAGTCTGTCCCTTTTCGTTGGGCAGGTGAGCAATACCGAAATCGCCGAGAACCACCTCCGATCCTGGCAAAGCTGGATCGCGCCGAAACATCAGATTGGCCGGTTTGAGGTCGCGATGCACGACGCCTCTTGCGTGCGAGGCTTCCAACGCTGACAGGATCTGGGCGTGGCGCTCGAGCGCCCTGCGCAGTGGGCGCGGCCCCCGGTCCTTGAGAACCGAGCGAAGCGTTCCGCCATCGCAGAGTTCCATCACAATGCGTCGAGCTTTCTCGTCCAAGTCCAAAATGGCCACGATGTTTGGGTGTCGGAGCGAAGCGGCAACGCGCGCTTCATCGAAGAAGGTCTGTAGGGCTCGTTTCTGCGTAGCGGCGGCAAGATGCGGATGCAGAAGTTTGACGGCGACCTCTCTCTCAAGCTGCATATCGCGTGCGAGGTACACGACCCCCGCTGCGCCGCGGCCCAATTCGCGGACCAGTAGGTAGCGGTTGCCGTCGGCTGCCCCCCCCGAGCCGGCTCCCATTAGCGTCTCGCCGCCAGTGGCGCCACTGCTACCCCCGCGACTTTCACGCAGTCGCTGGTATCTCTGACGGACGTTTGGGTAGTCCATGTCACGAGCGAGTACCGCCTCGTACTCGCGAAGTGCCAGGATCTCGTCGCCGCGCTTTCGATAGTGCTCGGCTAGGTGATAGTGCGCATCGGAAGCGTGCTTCGGATCCGCTGTGAGCATTTCCAGGTGTCCCAAGACTGGATGCAGGTCGCCGCGCTCCTCGAAGAACTGTACCAGCCGCAGCCGCAGCCCGGTCTTGAACTCGGCCTTGATGGAACCCAGTGCTAAGAACTTTTCGATCCACTGGGAAGCCAGAAGCTCATCGCCACGGATCGAGAGCGCATCTACGTGCTTCCAAAACGTCTCGTCGCCCACGCTCTCGAGGCGCACGGACTCACTAGCATCGGTAATGAGCGCGTCGAGCCACTCGACATGGATATCTGTCGGTGGGAGGAGGGGCGCCACTGGCTCCTCCACGACCTCGGGCGCTGCCAGCAATCGCTGGCGTGCAACGCGGAAGCCAAGGAGGCGCTGCCACAGGCGCAGCAGGAGGCTGCGCATCCGGGGCGCCTGGTCTGGCGGCTTGCTCACTACATGACCTCGATTTCTACGCCTTCAATGAGCAGCCGGTCGCCATGGATGAGTTGAACCTCACCGAGGGCAATTGGCTCATCGTTGAGCTCGAGACTTCCACCTGTGTGGCGCAGAAACGGCCGTCCCTCACGAAACTGCAGAAGGCTCTCGATGCCGAGAGGTGAGAGGCTCATGTCCTGACCTTCTCGGGCGGCCCAGAGCTGGGCACCTCTATCCAATCCACCTTCGACGCGGAGATGCAGACGCCCATCGTCGACTTCGAAAGCAACTTCGAGATTGTCGCCGAGCTGAAATGCTCCGGTGCCGGCGAGGGGTAGGCTGCTTTCCAAGGGCATGCCAGCCAATCGAGTGCCGTTTCTCGAACCGGCATCGCTGAGGGCATATCCTGCCCCCGCTCCCTGGTGTTCTTGCGCAACAAGGGCATGCCTCCTCGAGATGCCGCCGCTTCTCAACGACAAGTCGCATATAGGGTCGCGTCCAAGGAGGATTTCCGATGTCGCCGTCAAGGTCATGAGAATTCCACGCCGAGCGCGGAGCTGGACCTTGCCGCCGACTATGAGGTGGGTCTCGAGCTCGTCCAGAGTGCGCCGGTACTCACTGGTGCTCTCGGCGACTTCGATGCACTGTTGTAGCGCGCTCAGCGCTTGGTCTCGCTCTCCGCCGAGCATGTACATCTCGTAGTCGGCAAAGTCGTTGCGCTCAGCACGTCCGCGTTCTCGAACGTCTTGCTCTTCGCCGAGGGCGAGTTCCAGTTTCGCTACGAGGCCTCCGGCTCGATAGGCATCAATGGCCTGCCTTTTGTCGCCGATAGAGGCATAGGCGTCTCCAGCCTGGCCATAGCGCTCTGAGCATTGCAGCAAATCCGCGGCCTCGCGTACACGTTCTTTGTCGCGCACCGTCGCGATGCCCTCGGCTTCGGCCTGGGCCAGGAGAGCCAGCGCCAAGGCGGGGCGTGCTTGCATGAGCAAGTCGTCATCTTCTCTCGCCCAGTGGACCGCATCACGCAGGGCATCGATTTCCTGGCTGCGAGTTTTGGCGCGCTCGGCTCGCGCTAGGTGCATTCGTACCACCGCACCGGCTTCTCCGGCCAGGGCGTATCGTTCTGCTGCGAGCTCGAAATCCCCGGTTGCCTCCGCCCGCAGGGCGGCTCGACGATCCGACGAAAAGAGCCTCTTTAGGAAGCTCACGCCTCCCACTATAACAACAAGGCGTGACCGACGAGCAATCCACAGAGGTCCCCCACAGTCTTGAGTTCGCTTCAAGTGATGGGCGGCTCTTGGCTGAACCCTCGCCCAGCGGCTACGATGTCTTCATGCTGGAGCAGGTTTCACTGGGGCAGTCGCGGTTCATGACGCCCGGCATCGCGCCAGACCCTCGCGGGGTTGCACTGGGGCGCTACGGTCTCATCCAGCTCCCCACTCTCGAGGGAGTGGTTTCCTGGCTCAGGCTCTACTCTGCGGAGGCCTCCCTCGACGAGATCCTGCCGGCGATGCAGATCATGAGAGTGCGCACGCCCCTGCAGAGCCGCGAGCTTCTGCTGAGGATCTCCGCGACCT
Source organism: Myxococcales bacterium (assembly GCA_024222395.1). Classification (GTDB taxonomy): domain Bacteria; phylum Myxococcota_A; class Polyangia; order Haliangiales; family Haliangiaceae; genus NORP324. The sequence goes on from JAAEPE010000102.1 coordinate 11,796, forward strand.
CTAGCTACCTCATGGATGCGGCGGCTCGCTGTGCACGCTTGGTGGGAGGCAGCACCTTCACGGGGACTGGCAAGCACTTTGTGAAGTATCGAGATGAGCGCTCTCCCTACGGCTACGACTCGCCGGAGATCCAGGCCCTACCCGCCGGTGCGCATCTCATGGCGCACAGCGAGGATTTCACACAGAGCTACGCAAAGGAGGGAGAGCTAAGCTTCGAAAAGCTGCTGTTCCGGCTATCGCTGAAGCGTGAGCCCGCAGCGACTCTTCCATCAGAAGAACTCGCAAAGGACCTACTCTTGGTTGTGGAGCGTGGACTGGGAGACGGGGTGATTCGCTATCTTTGGCGCAATCGAGTGCAGGCCAATGTAGGCGTTGTGCGACCTCAGGGCCAAAGTACCTTCGATGCACTCGGACGAGCCACCCAATTCTTGATGGTGCGAGTGGCCGAACTGCCAGAGCGTATACTGGAGCTCTTTGTTAGCACCCCGGGAATCGATGTATTTCGCTCCAAGGGGAGCAACGTCGCCGTGCAGCTGGGCTACACCCATGTGATTGACTTGGCCTCGTGCGGCACGGTCTTCGATAGCGCTCGCTTCTATCTCTTCTGGGGCGGACAAGCCGACAGGGTTGATGTCGTCGCTGGCCCCCTCGAACTCTCCGCTATCGAACACCTCACCCACCTTGAGATCGATATAGAGGGGCCGGACAAACGCTCCAATCTCGTACTCGACAAGGCTTCGGATCCGGTGTCGGTTTCTATGCGACTGGCGCCGACAATAAAACCACCTACACGGGTTATGGGCACCTTGGTGCCCCCTGAGCAGGCTGCCTGGGTGAAGCGTCTTGTCTACCTACTCCCACCTTCAGTGCTCCGAGGGCATCGCATCGCAGTAACGGACCGAGGGGTACTGCTTGTATCCGAAGCTGAGATCGACACCATTCCTATTGGAAATCTGTTGGTTGAGCTGGCCGCTGGCCTATTGATACCGGCCGGTATGGAACTTGTGCCGCGTGTGGCACCTGACGTGCTTGCTACTACCCTCGGTCACGGTGCAGGAGTCTTGACCATCTTTCCTCCGAATGGATCACCTTTCCAAATTGGTGAGGCATCCTTCGTTCCTCTAGAGCGACGTGCGATTGCTAAGCTTGATGTGGAAGAGGTCACTTCCGTAAGTATGGCCTACGAGGGAATGGGGGATCCCTCTGTAGCAAACGACCCTGTGGGCCGATTTGCGCTCTGGGGATTTCAGTCCGAGAGCGACAAGTAGTCGGAAGAATTCGTAGGACTTCTAGTCTGACGGCAATTGTGCCTACATGCACCCGCACTAGCATGCAGGGACACCTGCTCATCGAGATAGCAGGAGTACAGGTGGGTGAATCGAGGTTTCCTGGGGGATTGGGATTTCTTTCTACCTAGGAGTTGATAAGCCCATTGATCGGTGTAACTACAAATATGGGGCGCACTTCGACGTTGCGCCAAAAAGTAGGACGGCTTTTAGAGCCGAGTGCGCTTTGGACCTGCAAGTCGGAGGATTCGACCCACCTCCCACCTTCCCGCACTCGTTGGGATTTTGCCGAATTGCGACCGATTTCTCCCCGTTATTCAAGGACCCCAATTATGAAACTTGCAAAGATTCTTCTAGCACTCACCCTTCCTCTCGCTCTTTCCGCCGGTTGCGCGATGGACATTGGTTCTAACACTGACGGATTGACCATCGATACCAATAGTGACTTTGGAATCGACAAGTGCGGTCAAACGACTCAGCGATGGATCGACGACGACAACTGGCCCATTGAGACCGTTGTTATCGGTGAGCTTGAGTTCACCCAAGGTGAGCTTCTTGAGTACATCGTCACCAACCCAGGCGATCGCACTGCGCTCATTGCAGAGATTGCGGCAGCACAACTCAATATGACAGTTGCACTCGAGCTGCCAGACGGAGTCATTGAAGAGCTTATTGCAGCCGAGGGCTGGCTCATGGCTCCAGACGACGAAAATGGCACACCGCCTCCAGTCAATCTTGATGACTTCGGCAACATTGCCGACTTCAACAACCACGCGTCTCGCGTCTGCTTCATCGGCGGTGGCGAGACTAACCAAGGGGTTGAGCAAACTGTCGACACTCGTGACGATATCGTCCAGCCGACACCCGGCATGGTGGACCTTCGATCAAATATCTCTGTAGACGAGTAGACGAGAGAGCGGCTGGGGCCCTGGGGCCAAACAAGAAAGGGAAGCAACCCGCTAGCGAGGCTAGCGGCTTTTTTTTGTGTTGAAGTTTAGGCGCGAGGATGGGCTCGTTCCACGTAGCACACGGGTACCATTGCGGTCATGGCGACAGCGAGCTGTGCCGAATTTCTAGAGACCTTTGTGCTGCCACTTGTTGTCGGCGGGGATATGCATGTGGGCGCACCCATCGACGCTCCGACTTTAGAAGCATTTGAGCAGCAGCTCCCACACGCATCTGTGCCGCTGGTGGCGATAGACGAGGCACGTGAGAAGGTGCTTTCACAGCTGGTCGTAAAGCCACCGCCATGTCTCTTGGATGTAGACGATCTAAAACTTGCGGCGGCAGTTCACAATCTCTTGTTCCTCGCTCACCCTGATGCTCACGGGTGGAAGATGTCGGAGTCGCGACGGGCTAAGGTCGTGGCCTGTGCTCAGAGTTTTGCAGCCCGCTCGCACACTGTGAGTCGTAGGCGCCTTCTGGCCCGCCACGCCCTGCTGCACAACATTTTTGACATTGGCCGGCGAGACATCAAGGTCTCATGGTGGACTGGATCGGCGACGTTCGAGGGGCAACCTGTGCCACCGCGCCTAACCCGATGGTCCGATGTTCGCCGGGTTCACAGGGATGAATCGCGTGTGGCCTTTGGAGAACTCTTTCAAGGCGTTGATGTCGCCTCGGTGATTGCTGCCCTCTCTCGCCGGTCCCCGCTAACGCTCCTGCTTTCATCTGGTCGAGGAGCACCACATCTTCATTGGGAAGACGCGGTCTTCTTATTGCGAGATGCGGAGATTGCGAGAGCGCTGGCCTACCGAAGCATCGAGGGAACCGGCGTGGACCAGCAGGTCAAGACGCCAGCCCGATATGCCGCAAGCTTTGATCAGATGCTCGAGAGAGCACCAGTCGCCGCCGACGTGCGAACGGTCCTGGCCTTCCTCATCTACTTGAACTGTCTTCTCGCCCTAAAAGAATCGCATCAGATGGGGGAGAGCCCGCTGCTGGCTACGATCTTGGGCGCTAGCCAACGGGCACGCGGAGTGGCGACGTTCTTTGCCGCTCCAGGGGCGGCTGGCCTCGTAGACGACCGCCTGGCAGCGCCTCCCGGCCTCCTCGCGGACGCCGTACTCACTCGGCGCTACGACGTTCACAGGCGTCAAGTCTCGAGTCTGCTCGGGGCATCGGTGATCGAGGGCCTTGCTGAGCGCCTGCGCCGACATCTCGCTGGCAATGACATGCTAGAGTCGAGCGAGCCGCAAGAAGATGGAAGTTCCTCCTCAGAATCCTAGTCCAAGCCCCGCGCAAGCTGTCGATGTCACCAAGCTCGGCTCGCAGTTCCAAGAGATTGCGCGGATCCTAAACAGCCACTTCCTCGACAAGCAGGAGATCATCCGGCTATTGGTCATTAGCGCCATTGCCGGAGAGCACATGGTGCTAGTGGGGCCGCCGGGTACCGCGAAGTCGGCTCTGATTCGCATGTTCGCCAAGCTCGTGAATGCCAGCTACTTCGAGTACCTGCTTACCCGCTTCACCGAACCCAACGAACTCTTTGGTCCTGTGGACATTCGAGCATTCCGCGAAGGGCAGTACACCCGCCGAACCGAGAAGATGATTCCCTCTGCGGAGATTGTCTTCCTCGACGAAATCTTCAAATCAAACTCCGCAATTCTCAACTCGCTGCTTGCCGTGATCAATGAGCGTCGCTACTCCAATGGGCCGGAGGTGGTACAAGTGCCCCTCATCTCGCTATTCGCTGCATCAAATGAGGCACCGAATGACGAGAATCTCTCGGCAATGTTTGACCGGTTCTTGCTGCGCGTTCTCTCAAAGAATCTCGATTCGTATCACTTCCACGAGCTTCTCAATCGCGGTGTCGCCAACGAAGTACGGCGCATGAGCGAAGACGATAGCAGCATTCGGCCTGTCATCTCCGCACACGAACTGCGCCACTTGCACGCCAACTTCGGCAAGTACATGAGCTTTCCCGAAGACTTCATGGCCAAGTACAAGGGGCTCATCTTTCAGATCCGCTCTGAAGGCATCACGGTCTCCGATAGGCGCGCGGTCAAACTGCTCAAGCTCTTCGCTGCGGCAGCAATCTTCGACGGCCGCAAGCAGGTTAACGATTCCGACTTCTTCATTCTCAGGCATATGTGGAACAACCTCGACCAAGCAGAGCTCTTGGAAGAAATCGTGAACCCAATTGTCGATGGCTATTACCGAGAACACCCGGACGAGCGCCGCTTCATCGGTCCTCAGGCCAGCTTGGAAGACTTGCTCTCAGAGTTGGCGCTCATACGCGAGCTGCTCACATCCGGCGGCGAGCTTTCCGATATTCAGCTCTTCTCCCAGCTCAAGAATCTTAACGAGATCAAGGCGGCACTCAGCGCCATGAATCAGGAGACAGCTCAGCAAATGGTGCGTCAAGTCGATCAGTTGCTCGAGAGCGTCTTTGCCTCTTCAAAATTCGGCGCCTAGTCGACGCGGCCCTGCCAGCTTATGAGCCCGATACCCGCTACCCTGTCGCACAGTTACCTGGCACGCCAGGTGGGTTCGCTGGCAATCTCTCATGTGCATGTAGAGAATCCTATGGCGCGGATGCGAGCGGTTTCGTGGTTCAACTCGGTTGCTAAGCTGGGAATCTACTTGCCGCTATTCTTGGTGCACGATTTTGGTTGCCTGCTCACAAGCCAGCCTGGCCCCAGCGGCTATCGAATCGAGGCCCCAGCGGCGAATCTCGCGCAGATTGGCGTGACGAAGCAAGTACGGAACACCGTTGCTCGCTACGAGAGACTTATTCGGAAGATTTCTGAGTCGGACGTTGTGGCGAAACTCGCAGGTTGGCGCCTGCGTGATGACCTCATCGCTGTCCTGCTCACCCGTGTGCTCTCTGACGCCTACCAGCGCTGGCGCGACCCCACGAAGAGCGTTGGCACCGAGGAGCTACCACTGGATCTAGGCATGTACCGAGATGCCGACGTACTCGGGCACTTCAAGGCCTTCGAAGCCCAGCCTCTTTGGGCGTTTCTCGAACATCTCGCGGATCTCGAACTCCACATCTACACGTGCACGGAGCTCATTGATTTAGACACCGTCCGGCTACTCGGGCTCTTCAAGGAGGATTCCGCCAACGGCTCAGAAGCCATTGGCTCCTCGCTAGATCTGGTCGACTTGGTGTCGGCCCTCGACTCGCCAGAGGCCAACGACGTTGCGAATTTCTCCCTCGATCTCCTGCCTTCGGTGCTCGAAACAAAGCGGGCCTCCGGGGCACAGACCTTCGCGGTCGATGGCTACGCAAGTATCGAGCGCAAGGGGCATATCGATTCTCTGATGCTCTCCGAGCTCGCCTACGACGACGAACTCTTTGAGCAGAAGGTTGTAAACCAAGAACTCCTCTACTTTGGACACGAGCGCGAACGGGAGGATGAGCGCCGTCTTCACTACATCCTGGTGGATTCCTCTGCATCAATGCGTGGCAAGAGGCAGGTCTTCGCCCGCGGGCTTGCACTCACACTCGTCAAGAAGCTCGGGCTCCAAGGCGACGAAATTTGGCTGCGCTTCTTTGATTCACGGCTTCACGAAACAGTCAAAGTGGCACGTGCAAAAGCATTCCCCGTTCCCTACTTGCTCTCTTTCCGCTCTGAACACGGCCGCAACTACGGCAAAGTCTTCCGCCAGTTGCTCGTCGAAATGACGCGGCTTGGGCGTGACCATCATCGCAATGTAGTGATTTACATCATCACGCACGGCCAGTGCCACGTGGCGCCAGATCTCATCTCGGTGCTTGCGCAACACGCCTCTCTCTACGGCATCATAATCCTGCCCTCGTCGGAACTGGGGCTGGAATTCTTGCCCTTGCTAGATCGGCAGCAGATTGTCGAGGACGAGAGCTTTCGGTCCAGAGAAGGGCGTCGCGACCGTGCTCTCGATATCGTCGACGACGTGAGCGCGAAAGGAGAGCACGAATAGTCATGGCGAGGGGCAACTTCGCATCCATCGAGAGTGTCGCCTCTATGGCAGAGGCCATGGTCGCGCAGGGGCGCCTTGCGGAGGCCGAGGTATCGTATCGCGAACTCATCGCCCAGACCCACGTCGTCGACTACGAGTACGACGATTGGCTGCGCGCACTAGCCGAAATCTACAGCAAGCTCGATCGCACAAAAGAGGCCGGCTTCATCTACCTATATCTTCACTACTTTGATTTGGCTCGAGGCGCATTTCCCGGTGACGAGAATCGAGCACTGCGTGCGCGGGTGGCCCAGGTCGAGAAGAAGTGGGAGGAGGCCGCGAGCCTCTACGAGGAGGCCACGTTGTCAGTGCACGCCGCCGTAGCCTGGGAGAAGGCAAGCAAGCACAAGGAAGCGGCGGCGCTATGGGAGTTGCTTACCGCTAATGCGCGATTGCGAGACGCTCCCTACGAGCAGGCTCTCGTGCACTTCAACGTCGGGATGGCGTTGCAGGCTTGCGAAGAGGGAAGCCAGCAGGCTCACAAGGCGCTAATTGCTAGCCAGCGGTTTCTCGAGCAGGTCGCCGATGATTTTGAGACAGCAGGAGAACGCGAACGCGCGTTCGATTGCTATCAGATTCTTCTGAAGCTCGGTCGTGAGTCTGGGCAGTACGAGAATCTCGCAGAGGGCTACCTCAATTGCATTCGCGTTCTGAAGGATGATGGCCTGAAGTTCTACGTTTTGCAGTATTACGAGGATTTCATCTCACTGTCACTCGAACGCAACGAATTGCACGCCGCGTCGACGCTCTTCCAGGAGGCAGCCGATTTCTCGGCTCGCTGTGGGCTACCCTACGATGGCAACTATCAGGCGCAAGCTGCCAAGTCTTGGACTGCGTGTGCCAGACAGTACATCTCTCAAGGGGCGCCAGTTGAGTTGGCGGAGAATGCCCTCTTGGCCGCCATCTCTTGCTACTCCTCAGTCGGTGACTACAAACAAGTGCGGGCGCAGTTTCTCTCTCTGGGAGGCAGCGAGTTTCGAGAGCACGGGCTCGGTGAAAAGAAGTGCGATCGGTATCGCAAGATCGCTGCCCGCTACGAGAATGCGGCGGTGGGGACGGAAGATATGCCCGAATTCCCCGACTATCTCAAGCAACAGCATGCCTACGCAGATATCTGGTTTGTCGACTTGCTGGAGTGGGAGCTCGGCGGCCAGGCCGGTGCTGTGGGGCTATCGATTCTAGGAGACCTTAGATACCCCGATGCGATTCGTAGACGCGCTTTGGTGGTGGTGCTAACTCTGGCCGACGCAGCTACACGCTCAGAAGAAACCCACCCAAAGACTCTTGAGGCGGTTGCCGAGGTTCTCGGGGAGCTTCAGAGTTATGCCGCGCTATGCCCATTAGAAAAACTCTACGAGCACTCTGACGCTGCCGTGCGCAGGGCAGCCGTACGAGCCCTGCGCTTCCTCTTCTTCAAGCGCTCCTTCACGATGATTCGCAAGGCACTCGTCGATGTGGACTCCGACGTGCGTGAGTCTGCTATTGAGGCCCTACGTGGGCTTCACTTTCCACATGCGTTCAATCCACTCAGCCGTATCTACCGGGAGAGCGAAGACCCGCAGGTGCGTTCGGTGGCCCTGAGTTCAATCGGCAAGATTCAGAGCATCGAGTCGGGCGAATTTCTGCTCTCCACGTTGCGGCAGGAGGAGGGTGAGCTTCGCGAAGTCGCTATCGAAGCCCTCGGAGCAATGGATAATGCCGATGTACGGCCAATTATTCGTCAGTACAGCCAGATCGAGCCGAATCCTGCGGTTCGAGAGGCACTTCGAAATTTGCTCGCCGGAGTGTGATGCGTCCTGGAGCTTGGCACTGGCGTCAGTCTGCGCGACCATTGCTTCGTGATCTCTTCCGCAATTTCTTCCGTGATTTCCTCCGTGCTGCGAAGTAGCGCTGCCCTCCTTCTCTTGACTGCCGTAGGCGCTTGCGACTCAGCTGAGCGCAGTGGCGAGCAAGCCACAGTCGTACAAAGCCCGCCAGGTGAGTCGACGGAATTCGAATCGTGCGCCTCGACCGCAGATTGCGTCGGCAACTTGCGCTGCTTGAACGCCCAGTGTGCTTCGAAAGTGCGCTCTAGGCTCGGCGACTTTCATGCAGCTCGCGGCCGCAAAGCGCTGGCCGAAGGCGACTTGTCGGGGGTGGCAACCGCGTACAACGAAGCCATCACAACGTACGAGAAGGAATCTCTATCGCCCCCCTTAGAACTTCTCTGTGAGCAGGGCATGGCGCTCGCCAAGGCCAGAGAAGATGAAAAGCTCGCAGAGGCCGCCGCGCGTATCCTGCACAAGTGCGTCCTGGCAGTTCCACCGTCCTCAACGATTGCGATGGCGGCAATGGACTCACTTGCCACTCTTGGTGAGGTGGGATTGGATGGAGAGCTTCTGGCACGCAGTGAGCCCGCAGACCTCTACCTAACTGGTGAGTCGAGTGGCCCCGACATGAGCAAGTTGCGAGTGCAGGTGAGTAGCGACGGCAAAAGTACCAAGAGCAGCTTCAACGGCTTTGTCGAAGCCCTGCGCAGCGATGAGAACAAGGCGCGCTTCCAAGCCTGCTGGCAGGAGTCCTGGAAGCAGCACAAGGCCGAGATGCTCGATGTATCTGTCGAGGTGAGCTACCGCTTCCATTGGGACCCAGACGATGAGTCTCGCGACCGCGCCGAGATCAAAGTCTCTGAGATGCCCGGCCTGAGCGGATCCGCCAAGGAGGCATCCGAATGCGTGCAGGCCGCGGCCTCTGAAGCCGCACTTGCCGTCGCAAAGAAGACGCGCCAAGACACTCGCTGGAAGAGCAAGATTCGCATCCAGATCGGCGAAGGCAGCTAACCTGTTTCGTGGCCTTCGTAGCTCCTGAGGCCACTTGCCCGAAGCGCGGCTGGGCTAAGGCCCTAGAAACGTCAGGGCCTGATCGTTTCAAGCCATTGAATTGATGAGTGTCTCTCTGAAGTCCAAATCGAAAGCCGCGGCAATTCTCGAAGAATCTCGGATACAGGTTGGTCATTGAGACTGCTGATGTAATACCGATTGTGGACGGTCGTCTTCCCTTTGATAATTCTAGTTGCTTGCACTCGTGCAAACATAGAGAGGTTCTTCCATTCCTCACGATTCTTAGACCACGGAACGTCCGTGGTAGTCCAACAACTTCTGGTTTCGATTCGACCATGTCCCTTGTCTGACTCTTCGTGAAAATCCGTGGCTTCCAGCTCTCCAGATTCCACAGATACAAAGTAGGTCTTGATCTCTTCAAACATCGTCTTGTGGTTTCCTTTGGCTGCCAGTATGTAGTCAGCCCACCTGCAATCGGTTAAGGAAAACGTCAGCAATGTCGATCGCTTGGCTCAGCGAGACGGCGTTGGGGTCGACGAGAATTGGACATAGGATCTCCATAGCGGGTATGGCTTAGTAAACCCACCAGGAGATCCACCTCATGATAATCAAATTGATGGAGTTGT
>JAAEPE010000103.1 GCA_024222395.1 Myxococcales bacterium
CAATTCATCCATGTGTTTGTGGCCGCTGATCTGTGGGACAAGCGGGAGTTGTTCGGCGGTACTGGTGCGCATGGGGGCGGTCCTTTCAAGCGAGTTCAATCGATAGAACCGTCGCCCCACCTTCGATATTTCCGGAAGGCAGAAAGCCTCAAAAGAGCCGAGTTCAGGCTCTAATCGCCCAATTGGACTTTATCGGCCGGGCACTAGCTAGCTCGAACGGTGTGAGATTGAATCTGTTCCACAGCGTTCGCTACAGCCGGGCAAATACTCTGTCTGCATGCACCTGCGCGTCGCGAAGCGTGCGTGCTTTGTCGATTGTGAGGACTTCTTTGTCCCTGATAAGCACCTTGCCATCGACAATAACGTGTTTGACATCGCTTGACTGGGCCGAGTAGACCACGGTCGAATACGGGTCGCTCATTGGGACGCAGTGGGCACTCGTTACATCAAGGGCTATGACATCTGCCCTCTTGCCAACCTCAAGCGAACCTATTCTATCCTCCAGGCCAAGGGCAGCGGCACCACCGCGGGTCGCTAGCCTGAGCACCATTGATGCGGGCATTGCCTTTGGGCCAACGCGCGGCTTGTGAAGTAGTGCTGCAAGGCGCATCTCTACGAAGGCATCTAGTGTGTTGTTGCAAGGAGCACCGTCTGCGCCCAGGCTGACCTTGATGCCGGCGTCGAGCAACTCCGGAATCTCTGCGTATCCAGAGGCCAGCTTCATGTTTGACGAGGGACAGTGCAATACGTGGGTGCCGGTCTCAGAGAGCAGCGTGCGCTCTGCCTCACTTAGCCACACGCAATGTGCCAGGCAGACATCCTCTCCACTGAAGCCCAGCTTGTGCAGAAAACTCAGATTGTCCACGCCCTTGCGTCGCTTCACTTCTGCGATTTCGCTGCGGTTCTCACTTGTATGTGTGTGCAGTCTGGCCCCGACCTCTCTTGCCAGGCGAACGCTCTCTTGCATCAGCTCATCAGTACAAGAGAGAACAAACCGCGGCGCGTAGCCGTAGCGAAGCCTGTCTGCGCAGCGTCCATGCCACTGCTTGCACAGACGTTGACTCTCCTCGAGAGATTCTTTGGTGCTCTCTTGTAAGCCCGGAGGAATCGCTGGGTCTTCCTCGTCCATCATTGCCTTGCCGATGGTGGCTCGCAAGCCGGATGCTTGGGCTGCTTCGAAGAGGGTGTCTGTGTGGTGCACAGTGCCCATATCGAGAATGGCGGTTGTGCCACTGGATAGTAGTTCCAGACAGGATAGATTCGCCGAGACCTCGAGATCTGCGCGAGTGAGTGCACCTTCGTAGGGCCACACCACTTTGTGAAGCCAGTCGAGAAGCTCCATGTTGTCGGCGCGCCCACGGGCGAGTGTTTGGCACATATGCACATGGCTCTGCACTAGACCTGGCATGACGATGCAACCTTCGGCATCGACGATGCTGTAATCGCCTTTTGTGGGTGTGTAGTTGCCTCCGACTCTAACGAGGACTCCATCTACGGATGCAACGTCGCCAGTGGTAATCGAAGACTCATCATCGACCGTAATGATTGTTCCGCCGCGAAGAATTACTTCAGACATATTTGTATCCGCCGGTTTGGGTTGGATTGCTTAGCTCTGGGCAAACTAAGTAATATGCTCGCCGCGAAAACCGTGTGGCAGAAGGTCGTCCAGTGCGAACTCTCGCTCCTCGCCGTCTACATTGACGAGTAGGATTCGCAGCTTGCTTGGCTCGCTGCAGAACTCGTTGAGCGTTTGACGACACATGCCACAAGGGGCAGCGGGTGGCGAACTCTGGGTGACAACTACGACTGTCTGCAGCTTTCTATGTCCCTGGGAAACCGCTGTTGCGATGGCAGTGCGTTCTGCGCAGATGCACAGACCATATGAGGCATTCTCTACATTCGCACCTGTGAAGACGGATCCATCTTCCGTCGTTAGCGCACAGCCTACGTTGTAGTTTGAATACGGTGCGTAGGCTTTCTCTCGGGCCTCCTTGGCCAGTGCGATGAGCTTGTCGTCGCTGGACGCGGGCGAACTCATGCGCGAGAGTCACCGATTGCATTGATCGTCGAGTCAAGTAGCCCGATGAAGGTGCTGTGAACCTCTCTGGCCGTATCGGTGACTTCCTTGTGGGACAGGGGCTGCTCGGAGAGCCCGGCGGCCTTGTTCGTGATGCAAGAGATGCCCAGCACTTTGGCTCCCATGTGATTGGCGGCAATGGCCTCGGGAACGGTCGACATGCCTGCCGCGCTCGCTCCCATTGTACGCAGCATGCGAATTTCTGCTGGTGTCTCGTAGGAAGGGCCAGGCAAACCGGCATAGACACCCTCGGCGAGTTCCACCCCGATGGCCTTGCCTGCCCCAAGGGCGAGCTCGCGCAGTTCTTTGTTGTATGTGTTGCTCATGTCGGGGAAGCGCGGGCCCAGACGCTCATCGTTTACTCCGCGGAGTGGATTGTCAGGCATCAGATTGATGTGGTCGGTTATCAGCATCAAGGTGCCAGGGTCGTGGCCAATTCCGCCGGCGGCATTCGTGACGATGAGTGTATCGACTCCCAGCGTAATGAGCGTGCGTGCAGGGAAGACAAGCGTCGCCGCATTGTGTCCTTCGTAGAAGTGCACGCGCCCCTGCATGGCAGCGCAACAGACATCACCCTTGTTTCCCACAATGAGGCGACCTGCGTGCCCAGCTACAGTCGAAACCGGGAAGTTTGGAATATCGCC
>JAAEPE010000104.1 GCA_024222395.1 Myxococcales bacterium
CTGGTCGCCGTACAGGTCGAGCAAGTGCATCGTGCGAGCAGTCATCGAACCAACGTTGCGGCCCGCTTCGACCCACTGCGCGAAGAGCTTGTCGATGTCTGGAACTGCGCTGCGCAAGCTGTCTCGCCCACGTGAAACCCTCGCACGTTTGGATCGGAATCGTCTGATGTGCCGGCACTGTAGGCGAGGAGGGGGATTGCACAAAAGAGGAAGGGCAGGAAGGAAGTTGGATATAGGCGCATGGGTTCTCCACAGCAGACGGCACTTGGGAGAGAGCTGCTGAGGAAGAACGCTGCAAACTTTCTTCTATGTCCTGAGAATCGTTAGGGTAGCTCATAGCTCTCGCGAGACGAGAATCGGTTTGAAGCGAGGCGCGAGCAAGCAAAACAGGGCTATCCTTGGGGCCGAACTCTTAGCCTCTATAGGATGAATACATGAGAAAGACTGTGATCCTCGCTCTCGCTGCGGCGGTGCTGCTTGCAGCTCCCAAGGCAGCTTCCGCCTTCTGCGGATTCTACGTTGGTGGTGCCGACGCCAAGCTTTTCAACGATGCCACGCAAGTCGTGATGATGCGCCACGGCACAACGACCGTGCTCTCGATGCAGAATGCTTACAAAGGCCCGCCTTCAGACTTCGCCATGGTCGTGCCGGTTCCGGTTGTCCTTCAAGAAGAGAATGTGAAGACACTTCCCGCCGCCGTCTTTGACAAGATCGACAGACTCAGTGCGCCGAGGCTTGTCGAGTACTGGGAGGAGGACCCCTGTGCTCCCGAGGTTGAATACGACCAGATGAAGCCGATGCTGTCGAACATGCCAGTCAACGAAATGGATAGTGGTGGCGCACCGGATATGGGCGTCAAGATCGAGGCGCAGTTCGATGTCGCCGAGTACAACATCGTCATCCTCAGTGCTAGTGAGTCCACTGGTCTCAACAAGTGGCTTCACAAAGAGGGCTACAAGATTCCCGAAGGAGCGGAGCCCTACTTGCGCCCCTACGTCGAGGCCGGTTCGAAGTTCTTCGTTGCCAAGGTCGATGCGAAGAAGGTGCAGTTTAAGGATAGGCAAGCCATGCTCTCGCCACTACGGTTCAACTACGAGAGCAAGGACTTCGCGCTTCCTGTGCGTCTGGGAATGATGAACTCTGCCGGCACACAAGATCTCATTGTGAACATTCTCGCCCCAGGGCAGCGCTACGAGCTTGCGAACTATCCCAATGTCACGATCCCAACCAACATCAATCTGAAGGACAAGGCCAAGGGGCGCTTCGGTGAGTTCTACGCGGCTCTCTTCGATAGCACTCTCGAAAGAAGCAAAGGCGCGGTAGTGACGGAGTACGCTTGGGATGCTTCCGCCTGCGATCCGTGTCCCGGCCCAACGCTTGACTACCAAGACATTCTCACCCTTGGCGGTGACGTTACTGGCAGCGGTGGAGGAATGGTGCTAACGCGCTTGCACGCGCGCTACAGCTCTGCCGACCTCGCAGACGACTTGGTCTTCAAGGCTGCGCCACCGATTGCTGGCGGCCGCGAGGTTCGCAACAAGGGCAAGCTCGAAGAGGGCTCGGTCCCTGGCCACATGAACAACTTCCAGGGGCGCTACGCCATTCGCCACGAGTGGGAAGGCCCGATCGAGTGCAAGGAGCCGAGGCGTAGCCGGTGGGGCGGCCCTCCTGCTGGCAAGAGCAGCGGAACCCAGGCCGCACAAGACTTAGCCTTTGCTCCGCGCGGAGCGCTTCAGCTCACGTCTGTGCTGGCATCGCCTGTTCCCGAGTTGGGACTGAGCCCCGGAGCTTCGGCCACACCTGAGAAAAAATACGAGGTTCCGAGTGCCGCCAACGAGGACGCAGGCAAGAAGAAGTCTTCCAAAGGCTGCAGCACCAGTGGCGGCAGTGGCCTTGGCTTCGGTCTACTCATTCTCGGCTTAGCATTTGTGCTACGCCGTCGACGCGCCTAACGGGGTGTCTACCTGAGATAGCGACGGCTCGCGGCATTGCCACGAGCTGTGATCTCTTTCGTATTGAAGTCGGCGGCGCATTGAGCTTATCCCCTATTGTTGGACAGACATTGTCACAAAGTTCGTTGCTATTCGGCCGCCGTGGCTCGTATTTGTTCGTACTCGATTGGTGAGTTGTAGTCCAGTGTCGAGTGCATTCTATTCGCATTGTAATA
>JAAEPE010000105.1 GCA_024222395.1 Myxococcales bacterium
CGAAAACTGCCATGGACGCTCGCTGAGGTACACCGCCAGCTGCAGCAGCTCCTTGTCAGGCATCTTGGCGAGTGCCCATTGTGTCGAACGGCCTTTGAGCCCGGTAGTCCGCCGCGAGGACCTGCCAAAAAGTGATCAAGTTGTACTAGGCAATCGGTTCGCCCACTTGTATACGATGCGTCTGGCCACTCCTACTCTGCGACTCACTTCCGAAAATCTCTCTCCATGCGCCAGCATCAGAATGATCTTCGCCCGGACGACTTCACACCGATTTCTGGGGACCGGTACTAAAAAGGGCGCTTTGGGGCGACTGCCCCATCGGCCCAGTTGTCCCCGAGGTCGGCCTGATGGGGGATCCGCTAGCGAAATCCCCCGTAGTTTCGATGACTCACGCCGGGCCATAGAAAGCTCGGATTTCAGAAAGCTCCCCTGGCAGGACGTCAATCAACCTGTTATATACCCGCCTCTTACGAACCCAAGGTATCGACTATGAAGGCTTCTGCAAATCACCCCGAGTACTCTCCAACCAAGATCACCTGCTCCTGCGGCGTTATCTACGACACAAGCAGCACTCGTGACGATTTCCAAATCGAGGTCTGCAGCGCTTGTCATCCGTTCTACACGGGCAAGCAGAAGATCGTCGATGCTGCTGGACGCGTCGAGCGCTTCAACCGCAAGTACAAGCGTACGGCTGCTGCCGACGCACCAGCCGCCGAAGCCACCAGCGCCGAGTAGTGGACAAACCTGCCGTAGGTGGCCAAGCGGTCATCGAGGGCGTGATGATGCGATCGCCACGCTCCTTGGCGGTGGTGTGCAGGCGTCCGAACGGCTCAGTGGTAATCGAAGGAAGACGAGTGGCGCCCGCTGTGGGCCGGCCTTCGTCTTTTTCGCCTCCCGCTCTTGCGCGGAGGCATCGTGCTGCTCGAGTCACTCGTCAACGGACTCGCGGCGCTAGCCTTCTCAGCCAATCAGCAATTGATAACCGACTCTTCCGGCGGTGGGCCCCAACCTCGCACCACAGGTGCGGTACCTCGTTTCTGCTCATCGTCATCATGGTCTCGGTGGCGCTCTTCTCCGCACTGCTCAGCATCCCGATATCGGAAAGCCCCACTCTCGACCATCTCCTAAAGATCGCCATCAAGATACCTCTCATGCTTCCCGTTGCGGGGCTCTCATATGAGCTCATTCGCATAGCAGGCAAGCACCGCGAAGCGAGCCGCATGGCCCGCGCGCTCTCCGCACCCGGAATGTGGCTCCAGAGAATCCCGACACGAGAGCCGAATGACTCGCAACTGGAAATTGCGCTCATCTCCATTCGCAAGACGCTCTGGCGCGAGCAGCAAGGCTCGTTGGGCATAGAGAACCTGGGAGATGCCCCCTACGAAGTGTTCGCCAACACCGCCGGAATCAACTTGCCTCTGGTAGCGTAGCCGCATGTTCGAAGAAGCCGCATTTCGAGAAAAGATGGCCGGGCTGGAGCGCCGCTACAACGAGCTCTCCGCGCTCCTGGGTGATCCAGGCGTCATTTCCAAGCGCGCTGAGTTCGCCAAGCTCAGCAAGGAGCACGCGGATATCGACGCCATGGTTAGCGCCTGGGCTGTCTACGTGAAGACCGAAGACGACCTAGCCCAAGCCAAAGCGATAGTCGCAGAGAGCGACGATGCAGACATGCGAGACATGGCCAAAGAAGAGGTCAAGGAACTCGAAGAGTCGATTGATGAACAGCAGCAGGCCATCAAAGTCCTACTGCTTCCCAAAGATCCACTGGACGCCAAGAACATCGTCCTGGAAATCCGCGCGGGAACTGGTGGCGACGAAGCAGCTCTCTTCGCGGGCGATCTCTATCGAATGTACATGCGCTTCGCTGAGCGCTTCAACTGGAAGGTAGAAGAACTCTCATCGACCGAAGGCACGTCGGGTGGTTACAAAGAGGTCATCGTAATGATCGAAGGCAAGAACGTGTATTCCCAACTCAAGTTCGAGAGTGGCGTGCATAGGGTTCAGCGCGTGCCATCGACTGAGAGCCAGGGGCGTGTGCACACCTCTGCCGCAACCGTCGTTGTCTTGCCCGAGGCCGAGGATGTGGACGTGCAACTAAATGAGAGCGAGCTACGCTTCGACGTCTACCGCTCGAGTGGTCCCGGTGGACAGTCTGTGAATACGACGGACTCGGCGGTGCGTGTTACCCACATTCCAACCGGCACGGTCGTCATCTGCCAGAACGAGAAATCTCAGCACAAGAACAAAGCCTCCGCATTGCGAGTTCTGCGCTCTCGTCTTCTTGAGGCAGAGCTTGCCAAGCAGGAGGAGTTCGAGCGCGACCAACGTCGTGACTTGGTCAAATCCGGCGACCGCTCCGACAAGATTCGCACCTACAACTTCCCCCAGGATCGCATCACCGACCATCGCATCAACTTGAGTAAACGAAACCTCAAGTCAATTCTGGACGGCGAGATTGGCGAGCTTATCGATGCGCTACGGGCACATGCCCAGGCAGAAGCACTCGACAAAGGGCTCGACTAGAACTCAGCCCCGACCCCGCCGCTGACTATTATCGGGGTCATTGCGATGTCTACGGTCGCATCACGGGCGTGGGCCATCTCGAAGATGGGCAGGTCCGGCGTGCGAATGTAGATGTCTCGGACCTTGGCACCTTCGGTGAGAGATTCAGGCTGGTTGACGCCAAAGCGCCAAAGGTTATGAGTGTTTTAGGTTGGCGAGAGAAGAGACTCTCCCAAACAGTCTGTAGTGGGAATCTCGGCAAGGTGGAACGTGTTGTTGTTTCATGTGTGCATTGCCGAAGACCAAATTGGAAGTGGTGGTCGCCGGCGATTGGACGTAGATTTCAGCGCCGGCCAGGTTAGCCGCGATGGCGGCGGACCTGTTCTTCGCTCGGCTGATCAGCGTTTGCGTCTGAGCCAGCGACTCGCAGATTGTTTCACCGATCACCGGAGAGCAGACCTCGTCGACCACACGGTGCAGGAGCTCTTGGCGCAGCGCATTCTTGGTCTTTCGTTGGGGTATGAAGACTTGGATGACCATGACGAACTTGCGAAGGATCCACTACTAGCGACACTTGTTGGCAAGAAGGATTCGACGGGCCAAAGCCGTCGGCAGTCACGCGGTCAAGCGTTGGCGAGTTCAAGCACGCTCGGTCGAATTGAGCGGACGAAGGACGATGCAAACAGTTCGAGCCGCTATGAGAAGGTGGTTGTTGATTTTGACAAAGTGGACAAGGTGTTTCTCGATGTGTTCATCGAAAGCTAGGTCGAGCTCCAGAACGAACGGCCGAGAACACCTTCTCATAGCTCGTATGAAAGGCTTCCGCTGTTGTTTCCTTCCAGCTCAGACGCTGGGCCCACCTCGCGAGAAACCAGGCGTAGGCTGTGGTGAGCTGGTGCTTGCCATTGGCCCATGGCACAGCTTCCACAGTGACGCCGCAACGAGGACAGTCCACTCG
>JAAEPE010000106.1 GCA_024222395.1 Myxococcales bacterium
GGGTGGCATTTGAACACCCTCTGCCGCCACCGATCCTGTTTTTGATGGGATTCCCACCGCCGCGGGACATTTTACGCCTGGATCCGGCCGCATAATGCCTTCTACGTGGTTACCGCAGGATCACGATGGTTGTCCGCTCGTGAACTTCTGCACACTCCTGGGGCTCGCGCTCGGGCAGCTCTCGTTCTCAGGGCAGACATCGGCCGATACCTAACAAGCTGTTGAAGCTGACGCTCAACAGCCCGTACGGATAGGAAGTTCGGCTCTTCCGGGTTTTGTGTGGGTCCGATAGGGGCGCGAACCGACGCGGATTGCGGGTTGGATCGAGGTTCCCTGTGGTCGGTACAGTGTCTCGATGCAAGATCGAACGCTCTATGCGCGACTCCTGGGCATCGAAGATCCATGGCGCGTGACGGAAGTAACACTCCGTCTGGATGAAGAGCAGGCCGTCGTCGTGTCGGTGGAGATGGGTCCCGACGCGGCTCTTCTTTGCCCGAAGTGTCAAGGCCAAGGATCTCGTTACGACTCCCGCGAGCGGCGCTGGCGTCATCTGGACACGATGCAGTATCGCACGATTCTCGTAGCGGACGTTCCTCGAGTTCAGTGTGATGAGCACGGAGTCGTCCAGATCGCGGTCCCGTGGTCGGATCCAAAGTCGCGCTTCACGGCGCTGTTCGAAGCGCTCGTCATCGACTGGCTGAAGGAAGCGAGCTTCTCGGCGGTCGCGCGTCAGCTTTCTCTCAGTTGGGACCAGGTGGCGGGGATCCAGGACCGGGCCGTTCGCCGAGGACTGGCTCGAAGGAAGAAACAGCGACCGCGCCGCATCGGAGTCGACGAGACGTCGTTCCGCAAGCGGGCCGAGTACATCACGGTGGTGAACGATCTTGATCGCAATCGCGTGCTCTGGATCGGCGACGAGCGCAAGAAGCAAACGCTGAGTGCCTTCTACGCAGATCTCGGCCCGAGAGGCTGCGCGAGACTTGAATCGGTCGCGATGGACATGTGGGCGCCGTATATCTCTTCAACCCGCGAGCACGTTCCCGATGCGGATCGACGGATCGTGTTCGACAAGTTCCACATTGCGCAACATCTCGGCCGGGCCGTAGACGAGGTGCGGCGAGCGGAGAACCGAGAGCTCGTTCGA
This sequence comes from Myxococcales bacterium, assembly GCA_024222395.1. Taxonomy (GTDB): domain Bacteria; phylum Myxococcota_A; class Polyangia; order Haliangiales; family Haliangiaceae; genus NORP324. Next base: position 1,145 of record JAAEPE010000106.1, read on the forward strand.
GAGGGAGACGGTCGACTCAAGAAGACGAAGTATCTGTGGCTTACGAACCCGGATCGGATGAGTACACAGCGATGGGAAGGGTTTGCTCCGCGTCGCGATAGCCAGCTGCGTGTGGCTCGTGCCTGGGCGATCAAGGAGTCCGCCATGATGCTCTGGGGTTATATTCGCCGAGGCTGGGCGGAACGGGCATGGAAGGGCTGGTACGCCTGGGCGATCCGGTCTCGTCTGGAGCCCATCAAGCGCGTGGCTCGGTTGATCAAGTACTACTGGGACGGCGTGATCAATGCAGCGACGACCAACGTCACCAACGCTCGGAGCGAGGGGCTCAACTCGAAGATCCAGTGGATCAAGCGGAAGGCATGCGGGTACCGCAATCGCCAGCGCTTCCACAATGCCATCTACTTCCATCTGGCCGACCTGGATCTCTATCCAGACTCTCTTCAATCAACCCACACGAAAGCCTGAAGCGCCGGAAGTTCAAGCTGCGTTTTCCTTGGGTCCGATCAGTAGGCATTCTGTCAAATAGAGGGGGCGAGGGGAAGAGGCCCCGGTACGGGCACCGAATCGGCATCACGACCTCTGGTAGAGTCTGATGTCACCTTCTCGAACCCCGGGCGGTCCGCACGACCCATCGCCCAGGGGTTCAGACCTAATCGGCCAGCGGCCGGAGCGAGCAGAAGAACATGGCTGAACAGATGCGAATAGCGAAAGGGAAGAATGGCCAGAATCTGTACTGCCAGACCTCTCACCGAAGGACCATCACCGAAACCGACATCGTCACCTTCGTCAATCTGGTGGGTCTTCACGAGCCGGCCTTCATCGATATGGAATGGGTACAGGAAGCGATGCCGGGCATCCACAACAAGAGATTCGCACCGGCACCTCTTCTGATCTCGTTGGGAATGGGACTGGTCGCCACCTCGGTCTCGGAGGTTGTGAATGCCATCTCCGAAGAGGAGAAGTTGGGGGCCTTTCATGGAATGGTGGGGATCGAAGCCAAGGTGAAGAGCCCGGCCTTTCCTGGCGATACGTTGCACGTGGAGCTTTCGGCCGGTGTCGATCGAAAGACGAGCAAGGCACAGACGCTGGTGGATCTGACGCACGTCCTCAAGAATCAGCGAGACGATACCGTCGCGATCTTCACCGAGAAGCTGCTCTTCGACCCAGCAGCATGAAAGCCTCGCAGCACATCCAGGAGCTCGCCGAGGTGCCCGCAGAGGAAGTTCAAGCTGTGTTTTCCTTGGGTCCGATAAGTAGGCATTCTGTCAAATAGAGGGGGCGAGGGGAAGAGGCCCCGGTACGGGCCGTTCACAGCGACTCCGCCACGCTGCCTTACAAGGAGGATGTCGGCCGTTCGAGTCCGTCATCGCTCACC